>DATLSI010000231.1:0-14671 GCA_035534255.1 Ktedonobacteraceae bacterium | reverse complement strand
GGCATGGTGCGCACGCGCTCCACGTCCACCCCGGTCAGACTCTTGACCAGCAGGTCAGCGGCGCGCAGGCCGGGCAGGTCGCGCTCGCCTGCAACGGCGATACAGCGCATGCCGGCTGCAAGCGCTGCCTGTACACCCGCCACGGCGTCTTCGATTACAAGGCAAACGGCTGGTGGCATGTGGAGTTCGCTGGCGGCTTGCAAGAAGATGTCAGGGGCGGGTTTGCCGCGCGCAACCATCTCACCTGACACCAGCGCGGAGAGGTATTGGTCCAGGTTCAATAATACCCTGATGAGTTGAATGTTCTCTATAGGTGTAGAGGAGGCCAGCGCCTGGGGGAAACCTGCTTCGTGCAGTGCGCGCATCAATTCCATCGAGCCTGGCAGGGGCGCGGCTGCCTCGCGTACAAATTCGCGGAAATAGAGTTCTTTGCGGTTTGCCAGTTCGTTGAGTTGCTCTTTTGAAACATCGCCCCAGTGGAATGGGATGATATCGTCGTTACGTTTGCCAAAGGTCGCCCAGAAATCGGCGTCTGTGAAGGGAATGTCGGTTTCTTTTGCCAGGCGTTGCCAGGCGCGGCGATGTTCGTCCGCGCTATCGATAATCACACCGTCCAGGTCCCAGATCACCGCTTGAATTGTATCTGCCATTACGCGCAGGCTCCTGTTCCTTTTTCACCACATCATATCACATCACAATAGTAGAGATACTATAGACGCCTTGCCGACTGGAATGATACAATATGGCCTGGAAAGAGTCCCTGGCCATGTACAGCGTTTCTCGCGTGCAACGATGCAACCAATAGTAAAGATGGAGGGAGGCACGGCGCGGTTTCAGGCTGCGCCATGTACGGCATGGATTACGGATTTTCTACTGTGTCCTGCTCACTTTTACCTCTTGAAGTGGGCAGGGATAAAGAGTTATTGCGCAGTACATTAGAACCCCTGGATATCGGCCAATGGCTGGATTTGGGGCCACGCGGCCTGCGTCTTATTCCTCACGATCTCGCTTTTCCGCCCACCTATTTCAACCCTGATGGTACGGTTGACCTGGTGAACAAAAGCCTGTACCTCGATGACGTTATGACCCACATGGAACGCATCGCCGCCGCGTTGGGATGCGAGCTGGAGTGGGATTTTTAGAACCTGGAGGCATTTATCCGATGAGTGATCGTAAGTTCTTCAACGAAGAAATGGAGACGCTTCCAAAGGACAAGCTGAAAGCACTGCAGCTGGAGCGTCTCAAGGCGATTGTCGAGCGCGCGTATTCACAGAACAAGTTTTATCGCGATCTCTACGATGAAGCCGGAGTCAAGCCCTCGGATATCAAGGCGTTAGAGGACATTCAAAAGTTGCCGTTCCTCGAAAAGAAGACGGTGCGTGCCGCCTATCCCTATGGGATGGCCTTCAAGAAGCCAGGCGATAAGGATGGCCCGGTCGAGGTTCACGCCACCAGTGGCACCACTGGCAAGAGTGTGCCTGTGTTCGCAACCAAAAAGGATATCAAATACTGGGCCGACCTTAATGCGCGCGAACTGTGGATGACCGGCATGCGCCCCGGCGATATTTTGATGAACTGCTATGGCTATGGCATGGCGACGGGCGGCTTTGGCTTCCACTACGGGGCGATGGAGATGGATGTGATGGCCATTCCGATGGGTTCTGATGCGCGCCAGTATGATCGCATGATCGACTTCATTGTTGATTTCGGCGTGACTTCGATGTGTATGACGCCGTCGGTGGGTCTCTACGTGGGTGGGAAGGCACGCGAGCGCGGGATCGATTTCAGGGAAACTAAGCTTAAATATGGACTGTTCGGCGCGGAACCCTGGCCGTGGGAGACGCGTATGAAGTTGGAGGAACTCTTCAATATCACGGCCTACGACGAGTTTGGCATGACTGAATTTCTCGGACCGGGCATGACCTGCGAGTGTGAGACACGCGACGGTATGCACGCCTGGGCTGATGCGTTCCTGGTGGAGTGTATCAACCCTGACACGGGCGAGTGGATGCCTGAAGGCAAGGATGGCGAGCTGGTCTGGTCATGGCTCACGGCAGACGGCACCGCTATGATCCGCTATCGCAGTCGCGACCTCTCGCGTGTGTGGTGGGAAGAGCGCTGCGCCTGTGGTCGCACGCATCCCAAGATCGCAGCTATCAAGGGTCGCAGCGATGATGCCGTTTCGATTCGCGGCTTGATCGTCTTCCCCAGCCAGGTTGAAGCCGCGCTGGTGAAGTTCCCCGAAACGGGCGCGAACTTCCGCATTATCGTGGACAAACGTGCTGATCTGGATACGTTCGATTTGAAGGTTGAGGTGAAGGATGCCTCTATTCTCAGCGATAGCGCGCGCAATCAGGCCGTGTCGCGCGAGATGGCCGAAGCGGTGAAAACCATTACGGGCAACTCGCCACATGTCGAGCTGGTTGCCGCCGACAGCCTGCCGCGTGCCAGCGGCGGCGAGTCGAAAACCGCCAGCGCCCGCGTTGAGGATCGTCGTAAGAATTAGGGTAAGAAGCGGTGTGAGTGCGTCACAAACGCACTCACACCTAATTCACTTGACGACTATTTTCACTTCGAGTATGTTAGTAGTGTATCGCAGGTAGATGTAAAAGAGCAAAAGCTGTATATCGTAACTGTTTATGATCCTGACCTGGATCAGTGGGAACCCAATTTGAGGAGAAAAAAACTGTGAAGTGTGTAATTTGCAAAAATGGGGAAACTGTCCCAGGTACGACCTCGATTTTGCTTGAACGAGATAAAACGACGCTTGTTTTCAAAAATGTGCCCGCAGATGTTTGTCAGAATTGTGGCGAAGGGTATATGGATGAAGAGACCACTGATCGCCTTTTGCAGATGGCAGAAGAGGCGATCAAGCTGGGTGTACAGGTAGATATTCGTCAGTATGTAGCTGCGTAGGACATTGGCATATTACAAGATATTCAAGGTTTAGTTGCTCCCCACATTACCAGTAAAATACTGGCAGCTCCAATGCCGTTATTGAGCATGTGCAGTAACATGCCGGGCCAGATCGAAGCGGTGCGCCAGCGAATGAAGGCCAGCGCGAGGCCGATAATCAGCAACACAGGAAATGAACCCGGGTCGGCGTGCGCAACGGCGAAAAGCAGGGAACTCACGATGATTGCCGCACCTACGGGCATGTTCTTGCGCAAGCCCGGAAAGACAAAGCCTCGAAAGAATATTTCCTCACAAAATGGCGCGATGAATACAGCCGCGAAGAGTGTGGCATAGGTGGTTAATGGCTCCTGCTTGCTATGTGCAAGAAGTACCTGGTCGTTGGTTTGCAGGTTGAGGTGGAAGTAGGTAATCACAACCGAGTAGAGGAAATTCACGGCGAATATAGCCAACATCAATACGACGATCCAGAAGACAACGCCGCGTAGAGGGGTTTTACGAAAGCCGAGCGCCTTGAAAACCAGTCGAGCGCGTGGTTTCAGAGCGCTGAAAGCTTTGTTAGCATAGTAGAAAGGGGCAATTATGAAGGCTCCCTCGATCAGGGCTGTGAAGATAAGGGTTATGATTGCCCCGCTCAGATCTAAAGCGAATGATAATGGCGCTGTCGAGTTGGTTGAGCCTCCGAGGTTGTTGAGCGCGAATGCCAGCGCCATCCAGGGCAACATAGTCAATAAGATGCCCTGCCATGTCTGGC
Source organism: Ktedonobacteraceae bacterium (assembly GCA_035534255.1). Lineage (GTDB taxonomy): Bacteria > Chloroflexota > Ktedonobacteria > Ktedonobacterales > Ktedonobacteraceae > CF-113. Next base: position 11,004 of record DATLSI010000231.1, on the reverse strand, counting down.
GAATCGTCCAGGGGGCCTTATTTTCGGTGATATCTGGTTGTATCTGCTGATTATCTGGTGTTGATTCGATCAAAGGAGTTCCTTTAGTTTATTCTTATCTTATCACAGGTGAGTAGAGTACAACGAGTAATATGAAGATGAAAATAGAGAGCTTTTTTGAGGGTGATTCAGGCTAAAGTGTGGTATACTATTTCCAACGCATATTCACTTTCAAACATGTTAACCAGGAAGGATGCATTGTTGGCCGGTACCATCGAAACTAACCCATCTGAAAATTCTAATTGGCGCAAGCATAGAAACGCCTGTCCCCAATACCGCGAACGCTGGTTTCCCTGCAATGACGCGGCGGCAGGCGAGCCGATGTACCAGGTGTTCTGTATGCAAGGAACGCCGCCCATTACGCTTGAAGAGCAAGACCGCTGTTTACATAGCAAATCGTGTTGTTGGCGTCTGACAAATAATAACGCGCACACTAAGAAGACACAATCCAGAAATACCTCTTCAGAAGAAGCTCCATCGCCTGCCCATTAATACAAGCAAACTGCTTGTCATCTGTTCTCCAACGTTTTGAGCAAGCTCGCAAAAGGACGCCCACAAGGGTTCACCCGTCCACTCTACACCGCCCGCGTTCCTACCTGTGCTGATGCGGGCTTAGTATGTTGCTACCAGGTCCGCGAGTTTTTGGCTGGCTTTTTTCATTTCGAGGCGCACGCGTCCGGTGTTGCTGCCGGGGCCGGCGGTGATTACTAGAATTAGATCGCCCACTTCGGCAAACTGGATGCTGCCAGTGTGTGTTTCGATGATGACGTGGCGGGTCTCGCTATGAACAGCCTGCGCCGTGTAGCTGGCAATGGAGCCGAAGATTGCTGCTGACATAGCTCCCAACATATCCTCATCATCACCTGGTAGCGCACCAGCAACGATCAGCCCATCTTTACCAATAATCAGAGCGCCGGTAATTTCATCAAGGTCGGTCAATCGTTGAAGAATTGTCTCCACCTTTGTCTCCTGTCTTTGTCTGACTAATGACTCTGACTTTTCGCTTTCTTCGCCATTGTCAGGGCCTTGTTATATGCCTCCATCGCCTGCAAGTATTCTCCCTGACGCATGTAGGCGTCTCCCAGCACGCGGTAGCCTGCTGTATATCTGGGGGCCAGTTTGAGCAGAGCGCGTAGGTTGCTGATGACCTCATCCAGCAGTTCCGGGGCGTTACGAATAGTTACGCGATACTCCTGCATGGCGTTGTCATACGCGCCCGCGAGTTGGTATTGATAGCCTTTCACCAACTGCTCTTTATTGCTCAAATTATGCTCCCCTGGACCTGTATTGTTGCCACCAGTGCCGCGTTCGGAGGGGCGACCTTTGCCGGCAGGATAGCTTTTATCCATACTTGTTGGCGGTGTTTGCAGGGGTTGCAGCCGTATTGCCGGGCGTCTCATGGTGGTTTCCAGTTCATTTTCGAGCAGGGAATCTGCGCGATGAGTGGCCGCCTGTGGAGCTTCAGCGGCGGGTTGCTCGACGCGGTTTGTTGCTGGCACTGTCGTTTGCGCTTCCTGCGTATTCACTACAGGAATGGACCGCGGCTCAGCGGGAGTGTTAAGCGGCGTCGGCGCTGTGGGTGCCTGTAATGGCGCGCTGTTCCACCACGGCTGCTCGAGGGGCGCTGATGGCGTAGCAGGCGACACCGACTCCACTGAGGAAGCGTTTTCTTCGCTGGGATTTGCCCCGGCGGCGTCGATGCTGCTCTCTGGTGTCGATGCAGCAAGCCCTGACTCCTGCGCGATAGTCGAGAGGGAACCCGGTTGCAATGGCACAAAGCCCTTTGAAAGCAGGCTTTGCTCCAATGTTTCCAGGGTAGCCAGGTGTTCTTGTTCGCTCTCAGACATGGTATGATCGATCTGCTCTTGCCATGTACCGAATTGGGCAGGTTCCTGCGCAGCAAACGAATCCGCTTCGGGCTGAATGGCCCAGGGATCGTAGCTTGTTTCTTGCCGGGACTCCGGTGTGGCGGGAGCGGACTGCGATTGATCGAGCCAGTTCTCGAAAGGTGACGGATTCTGAATAGCGGCAGAGAGTGACTGCTGTAGATCACTCCACGCGCTATAATAGGGCGATTGCGCCGGAACTTCCGGTTCGGGAGCGGGAGCCGCGGGTTCTATGGATTCCGCGCCGAGCGATTTGAGCCATTCTGGCCAGCTTATATCCTCTTCATCTTTGTCTTCAGATGCAAAAAAGAATGATGGCACGGCATCCTTGACTTCTGACGAAGTAGGCACCGGCTGAACGTCTTCCCAGGACTGTTTGGACGCTGGCATGATATCGGGTTGCGGTTGAGAAGCAGTGTGGGCTGCTTCGTGTGTTTGCGTCGCCGGAGCGCTCTGTTCAGGCTGGCGCCGCTCGTTCTTTGTGAGCATGTCGAGCCAGGCTGGAGGAGCAGGAACCTCCTCCTTATGCGGTTGAGCCGGGGCGTCCCATGAATCATGCGCCGGAGGCAGGTCCGGCCGGGCATCGTCCTGTGCCTGCTCATTGGCGGGGGCTACAGTTGTCGATTGTTCGGCCTGGAACCAGGGCTGCTGCTCCAGGAGAGCCGGGTCATAATCATCGTCGATGTCTTGCTGCGAGGCCCAGGCGTCAAAATCGTCTCCGGGCTGCTTTTGTTCGGCCTGATTCACCTGCTCAATATTCGCGTTTTCCAACCAGGTCGCGGGTGCAGGGGCTTCGTGATCTGGCGACGAGCTTGTGCGCGCCATTGATCTGGTATCCAGTTCGCTTAATGCGTCTTGTGAGTTCCAGTTGTAGAGCCTATCGCCAGAGGCATCTTCGCGAGCCAGAGCCGCCTCTTTGACTTCTACCGCGGGGTACTGCAATGTGTTGATCGCTTCAATATGCTTGCCATTGCCATTTGTCTGTTCCTGTAAGACGATGGGCGAGCGTCTCACAATCGCCAGAAATGGGTCGTTGGGTTGGCTTGCAGCAAGGTCGCTGAACAATTCCTGGGCCATTACCAGTTCGGGGTCGAGCAATTCGGCGCGCTGCACCAGTTCGCGTGCGCGCTGCATATTAAATGCTGATGCCACATGGGCTAGCAACAATAGAGCTTTTTCGCAGTTTGGAATATCTTCGAGGATGCGTGAGGCCATTTGTTCAACCTGGTCGTAAAGCCCCTCGCGCCAGCAAGTCTCCATCAAACCCAGGCGGGCATCCATTCGATCTGGCGAGGCTGCTAGCACTGCTTCCCATTCCTGCAATGCCTGGGTGAGCAGGTCGCCGCGCATGTAAAGGCGGGCAAGACCGGCTCGTGACAGCATAAACTCCTGTTGACCAGTCCTGGCGCTTAACTGGTTAAATTCCTGGCGAATCTGGCTGTTGCCCCGGCTCAACTCATAGGCTTGCTGGTAGCAGTCTAGCGCGGTATCGATGTCGGAGAGGTGTTCACAAATGAGAGCGCGGTCACAATAGGCGATAACGTTCTCAGGATCATTCACCAGAATCCAGTCAAAGGCTTGTTGCGCTTCCTCCAGGCGCCCTTGCGCGAGATATACTTCACCTAACAGGCGTTGGATTTCGAGCGCGTCGGGGTAAGAGGCGAGTATCTGCTGGCAGTTGGCCATCGCGTCGTCGATCTGACCCGCGCTGATGGCATCTTCAATACTTTGAATACGATCACGAAGCGTTATTTGCGCCATAAAAACCATCTCCTGTCTTCCGCCATTACCACGAGGGCAGCATTGCGCAGTACCCTCTTGATTACAGGCGTTTAGTTGCCACCCTTGAGCAACTCTGCAAAATGTTCCGCACTCCCAGATGCATAAGGGCCGATTATCGCCAGGCGTCGCCATTCAGGCGCAAAACAATATTGCGCGATGCGCTGAATGTCACTGACGGTAACGGCATCAATTTTTGCTACAATCTCATCAACCGGAATAATAATGCCGCGAGAGTACTCCTGGCTGCCCAGCCAGGAAGCGACCTGCGCGGTTCCTTCCAATCCCAGGATAATATTTCCTCGTATATAGGCCTTGATACGGTTCAGTTCATCTTCCGGCACGGGTTCCAGGCAGATGCGGGATAACTCGCTGATGATGGCGCGTATGGCAGGCTCTGCCTGATCGGGGTCTACGCCGGCGCTGACAACGAAGTTACCCGTTTCCGCATAGCTATTAAAGTAGCTTCCGATATCGTAGGCTAACCCCTGCTCTTCCCGAATAGTCTGGAAGAGGCGCGAACTCATTCCTTCGCCCAGGATGGCATTAGTTAACATAAAGGCATAATAATCGGGCGACGTATAAGAGATACCCAGCGTTCCCAGGCAGATATTGGCCTGTTCAGTCTCTTTCTGAATGACCGAGACAGGCACGGTATCTTGTGGTGGAAAGCTCTCCCCCCACTCTTTGCGCGGCCCGGCTTCCCAATCGCCGAAAAGTTGTTCGGTTAGCTCTATAATCTGAGCAACGTCGATGTTCCCCGCCACACTAATAATTAACGAATTTGGTCGATAGTATTCATCTAAGCAGCTCAACAAATCTTGCCGTTGAATACGGGCCACTGTCTCGATAAAACCGGCATCATCGCGCCCCAACGGTAAGGTAGGCCACATAGTTTCATCGATCAGCAGACTGACCCACTCTTGCGGGTCGTCGCGCGTGGAACTCAGTTCTTCGATGATAACGCCGCGTTCCTTTTCTATTTCGTTCGGGTCAAAGAGCGGCCTGCGTACCATGTCGGCGAGTACTTCCATGACGGTTGGCAGGTCTTCGCCGGGGACGCGCGCCGTGTAGATGGTCAGTTCTTTATCGGTACTCCCATTAAAGATACCGCCGACTCCCTCGATGGTCTCAGATATGAGCCTGGCGGTAGGATAGTGCTGCGAGCCTTTGAACAACATGTGTTCGATAAAGTGCGAGATGCCCGCATATTCCCGGCTTTCATAACGTGAACCAACGGTAAAAATCAGGGCTATGCTCGCGGAACGCATCCCCTGCATAGGCGCGGTCAGTAAGCGCAGCCCGTTTTGCAAGGTAGTTCGCTGATATTGCATTGAATCTAGATACTTTCTTTTATGACGTGCTTCTGTTGAGCACGTCACATCATTATAGACGGTTTGAGCGTACCAGGCAACGGATAGAGGGGAGAAGTATAGCCATTTTGGGTGGTAAGAGGGCTGGCCGGTGCGAATAGGCGCGAATAGGGCGACCAGCGAGGGTCGCCCTGAAAAGCTAGAACAGGCCGATATCGTTTGCCAGACCTCCGAGATCGCCCAACATGCCGCCGCCGCCATTACCATCGTAGCGGCGTTCATGTTCGTTCTCGAAGCCGTGCAGGAGCATTTCGCCTCCGATGACCGCGGCTGCGCCCCCTAATGCGCCCATGGCCATACCGCCGCCCTGCCCCTGGAAAAGGCCACCCAGACCACCTTGCTGCTGTCCTTGCGCTGCCATACCCGCGGGCGTGGGAACAACACCGGCGAGGTTGGTGCGGCAACCTGGGCAGTTGGCTGTGCCTAGCGGAGACATCGCCATACACACGGGGCAACGCAAAATCATGGGCTGCTGACCCACCATTGGCTGTTGCTGGTATCCCATCTGCCCGTACTGCTGCGGCGGGTACTGTGTGCCAGGCTGCTGGTACGGCGCGCCGTATTGCGACTGGTCATATTGTGATGCATAGGGTTGCGAGGGCTGGCCATACGGGCCTGTCTGGGGATACACTTGCCCGGCGGGTGCGGGGGTTCCCGCTCCCACTCCCAGTGGGCTTCCGCATCCTCCACAGAAGCGCACTCCAGCCGCGTTCTGCCGCCCGCAGTTGTTACAATAGGCTGGCGCGGTAGACGCCGGAGCGGATGGCGCTGTTGCAACCTGCATGGACTGACCGCAATTGGTGCAGAACGCGGTGTCAACTGGAACTTCGGTATGACAGGCAACGCACTGGCGGGTAAGTGGTTGTGATTGGATTGTGGGAGCCATTGGCTGTGATTGGATTGTGGGAGCCATTGGCTGTGATTGGGCAGTTGCAACCATGGTTTGTTTGGTGAGTGATGATCCGCAGTGCATACAAAATGCAGCGCCTGCTTTGATGATGCCGTTACAACGAGGACAGGTGCTGGTTGCTGCTTCCGCGACGGGCGCGGCTGCCACCTGCACAGGTATTCCGCACTCCGGGCAAAATTTCTTGCCGGTTACATCATTGCCACAAGATGTACAGGTTTCCATCGGTTTGCATACTCCTTTATCGAAACTATTTCTGCTAGAATCAATAGTTTTGGCCTATTTCGCTTAAAAGCAGTGTAGCATAGTTTGGTTGTTTCGTCGAGATGCGATGAGGAAAAATTGTGGAGATGTGAATTAATACCGGTGTGCCAGTGCGACAAGCCGTCCCCAACCAGGGCGACCGCAAGGGTACGCCCGTACAATACACGGAGCTTGCTCCGCTATAATCGTGTATTGTACGGGCGTACCCTTGCGGTCGACCTGGAGGCTTTTGCGGTCGCCTTCGAGGGAGCTACACGCACTCTTTCAAAGCGTTATTGCCACTGATGCCGCGCAACTTCATGAGGGCAACGACTTCAAGCTGGCGCACGCGTTCGCGTGAGATGCCCAGTTCTTTACCCACTTCCAGTAGTGTGCGGCTGCGACCGTCACCGATGCCGTAGCGCAGGATGATTACGCTGCGTTCGCGCGGCGTGAGCAGGACAAGGGCGCGGTGAAGTTCTTCGCCCAGCAGATGCTGCGACGCGGTTTCGGCTGGCGCGGGCGCTGCACTATCTTCGAGTGTATCTCCCAGCGAGTAACGGGCCTCGTCATCGACGGGCGCATCGAGCGAGACGGGTTGTTCGATAATGCCCATCAGGTCTATGACTTCTTCGAGTCCGATATTGCAGGCATCGGCTATCTGCTCGGGAAGCGGATCAAGTCCGTTTTCCTGTGAGAGTTGTGCCGCAATGCGCCTCACCTTGCGCAGGCGGGTCGCGACGTGTTCCGGCAGGTGGATCAGACGGGACTGCTCGCCCGCCGCCCGGCTGACGGCCTGGCGAATCCACCACGTGGCATAGGTGCCAAAGTGACATCCACGCCGGTAATCGAATTTCTCGGCGGCGCGCATTAAACCAAGGTTGCCCTCCTGGATGAGGTCAATCAAGGGAACGCCGGTGCTGGTGTAGCGGCGCGCAATCGCAATGACGAGCCGCAAATTCGATTCGATCAACGTGCGGCGGGCCATGCCGTCTCCGGCTGCGGCTCGCTGAGCAAGGTCAACCTCTTCAGCATGGGTTAACAGACCGAGACTGCGAATATCGCGCAGGTAGCTCTGAAAAGCATCCTCAGAGCCAGTTGTCGCGCGCGCCCCTGACGCGCGGCTGCGGCGAATGCGCGCGGGTGCGTCTTCAATCGCCTCGCTTTCAATCGTCTCTTCTACACCTTCTGAGGTATCGATAAACACTTCGCTATCCACGTCATTCAGTGGTGACTCAATCGACATGAGAGGCTCAGTGTCTCGCCTGGCGATTCTTTGACCAAAAAATGCGTCGCTCTTCTCCCTGTTAGTCGAGTTGGACGCGTTGCGCAGCGCATTCAGTAAGGCGCTTGACGCATCTCTTGCAGGATTATCTATTGCCATTTTCCACGCTCCCTTTGGGAAACTCCCCGACAAAAACAGCTGCCGGACTCCTCCGTTTGGCTCCGTGGTCAGCATGCATAGACTGATTGCATATGTGTGCTGAACATTAGTGTGCTAATTCCATTGTATAGACAACTGAAACTGGTCACATCAGGTAATTACCTTAGATCGAATCAGGTTCTAACTGTATCTTCGCGTGTTTTGGTGCTGGCGATGATGGTATGACCTTTTCAGTGGCTCTCGTTAAGTAATACGCGCATTGGGCAATACCAGTTTCTAATATCCAATATTGGCATCCAAATGGTATCCCGATGGAGACTTACTGGATGATTCATCATCTTGATGTGATGCCAACAGGTCAATTTCCGCATCTCTATTGATATTACGTTCAAAGCGCGCCAAACGTCACGTTTGAGCCAGGCTGAAAATAGAAGGTACTCAATTGAAGTGACTTATATACTGTGAGTAGGTAATCTACGACGGTTGCGTGTTAAACGCTGAGCGGGTGAAGTTTGGAGGTGAGGGGTGGATATCATGATACCTATCGCGCGTCCTCAAATTGGAGTAGAAGAAGAAGAAGCCGTACTCGCGGTACTGAAATCGGGGCAATTTGCGCAGGGAGAGCGTGTCGCCGCTTTTGAGCGGCGATTTGCGGAACTCTGCCAGGTGCAGGATGCCGTGGCAGTTTCATCGGGCACGGCTGCGCTGCATCTCGCGCTGATCGCGCACGAGATTGGATATGGTGACGAGGTCATCACCACGCCATTTAGTTTTGCCGCGACCGCCAACGTTATTCTGCTTGTGGGAGCGACACCTGTCTTCGTCGATATCGATCCGGAGACCTATAACCTTGAACCGGCGCTGGTAGAAGCGGCCATCACGCCGCGCACAAAAGCCATTTTGCCGGTGCATCTTTATGGATATCCATGCAATATGGAACTCCTGCAAGCGATCGCTGATGAGCATAACCTGGTCATTATCGAGGATGCGTGCCAGGCGCACGGGGCCAGCATTGGCGGAAAGCCTGTGGGCAGCTTTGGCACAGGCTGCTTTTCCTTTTACCCCACCAAAAATATGACGACGGGTGAGGGCGGCATGGTTACTACCAGCGATCCTGTCATCGCTGAACGCGTGCGTCTCCTGCGCAACCACGGGCAGAAGGAACGCTATCGCCACATCGCGCTTGGCTTTAACCAGCGTATGACGGAATTGCAAGCCGCCATTGGGCTGGCTCAACTCGACAAATTGGAGCAGTTTACTGAAAAGCGCCGCTCGAATGCAGCGTATCTGAGCGAGCATCTTGGCCCCTCTGTGCAAACGCCGGTTGAGCTTGAAAAATATCGCCATGTCTATCACCAGTACACCATTCGCGTGCCTGATGGGAGCAACCGTGATGAATGGGTTGAGCAGTTGCTCGAACGAGGCGTCGGCACGGCTGTTCATTATCCCTGTCTCATTCACCAGCAACCATTTTACCAGGAAGCTAAAGATCTTTACCGCGTTGCTGCCCGTCCACTGGACGAAGAGGAAATATCAACAATTGTGAAGACGCCAACCGGTCCGCTGAATGGAGGTGGTGCGGCGACACTAACGGCGACACGGCACGCCGAAAGGGCGACTCAGCAACTGCCTGAAGCCGAAAAAGCGGCGCGCCAGGTGTTGTCGATACCGGTGCATCCATCGCTCAGCGAAGATGATCTGGCCACAATCGTCAGAGAGGTACTCGCATTATGCCAGTAAGAGTTGCGGTGGTTGGCGCGCGCGGGTGCGATGGGGCGGAGCGTGCGCTCGTCGCTCCGCGTATCAAGGAAAAAGCAGTAAAAAGAAACATTTAACTTTATTGCATTTTTATACTGAACAAAGGTAACTACGATGAAAATGGGCGGAAGGAGGCAGGTATGTTACCTGGTCTTCAGAGGAAGAACTTACGGGCCTATGATCTCGTCGACGATGATGTCCCGAATGTGCATAGTCCCGATCAGGTGGACCCGGCATTGGCATATGATGCGCGGGTCTCATTCCCCTATTCGTGCTGGTATGTGGCATTAGACCTTATTTTTGGGCTATTGGGTACAGTGCTGCTTGTATTGATTTTGCCGTTCATGTCTCTGCTTATTTACCTTGATTCGCCTGGGCCGATCTTTTACAGCCAGGAACGATTAGGATTTCGCGGGAAGCTGTTTCGTATCTATAAATTCCGCTCTATGCAGATGGATGCAGAGAGTGGAAGGCAGGCGACAGGGGCAACAAAATGTGATTTACGGCTAACTCGTATCGGAAAAGTGCTGCGTGCAACCCACATGGATGAGTTGCCGCAGGTGTTCAATATCCTGCGAAGAGACATGAGCCTCATCGGACCTCGCCCGGAACGAGAAGTGTTTGCTACCAGAATTGCAGAGCAAAACCCGGTGTATCGCTGTCGCCTGGCTGTCAAACCCGGTCTGACAGGCTGGGCCCAGGTGAAGTTTGGCTATGGCGAAGGGGATCAAAAGGAAATGAAAAAGTTGCAATTCGATCTCTACTATATCCAACACCGATCCTGCTGGTTAGATGTCATCATTGTTTTGAAAACGCTGGTAGAGGTATTCCGCTTTCATGGAAGATAACCGTCGTTGCAGTGATGATGTTCAGGTTTGTAAAGTTTAGAAAAATCGGAGATAAAAAATGGTTCGTAGCATCACAGGAATAATGTCTAGAGAAAGACAGTTTTTTAAGAAAGGATATGTTCCATCAGTAGTAATCAGTTCTCTTGTGTCTAATTCGTTATCATTAAGTCTTCACGAGCAGGCAGAGGAAACGTCGGGAACTCGTTATCGTGGAACTGTGTGGGAGCACAAAATTCAGCAGTTATACGGAGATTCTGCTGCTTTCGATTACACGCCTTACCAGGGGAAAATAGACTTTGTATTTGTTGATGGTTCTCATACCCCAGTGATTCTCGTTTTGCTGGCATTCGCTACATTGTGGGTACAAAATTCGCGTGCTTAATTTGCAAATAGGGACGATGACTGCTCCGCGTGGGCGTAGGCGAGTAGAGAGCGTGTAATGCACATTGTTACCAACTCGAAAGCCATTGGCTCCAAACTGAAACGGAGCTTTATTATCGCCAGTGGTCTCAAGAATAACAAGTGTCTTGAAAGAGCAGACCCAGCTACCCTCAAGTGCTGGAGCAGGAGTAACCAACACTTAAATGCGTAGGGAGAGACAATCGTATGAAACAAACAACTGAAACCATAGTGCAACAGAGTGAAATAGCTCAAGATACTCACGTAATGGGAACTACTGTAATTTCTGTTAGCACTATTAGCACTAGTATCGATCGCGAACCTTCAGCGCTCTATTATATTTCCAAACGTCTTATTGATATTTTACTCTCTCTCATCGGCTTAGCAG
>DATLSI010000230.1:0-14208 GCA_035534255.1 Ktedonobacteraceae bacterium | reverse complement strand
CCGGCAGAGTTGCTTGCAAGAACTCCTGAAGCTCGTCGAGCGCGCTCTCGCGGTTGAAGAAGCTGCGCACGTCGTCCGCGTCGAACGTGAAGCCCAGGGTTGCGCCTATCCAGCACAGCAGGGTCAATTTGCCATGCGCGCTGATATAGACGAAAGAGGGAAGCTGGTTGCTGAGGGCGTAAAGAATGGGATTGCCGCTTCCCGGCAGGACGGGCAGACCCGACGTGTAATAGACGTTTTCTGGCGAACAAAGCAGCAGGCCATGCAGTCCCCTGGCCTGGATGTGCGCGGCGATAGTCGTCTTCTCGATGCCTGGCGTTTGTACATGAAACTGCATCGCGGTATCTATCCTTCCTGACCACTAGTGAACTGTGGGTTCTCCGTGCTTCCGGGTGAATTGTAGGGACGCGATCAATCGCGTCCCTACACATGTGCGTCCTTTTTCACCCGCAAGGATGCAGACCCAGATATTACTGCTGAGGGTATTGTCCAGATTGTGGATATTGTGGTGGTTGAGGGTATTGTCCGGGTTGTGGATACTGCGGCGGATATTGGCCCCCGGGTCTTGCTCCTGCCATCTGGCGCAACTGATTGAGTTCGCGGTGGATCGGCCACTCGCTGAAGGCGAACATGATAATAATAATCAGGTTGACTACAGGGATCAACATCAAAAGGCTCCTGGCACCACTGTAGCCGGCTTTGGAGAAAATCTTCCAATAAATGACAATAGCAAAGATGAGACCGATGAGTCCTGCGAACAAACTAAATAGCAGCACTCCCGCGCTGTACGCGGCGACCGTCGAGTTGTTGTAAGGCATGGATAACACCTCTTCTTTCGTGGAAACGGATTCAAATTGGCGAGCTTTTCTGCCAGTATATACCTGTTCAAAAAATGTAAGAAAACACCTCGTTACTACTATGACGTTGAGTATCTCATAAATTAACAGATCGGTTATTTTACATGGGCGGCCATGTGCCAACAGGTGCGAGTCCGGAAGAAAAATCCGCTATTCAAATCGGAATAACTCCTCCCCACCCCTTGTTATTAATAGTGTCTAGCAATCTCGTGTCTTGATTGCTAGACAGATAAGCAGGCATATGTTATACTGTTTAGCAATCAAATGGTGAGACTGCTAATCAACAGTCACGATTTGGGAGCTTTCCTTCGCAGTACGGAATGGCGGGTGGTTGAGGATTTGTGGTGAGTGGTTGCCTCCTATCCGATATGTAGAGTAAAGTGAACCATCGTACTTCCTAATAGTGAGGAGCATTCAATTACATGAAATGTGAACGTTGTGAAAAGGACCCCGCCAACGTGCGAATAGACCAGATCGTCAATGGCCGCCATGAACCCCATTACCTGTGCCGCTCGTGCGCTGAGGAGTTAATGGGTGCGGCGATGAACCAGGCTGGCGATGTAGGTGGTGATGGCGATGCCGGTGAAGCTGGTGGTTTCCCTTTTGGCTTTATGGGAAATAGAAACAATTCCACCTCCGCTGCCGGTAGCAGGAATACCGCGACCGCCGAGCGGCAGGCTAAACATAGTAAAACTCCGACCCTTGACCAGTATGGGCGCGACCTGACCGTCGAGGCGATGGAAGGAAAACTCGATCCGGCAGCCGGGCGCGTGCGCGAATTGCGCCGTTTGATTACCGTGCTGGGTCGTCGTCAAAAGAATAACCCGGTTTTGATTGGCGAGCCGGGCGTGGGTAAGACGGCCATTGTCGAAGGGCTGGCGCGTCGTATCAACGATGGCGATATTCCCGCGACCCTGCGCAACAAGCGCATTGTGTCGTTGAATATTGGCGGCATGGTGGCCGGAGCGATGTTCCGGGGCCAGTTCGAGCAGCGCATCAAATCGATTCTCGAAGAACTGCGCGAGTCAAATGATGTGATCGTCTTCATCGACGAGTTGCACACGGTTGTGGGCGCGGGCGCGGCGGAAGGCGCGGTTGGCGCGGCTGATATGTTGAAGCCTGCCCTGGCGCGCGGAGAACTGCGCTGTATCGGTGCGACAACTTTGGACGAGTACCGCAAACATATCGAGAAGGATGCCGCGTTGGAGCGCCGTTTCCAGCCTGTCATGGTTGGCGAGCCAAGCCCCGAAGAGGCTGTCGAGATGCTGCGTATCGTGCGTCCCAATTACGAACTACATCATGGCATTGGCATTACCGATGAAGCTATCGATGCGGCGGTCAAACTTTCTGACCGCTACATCAATGATCGCTTCCTGCCCGACAAGGCTATCGATGTGATGGACGAGGCGGGTTCGGCATTGCGCCTTGAGGCAATCGAGAAAGGCATCGTCAGTCCGCTGCTCATCTCCGACCTGGAGAAGGAAGTAGCCGATATCCAGGCGAAGAAGGAAGCCGCTGCCAATGCCGAGGACTACCAGCGCGCGGCTATGCTGCGCCAGCAAGAACTGGTGGTTCAGGGTAAACTGGACAAGGCGCGCGCCGAGTCTGGTAACTCGGTGACGCTGCTGGTGACTCCTGAATTGATCGCCAGGGTAGTTGAGACCTGGACGGGCGTGCCCGTCAGCCAGATGTTGGAGAGCGAGCGCCAGAACCTGCTTAACCTGGAAGATGACCTGCGCAAGCGTGTCATTGGTCAGGATGAGGCGATCAGCGCGGTAGCGCGTGCCATTCGCCGCTCGCGCGCGGGCTTGAAAGACCCCAAACGCCCGATTGGTTCGTTCCTCTTCCTTGGCCCGACCGGTGTTGGTAAGACCGAACTGGCGAAGGCCCTGGCGGCTGAACTCTTCGGCGGCGAGGAAAACCTGATTCGCCTCGACATGTCGGAGTATATGGAGCCGCACACGGTCTCGCGACTGTTTGGCAGCCCTCCGGGATATGTGGGCTATGACGAAGGCGGTCAGTTGACCGAGCAGGTGCGCCGCCGACCGTACAGCGTAATCTTGCTCGACGAGGTGGAGAAGGCGCATCCAGAGGTCTTCAACGCCCTGTTGCAGATCATGGACGATGGACGGTTGACCGATGGTCAGGGCCGCACGGTAGACTTCAAGAATACCGTGGTGATTATGACCAGCAACGCTGGCAGCGCGGATCTCAAGCGTGCCATTCGTATCGGCTTCCTGCCCACAAAAGAAGGTGATACGCGCGATGAGCAGCACGAGGCCATGCGCTCCAAAGCCATGGATGGTTTGAAGCGCGTGTTCCGGCCAGAGTTTATCAACCGTATTGACCAGATCGTGGTTTTCCACTCGCTGGGCAAGGCGGAACTCTACCAGATCGTTGATCTGCTGCTGGCCCAGGTGCGAGCGCGCTTGAGCGAGCACAACATCGAACTGGCGGTCAGCGACGAGGCGCGCGATCTGCTGCTGCGCGAGGGCTTCGACGAGGAGTACGGGGCGCGTCCATTGCGCCGCACCATCCAGACCTACGTCGATGATACGCTGGCGGATGCGCTGCTGAGCGGAACGATCAAGGCTGGACAGATGGCTAACCTGGTTGTGCAAGGTGGTGATCGGATTGCTATTGAGGCGCTGGAAACTGTGCAGACGGCGTAAACGTCTCAGGCGAGGAGAAAGAGGGAGGTGATTTGCCTCCCTCTTTTTGATTCCATGCCATAAGTTTCACTCTTCATCACAGGCGTGTTTCCCTGCTTCTCTCAAAAAAGTAGCTTATAAATAAATAATTATATAAGCATACATATGACTTTAAGCAAATTCTAATCTTTATTTCAGTATACAGGCTTGACGAGACAATAAGCCCTTGCTACAATTTAGACCATTAGTTGTTTAATGCTCAGTAGCTCTGTTTTAAGCAGAAGAACAAATACCATAGAAAGAAAATTATGCAGCGCGGGCCAAAAGAGGAAGAGAGTCCCCAATTTATGCTAAGGGAGCAGAAGGCACATGAGGAAGCCAATGGGACGACAAAAAGACTGGAAGCATTGCTTTTGGTAACGGATACCGCGCTGACATACCTGGCCCTTGATGATCTACTGCGAGAGTTACTTAAACGCGTGCGCGAGATCATGAATGTTGATAACGTGGCTATTTTATTGATGACCGGAGATCGGCAGACATTAATTCCCCGCGCAGTACTTGGAGTTGAAGAGGAAGTTGCGTCGCAGGTGCGCGTCCCCATCGGGCGGGGTTTCGCCGGAACCATTGCCACTCGCGCAGAGCCAGTCGTCATAGAACATGTCGCGAACGCGGAGGTCGTTACGCCACTGCTGCACGAGAAACTGCAATCCCTGTTAGGAGTGCCGTTATTGATCGAGGGACGTGTGATCGGCGTTATTCATATTGGCACAATAGGAGCGCACCGATTTACCGGAGATGAAATTCAGTTGCTCCAGCGCGTTGCTGACCGTATTGCCCTCGCTATCGCGCAATCCAGGCTGTACGAGGCAGAGCAGCGCGCGCGCGCAGAGGTGGTAGCGCGTGCTGCCCAGTTAGAAACTATCATCGAGACGATGGTGGATGGCGTCTTTATATACGATATTGAAGGACAGTTGGTGCAGACCAATAAAGCGGCGCGCGAACTACTTTCGCTTGATGAGCTGAGCGAGGTTGCGAAGCAATCCGCGCCTGAACGGATTGAGATGTTGAAGTTGCGCGACGAGGATGGCGTTCCTCTTCAACTGGATCAGATGCCTACCATGCGAATTTTACACGGGGAGGTACTGAAAGGCGTCGATGTACTCATGCAGTCGCTGGATGGTCGTAATCTGCGCATTAACGCGAGCGGCGCGCCTGTATATGATGCAAGCCATCAAATCATCGGTGGTGTGATGGTAGTGCGCGATGTCACGCTACGGCGTGACATCGAGATGCGGGCGCATGACGTATTGAACGCGCTCTTGAACATGGCGGAAGAAATGGTGCGCATCCCTGGCGACGCCTCTCTAGATGGAGAAATGCGCGATGAGACGACTGTAGTGCGCCGACTGGTGGATTTGACCTGTAGAGTCCTGGGGTGTGACCGCGTGGGGCTTGTTGTCATAGACCCTGAGACCGAGATCATTCGCTCTACAACCATCGTTGGGTTGGCGGCTGAGCAGGAGGAGCAGTGGAATCGTGAGAGACACAAACGAGAGAGCAGTCTGAAAAATAGTACATCGCCGTTTATTGCCGCGCTGCGCGCTAATGAAACGTTGTTAGTGGATATGAGAGAAGCGCCCTTTGATCCCTATTGGAAGCAATTTGGGGCGCACTTTGTCCTGTTTGTGCCAATGTTGTTGCGCGGGCAACTGGTGGGCATTCTTTCGCTCGATCATGGTGGCCAGGATTACCAGTATGCACGCGAGGAAATCGCGCTGGCCGAGACGGTTGCCAAACTTTCAACACTGGTAATCGAGCGAGAGCGGTTGCAGCGCGAGCGCGAGGAGACACGCGCGAACGAACTGGCCTTGCGTGAGTCCAGGTTGCGCATGGACCAATTTCTCAGCATGGCCAGTCACGAATTAAGAACCCCTTTGACTACCATCAAAGGCAATGTGCAATTGTCGAAGCGAGAGTTGAAGCGCATGGCTGATCGCGAGAGACGGGCTGATGAGTTTGATAATAAAATAGATTTGATACATGAACTGCTTGAACGCGCTGACAGCCAGGTGGGTTTCCTCAATCGACTGATTAGCGACCTGCTGGATGCCTCGCGTATTTCGGCAGGTATGTTGAGATTGGATATACCATCGAAACCCTGTAACCTGGTGGATATCGCCTGGCGAGCAGTTCAACACCAGCGACAGCTAATGCCCAAAAGGGTGGTGAGCCTGGATATTTCTGCCGAGGCAAAGATACTGGTCATGGGTGATGCTGAGCGTCTGGAACAGGTAATTACTCATTATCTCATCAACGCGCTCAAGTTTTCTGCTGCTGATCGTCCTGTAGACCTGTCAGTGGATATGCAGGGAAATCTGGCCAGGCTGTCGGTACGTGACGGAGGGCCAGGGCTTTCGCTCGCTGAGCAGTCGCGCATCTGGGAGCAGTTTTATCGCGTGCCGGGCATCAATATACAGAGTGGGTCGAGTGTGGGCCTGGGGCTGGGCCTCTACATTTGCCGATCTATTATTGAACTACATAACGGACAGGTAAGTGTCAGCAGCATACCCGGCGTGGGTTCTACGTTCTGGTTTACACTGTCGCTGGCCAGTAAAATATCAGATGAAGAGAATGAGATCAGGAGAGCCAGAAGGCTATGAAACGATCAGTTTCGGAGTATGGTAGGGGCGCACCCTCGCGGTCGCCCTGGCCTTTTGGTACAAGGGCCTCGCGGTCGCCCTGGCCTTTTGGTACAAGGGCCTCGCGGTCGCCCTGGCCTTTTGTCGCAGGAACCGCTGTCGGCGCGCTGGGTGTTGGGCTTATTGTGAGGAGTTTCTTGCCGCAGCGCTTTCGATTGGATAACTGGTATGCTGAGCCGGCGGAACAATTCACGCAAAATGCCAGTCACAACGGGTTAGTCGCTGAACTGCCAGAGGTGGAAGTCTCGATCTTACGCTGCGGCACGCAGACTGTTCCTGAGTGGGTTGCCGTGCGCGGTGGGCTATTCTCTCCGGTGGATATCGCGCATAGCGCGGTGCTGGTGCGCCATCCCAGGGCCACTTTTTTATACGACACCGGTCTCTGCAACGATATTTCTCTCTATCTTGCCAACCAATCATGGTTTTTTCGCAAGACGCTGGGGAATTTCGTGCTTGAACAATCCCTGAGCGGTCATCTCAAGTCTCTTGGTCTGGAGCGCGGCGGCATCGATTTCGCGTTGTTGTCTCACTTGCACTGGGATCACGTGAGCGGCGTCCCTGATATCCTGGGTGTGCCATTGCTTGTGAATCGCCTTGAGTATGAAGCTGCTCAGTTGGGCCTCTTCGACGCCTTTCAAGCGCTGGTGCGCCGCCTGATGGGCAATAATCCCCTGGAGTTTTTCGACTTTGCCGGTCCGCCTTACGAAGGTTTTCGCTCAAGCCATGATCTCTTTGGAGATGGTTCCATCGTGCTGGTTCCCTTGCCAGGCCATACAGCAGGCCATACCGGCATGTTCATCAATCGTATCAGATCGTCGGGCGGGCAGAGGGCGTTTTTGCTGGGCGATGCCGCGTGGGTGGCAGCGAACTACCAGCGTCCCGCAACCATGCACCCGCTTATCTGGAATACGGTCAGCAGCGATGACGCCACCGGTCGCGATACGCTCATTCACCTGCATCATTACGCGCAGGCGCATCCGGAAACCGCGTTGATTGCCATGCATGACGGAGCCGCGCAACAGCAATTTATGCGCTGCATCCAACCAGTATTCGTGCGCAACTAGCCAGCTAACTGCATCTGTTCAATCACCTCTAATAGCTCGTGAATTCTGAAGGGCTTGCGTAAAATCGGCACCTGTGGAAGTACCAAACTTGCTTGCTCCAACTCTTTCTGGCTACATGCCGAAATGACGATAATGTGAAGTTGTTGGGGCGGAATATCGCGCCGGATGATTTGCGCCGTATAGAGACCTGAGATAGGGCCTGGCAACAGGAGGTCGATGAGCGCGAGATCGTAGGGAAGAGGTGCGCGAGCATTTTCACCGCTAAAAAGTGTTTCAAGTAAAGCATCGCTGTGTATAAAAGTATAGACGTTGTGACCGAGCATCTCTAATGCGGTTGAAAGGTAATCGAGGATGGAAGGATTGTCTTCCAGCAGGGCAATATTCACGGGGATTTTCCTTTTTGTAGCAGCGCGTCTGCAAGAGACTGAAACGATACTGCGTTCATTATACATGATATCGTCTATATACCGTCTGGTTGTCTGGGTGCGTGCTCAGATACCGGTTAAGCGCGCTTTTTACGCTTGATTGCTAGCATACAATAACATTGAATGCAGCGCAAAAAGGAAGAATTTGCAGCACGCAATTAGGAAAAAAGTACTAATTATGTGAGAAAAACTGAAATCTAATGTGATAGGACTTAACCTTACTACCTTAGTTCGAGGCAAGGGTGATAGGAGCCGATTTATCTATCCCTTGCTATCTTTCCAGAGATTTCAATGGTTTAGAATAGAAAAAACCTCTGAATACTAAAATCCAGAGGTTTTATCAAACAGGGGAGACAGGAATTGAACCCGCAACCTTCGCTTTTGGAGAGCGCTGCTCTGCCAGTTGAGCTACTCCCCTAGGAGTTTAATTGGGCCTAAAAGGTACCAATTATGAGCAATTATTCAGATATCGGCGGAGAGGGCGAGATTTGAACTCGCGAGGGGCAGAACCCCTACCCACTTAGCAGGCGGGCGCACTAGGCCACTATGCGACCTCTCCGTATGACTGTGCCATTATTATGACATAAACGGGTTGGCCTGTCAATCATTTTGTTGAAAAAAGGCAGCCAATGAGCGCTCTGGTGATCTTCCTTTGCTCGGTTGCTCCATTGTATGAGAGAAAGCTTACGTCTTGCCTGCTACTCATCAAGCAACGCCTACATCCTCTTTTGTAGAGGTTCACTCACTTGCACGTTTAAGGGCATAAAGTCGTTTCAAGTTCTACTATGCCCACACTTCCCCTCCTTATTCAGGCAGATTAGCCGGAAACGCGTAAGACTGGTCGGGCGGTGGATTATTCGAGCCATATTCCAGTGTGATGGCATCGTGCGAATGCATGGGTACTTCTGTAGTGAGGGGTGAGGTGACTGTGGTAGTGATGGCTTTACCATTCACGAATATCTTCCAACCGGTTGTCAATGTCAACTGCTGGGGAAAGCCGAGTTTGGCAAATCCGACATCCCAGATGGTCAGGAAGTCGTCCAGGGCCAGGTTCGAGGCTTGTTGGGGAGCCGCAATATGGATGATACCATCAGATGTGTTCGTGTGCAGCCAGTAATAGCAAATGTTATTGGCACCAATGCCAACACCCTGCGGGATCGGTATTTGTTTGCCATTGATGTAGATGCTGACGTGAGCATGAATATGGAAGTTGGTTTGCTCCGTGCTATAGCATGAAACGCCATTGATGGGTGGATAGTTGGTTTCGATCGTAGATATTTGTTGAATTTGCAGGTAGAAGTAACCAATAGCCAGCAGCAGGATCACGCTCAAACTGATAGTAGACCACAGGATTATGCGCGCGCGGCGCCGTTGTTTGCGGCGTCTTAACCTGACTGCGCGTCGCTCCTGTCGCAATGCTTCATCTTCAGGATTAGTACGCGGAATCAACTGCTGGCTGTACATCACCCATCCTCCTGTCCTCTTCTGCGAATTTCGACAAAAATCCCTATTCTCATTGTATGCAACGTGACATAAGCAGGCTTGTAACAAAAATCTCTGAAAGTATCACTTGACAGCCCGCTTGCTAAGATGAGTGCTAAAGCAAGGATTAAAGGGGCTTTAGGGGTTAGGCTATTCGAAATTTTTATGGAGTAGTCTACTCTACACTGCAAATCAGCCCGTAGCCCTGGGAAGCCGCCGTCTCTATAGCCTTCAGCAGTTCGGCTGCGTGAGTGGGCAACACCTCATCAACCAGGCGAAACGAGGATGGGAGGCCCGAATGCTGGTAGCGATAGGTGATATAGTCTTCTTCCGCCTCCGATTGGTCGGGAGTAATCACCCCTTCCAGGCAAGTCGCCAGTTGTGCTACCTCGTCCGGGGTGAGATAGCCTGAAAATGCTCCGAAGGGTTCGCCAGCTTCAAAACCAAACGGCATAGAACGACGCCCGCAGGCCAGAAACTCAAATAGAGCCATGGCGCGCACCGAAATGCCCGCCAGCCAGCCGCGCAAATGTAACAGGTTTGGTTGATGTCCGATGAGCATGCCGCGCGCCGCGACAATGATCTCTGTTTCCTCTTCATTATCAGAATCAGTGTCAGGAGTATCGGGCAGAGCCATTTGCCCAAAATCCGGCTGCGCAGCGGCTTCGTCAGTCTCACCGCGTTCGTCAGCAACCCACTCAATGCGTTCGACTTCGGCTGGCTGCGCGCTAATCTCCTGTGCCAGTTCGCTCATACCGACCTCCTGGAGCAGCGAGACAAGTTCGCTACGCGCGATTGAATCTTCGGCAGTTGAGTGCTGGCGTGTCAAACCTTCTTCCAGCGAGGCGTTTGTGGGATGTCGATCCCTCCAGGTATCGGTTGTCCAGGGCAAGCAGTAGGTTTCGACAATCGCGCCCCAGACCGAGCGCAGCGCGTCGGACTGCTGGTAAAGTTGCGGAGCATGTTTGTACAGGTAACGATCGCTGAGCGCGGTATAGTGTTCGGCGGAGCAGAGCTTGTTGTACTCTCGACGACTATAGGGGCCGCGCGGCAGCGTCTGCGCGAAAGCGCGCGCGCGTGGCCAGACGCGCAAGCGCTGCACCGTTTCGGGCAAAAAGCGCTCCTCGTACGCGCAGCGCGTCTGCTCGTAAAGCTGCCCGACGGTAGTATCATCGCCTTCGACCAACCACTGTTCAAACGCCGGCATTACGCGCTCGGAATAAGCAACCCAATCAAAGCCATGCAAATGTACGACCATATCTCCTCTTTATCAACTCGCGTGCCCTTTCTGGCTATACTGTTGTATCATAGCCTGCAAGTGCGGATCGCTCAATACCGCAATGTCCGTGGAAAAATCACCCTCACCGGCTGGCTGCTCCAGGTAAGATGGCTGCACGCCGGTGGCACGCAGCGCGTTTCGCCTGAACCTTTTTCTTGCAGATGTGTTTGATGAATCAAGTGATTGACTGATACCCGCGAAGGGGTCAATACTCGCCACCGTACCGGTATTTTGCTCATTTCTCACGTGAACGGTGGGGATAACGGGCGGCGTAGAAAAGGGCGGGGGAAGCTGTGTCTGCCCACCATATCCATCCATTACATATCCATTTGTGATAGGGACGACGGGCGGCGTAGAGAAAGCAGAAGCCTGCCACATGGCCACCTGTTCCTGTTGTTCGCTCACGCGCGTGCGTATCCAGGGAGCAGCCCCACTGGGAGGCAATTTTGGCGTAGAAGAGGGGAGCAGGCGCTTGCGCAAGATGAACCACCCTGGTATAAGCAGGCATCCCAGCAGGATGACTATTCCCAGGCCGACCGCCAGAGACGTGAATGGGAACGCGTTGCCGGATGTGTTTGTCGTCTGACCTGGTTGCTTGAACTGGTTGCTCGCCCTGGCAGGCGATATGGCTGGCGTCTGCGTTATGCCTGTTCCCTGGGTGCTGGTTGATGTCGCGGCACTGGTGGGAGTCTTACCGGGTACTGGCGTTTGCGAGCCTGTGCTTGTCGGCGATGGCTGAGGAGTTGTAGCTCCTGTTGATGTAGGAGTTGGAGCGGTTGTGCCGGTTACGCTGGGCGAAGGCACTGGCGTGGATGTATTGGTCGCGGTAGGAGAAGGAGTATTGGTCGCGGTAGGAGAGGGAGTGCTGGTCACGGTGGGAGAAGGAGTATTGGTCGCGGTAGGAGAAGGAGTGCTGGTCGCGGTAGGAGAAGGAGTATTGGTCGCGGTAGGAGAAGGAGTGCTAGTTACGGTAGGAGAAGGAGTGCTGGTTACGGTAGGAGAAGGAGTACTGGTTACGGTGGGAGAAGGAGTACTGGTGCCAGTAGTTGTATCAAGTGGCGAGAGTGCGTTTAGTTTCTTGCTCGCGGCGCTGTTATTTGCAACGCTGGCATGGGCCGGTGTCGTGAAAAAAATTATGCATAACAAAGACATACAAGCGAGGACGAACATAAGTATGCCTGTCATGTATTGGAGCATGGTTGGTCGGGTGCTGTGCTCTTTTTTCGTAGTGCGCATTCTCTATCTGCATGCAGGCGCGCGTTGAAACGCGGCTCTACATATTCCTCTCATCCTTGTATGGTCCTGGTGCGGCAAACAGACCTGACTGGACCTGCTGTCGCATGGCCTCTAATACGGGATCATTTGCCGCGGCAAGCGTCCTGCTGGTTGTCTCGCGAGATGCGACGTTAGCTGTACCGCCAGCAGGTAGCATTGTGAGCCAGGCTGGTGGTGTAATTGGCTGCTGTTGCGTTGTGGGAGGCGGCGCTACGCTGCCCGCGAACATCGCCGTACCAACCTGCACAGGCATCGCGGGCGGTGCGGCCAGTACTGGCATATTGTTCATAAAGGCCCCCTGGGAGTTTGACCAGGAAACTTGACTTGCGTTTACAGGCATTCCGGGCGGTATAGCATGCATCACCTTGCGGGCTGCTTTTCGCCTGTGACTGAGCATGAATGCTAGCCCGGTGCCTGCAAAAAGCAGGATGAGCAGGCCGGCGACACCCAAAAATAGCAGTGGCGCGCTTGATGAACTGGTGGCCGGAGTGCCAGTGTTGCCACTACTGTTATTCCCGGAAGTTGTTCCGTTCGTCGTTGGTGCCTGACTACCTGTCGCCGTGGGCGTTGCGCCCGTTGTAGCTGTCGCGCTTGCCCGCGTCGTTGGAGTTGTAGTGGCAGTTGAAGTCTGCGTCGCTGCCGGTGAAGGCGTTGGAGAGAGCTTTGGGGCAGGTGTTGGCGACGGTGGTACAACTGGCGCGTTAAAGGTAAAGCCAGTCGATGCAAAGAGCGTCGGTGGTTGTCCGTTGCCCACGTATGCCTGCATGATGTATGAACCGCCTGCAATCAAAAAATTTGGCACAGGGAAACTCAAAACCGCCACGCCGTTGGCATCGGACAACGCGCTATTTAGCGTGTCAATCACTGTATTGTCTGAGGCTACCCAGGCGAAGTTTACCAGTGTTCCAGCCGGATAAAAGTTGCTTGCCGTGATAGTCGCCTGCTGGTTTGCCGAGAGGGCAGAAGGTGAGATCGATACGCCCGGCGGAGTGATTGATTGCACGCTGAAGCTTCCGGCAAGCGCCGTTCTATTCCCAGGCATCGCGCAGACCTGGTAGGTATTCAGCGTTGTTACCGCCGGCCAGCGGAACCAGCCTCTAAAATTACCATCGTTGAGGGTGCCGTTCTGGGAATCCGCCACGACTGAACACTTCGAGCCTACCAGGTAGCCAAATGTCACCTGTATGCCGTCGGCCAGCATCCACCCTGAGCCACTCACCGTAATGACTGTGCCTGCCGGACCCGCGGATGGTGAGCTTTGTGCGCTGCCAGAAATAACTATTAATGACGCGCCAGCCACGTCAGCGTGTGTAGTGGAGTGGAACTCAACAAAGGTCAGAACTGCAAAACAAAGCCACCCTACCACCATAACACCCAGGACAACACGCGTAATTGCCTGTAGCAAATGACGTGTCTGAATTTGCATGCTGATCTTCCTTTGTTGGACGCGCCTGGCGCAGAAATTCTTTCGTGCGCGTCCTCTTCGGCGTCTGAATTGCCTGCATAACTTCCCTCATTGTGAGAGTGTAGATGAGGTAATGATTTCGTGTCAAGCAACAGGGCTGATTGTACTACCAATTTATGCTTCAATCAGTTCAATCTCAACCTCGTAAGAGATCGCTGCTGTACTGCCTGTTGGACATCCACAAGGGGCGTCCCTACTGATTTTCTCCTCAAAGCCGATAAAAAACTGTGAAAGGAGGAGTCAATGGTAGAGCAATTCATAGTTTACCACTCCTTCAGAACAGGTAATAGCGATGATAGTCATCCTGTCTGATATCCAGTTGTCAGCCTTGAAAACAGAAGGAGAAGTGGAGTTGGCATATGGTCTCTAATTTCTTACCTCAATCTTCTTTTCCTCCTGAGCAAATGGATGAGACGCCAGCTACGCAAGGAGAAATCACTCCTTCCTCTCCGCTTGTCCACGTGGTACCTTTGCCAGCCGTACTCGGCACAGGCGATCTGACCGTCTTGATGGTATTGATAGTCCTGTTCGTCGCCAATAACAATAGTGTCCAGATAGGCGGTCCGGCTGCGTTCTTCTACTGGGCATTTGGCTTACTGACCTTCTTGTTGCCATGCGCTTATATCACGCGCTGGTTGGCCTTACGCTTCCCAGGTCAGGGCGCGCCCTATCTCTGGGCCACCAGGATTTTAGGAACGCGTTGGAGCTTCTTCTCCGCGTTTTCCGCCTGGCTGCCAGGAGTGCTGGTCATAGTGGCAGCTATTCAGAGCAGCCTGATTTTCGTGCAATACCTGGCTCCTAACTGGTTTACCACTTCCGCCCAGCAAGGGCTGGCCATTGTCACAATCCTGATTGTGCCAACTGCCATCGCCTGTATTCCCCTGCGGCAGCTCAAGCGCATTCTGCTGGTGCTGGCGACGTTCTACGTCGGTGTTTTTGTTTTGTTGGGCATAGCGGGCATCTGGTGGTTGAGCAGCGGACACGCGGCGGCCACGGCCCTGAATAATG
>DATLSI010000229.1:0-2015 GCA_035534255.1 Ktedonobacteraceae bacterium | reverse complement strand
GACTACGGTTCATTGGAACCCTGGGCGCTCGATCCAGCAGCCCTGGCTGAGCGACAGGAAGAATTGCTCGCGCTAGTGCCGGAGTTGCGTGCCGACCTGGAGGCATATCCCGGCGACTGGATGTTCGGGCGTGGCTCTATAGATATGAAAAGTGGCGTTGCAGCCAATATCGCGGTCATGCGCCGCCTCGCTGAAAAGGCGCGTACAGCAACGTTGCCTATCTCTATTGTGATGCTGGCAACCCCCGACGAGGAGAACGAGTCAGCGGGTGTGTTGCAAGCGGTGCGCTTTCTCTTGCGTTTGCGCCAACAATATGACCTGACCTTCCTGGGTGCCATCAACACCGACTACACCACCGCGCTCTATCCCAATGATCCTCATCGCTACATCAATAGCGGTACCGTCGGCAAATTGCTGCCCAGCTTTCTTATAGTCGGAAAAGAAGCGCATGTCGGCGAGCCTTTTCAGGGTGTAGATGCGAACCTGCTGGCGGCAGAACTGATACGTGACCTCAGTATGAACGATGCATTGTGTGATGTTGTGCGTAGTTCCAATAAAACACAGGATGTGCAGGACGTACAAGTGACGCCGCCTCCCGTAACATTGCGAGCCAGCGACCTCAAAACCCACTATGACGTACAGCTTCCCTTCGCTGCCTATTTCTACCTGAACGTCTTGACCTTTACCACTACGCCCAGCGAACTATTGGGTCGTTTGCAGTATCGTGCATTGACCGTGATGAGTAACATACTGAAGCGACTTGACATGACTGAGCTGCGCTGGAACCGGACAAAATATAGTGCAGTGGCATCGCGCAAACCATCAAAGCGCGGAATTGGTAGTGGGGTGATGACTTACGCTGAACTGTATGCTGAAGCTGTAGAGGAGCATGGGGAGGCAGTGGTAGAACAGGAACTCGCTCAGGAATGGGAACGTTGGCCGACCGCGTTGGATAAGCGCGAACGCAGTCTGCACCTCGTTCACCGTCTCTGGACTGTAAGCGGTAAGCAGGGGCCAGCGATTATCATCTACTATTCGCCGCCCTATTATCCGCATGTCGCGCCAACCGGCGGGCCGCTGCACGATGCAATCGCAGCCGTTATTGCGGAGCATCCGCACCTCAATTTGGTACAGCAATCATACTACCCATTCATTTCTGATATGAGCTATCTGCGACTCGACCCCGGTGCTGATCTCACAGCACTCAAAGACAACATGCCCGTCTGGCAGGACGTGGATGCGCGTTTGGATACACCTGTGCGCCCCGGCGCATATCATCTCCCTTTTAAGGATATTCAAGAGCTTGGTTTGCCTATTGTCAACTTCGGCCCCTACGGATTCGGTGCACACCAGCGCGGCGAACGCGCACTCATGTCCTACTCATTTGGCGTCTTGCCGCAATTGCTCTATGAAACAATTGAAGCTATCGCAGGGCTTTGATAGAAAAACACACATCTTATGGTAGATATAAAGAGCGGCACGCGCTGAAAGTGCTTACTCACCGGCCTCATCGGCTTTCACCCGACCGACCCAATCAGAGGCTCCATCAATGGCGTTCTGTCCGAGAAACATGTTCAACTGGGCCGCATGTTCCTGCACGTGGCGCATGTTGTACAAGAGGAGTTCTAAAAAGCTCATTGGCTTTTCCCTGGTCCAGGGGAAAGCGACCTGTTGGTGCGCTTTCTCGTCTGACAACCCGGCAATCGTTGTCTGGCACTTCTTGCGCAGTTGCACCAGATAGGCGTGTAGCTCATCCCTGGTATAGGGCCGTTCGGGAAGGACACCTGCCGGGTCAAGCTCAGCCAGGGTAAAGGGCGAGAGGGGAGCGAATCCTTCAAGTGAGCCTGTGAGATACAAGTCGAGCCAGAAGAGTGTGTGATAGGTGATATACCAGAATGCTGCGAATTCCGGTGGCAGAGGGTGGTCTGAGTGGCCGCTCCAGAGACGTCCATGCCAATGCGTGCTGGGACAGGCGAGCAGGGCGTTTTCGAGCATATCTATAGTCGCGCCGAACT
>DATLSI010000228.1:0-2760 GCA_035534255.1 Ktedonobacteraceae bacterium | reverse complement strand
GGAAGCTTCGATATAAATAGCAATAAAATGCAGGAGAAATATTCTATGCAAGATTCAACGGCATCCAGTTCCAAAACCGGTCCAATTCATCTGCCGACTGATGGCCGCCCTGTGCATGTCCAGGTATCCAACCTGGTCAAGGCTTTTGGCAAACACGAAGCGGTGAAGGGTGTCTCTTTCACCATCGGCAAAGGGGAGATTTTCGGGCTGCTTGGCCCCAATGGAGCCGGCAAAAGCACCACTATCAATATGATGTGCGGCTACCTCGCGCCCACATCGGGTGATACCACCATCAACGGCGTTTCGATTAGCATGGAGCCGCTCAGAGTGAAACGCACCATCGGTGTTGTTCCGCAGGAGATCGCGCTCTACAAAGACCTGAACTCGTTAGAAAACCTGGACTTTTTCGGCCAGATCTATGGCTTGTCAGCCAGAGAACGCCGCGAACGCTCGGAGGATGTGCTGCATTTCGTTGGACTTTATGATCGCCGCAAAGAGCCTATCAAGAACTTTTCCGGTGGCATGCAGCGCCGCATCAATATGGCGATCGCTATGATCCACCAGCCGGATTTTCTGATGATGGACGAGCCGACCGTCGGCGTTGACCCGCAGTCGCGCGAGAACATCTTTGACACCATCGAGAAGTTGCGCGACCAGGGCATCACCATTCTCTATACGACACACTACATGGAAGAGGCAGAACGATTGTGCAACCATATTGCTATCATGGACGAGGGCCACATCATCACTATGGGAACGCTCGAACAACTGCTGGCCATGCGCGACCAGAATCGCGAAGTGCAGCGACCGCACGGGCTGCAAGAACTCTTCATCCAGTTGACCGGCAAAACGCTGCGCGACTAACAGGACTAACAGGCTCTTATTAAGGGAGAAGGATTATTATGAAAAATCTCTGGTATATCGCTCGCAAGGATCTTTTACAAACACTGAAAGACAGAAACTCGTTCTTTCTCTTACTGGTCATGCCGCTGGTACTGATTACCGTGATCGGTTTTGCCTTTGGCAGCTTCAGCGGCAGCGGCTCAAGTCAAATCGCCATTACTGTAGCAGTCAGCAATCAGGACAATGGCATCGTCGGCAAAAACGTTTTGCGGGCATTGAACATCAATACGAATGCGCTCAAGTTAACGGTTACGCAGTACAGCGACCCCAACACGGTCAAGGATCAAGTAGCCAATAACAGTAACGTCAATGCCGGCGTCGTCATTCCTGCCGGGGCATCTAACGCACTCGAAGCGGCATCCAGCACTGGTACCCTGCCCAAAAATCTGGTGCAGGTATACTCGTTGCCCGGCACAAGCGACACTCGCCCAACAATTATACAGAACATCGTGACCAACGTACTGACATCTGAAGTTGCTGGCTCAACGGCTGTCGGGCAGGTCTACAGCGTTTGTAATCAGCCTGGCAACCATTGCGCGCAAAGCAGCATCAATACACAGACCATCGCCAGCACGGTCGGGCAGGCCAGCGTCACAGGTGGAAGCGCGGCTGTGCAGACGCTGACGGCTGGCAAGGCAGTTCAGTATAACACTTTCGACCAGGTGGTTCCCGGCTATGCCATCTTCTTCGCGCTCTTCAGTATCAACGCGGTAGCTGGTACCATCTTACAGGAGAAAGAGGACGGCACATTCCGCCGCCTGCTCATAGCACCTGTACAGAGGTATGCCCTGTTAGGTGGTAAGCTACTGGCGCAGTTCATCCTGACGCTGGCACAACTGGCCGTGCTCTTCGGCATCGGCTACTTCGCGTTCCACCTGAATGTTGGTTCCTGGCCCGGACTGATCGCGCTGCTCATCGGTGCCAGCTTCGCTACGACCGGACTGGGCATCCTGCTGGTCTCCGTTGTCAAGACGCGTCGCCAGCTCAACCCGATTGTCACGCTGGTTGTGCTGATCACCTCCTCCATCGGCGGCGCGTGGTGGCCGCTCTTCCTGGAACCACAGTGGATGCAGAACATCGCCAAATTAGGTGTCACGGCCTGGGCCATGGAGGGACTAAACGGTGTAATGATCCTGGGCAAGGACTTCTTGCAGATCGTGCCCGATGTGCTGGGGTTGTTCGCTTACGGCATCATCTGTTTCTTTATCGCTACGCGCCTGTTCCGCTTCCAGGAAAAAGCGCCCGCATAACGAACCAGTAGGGGCGTCCCTACTGCTACCATTGTTTGATAACTGCCTCGACTAACTGCGCGTTGGAGGGGGTCTTTTCGATTAAGCGCAGCACCTGTTCTGTTATTTCACGTTTGGGCAGGTCGGCCACTTTGCGCCGCATCAAGGTCATGGCGCGCTGCTCTTGCTCCGTCAGCAAGCGCTCTTCCTGGCGCGTGCTGGATGAAGCGAGATCGATGGCCGGGTAGACGCGGCGGTCCGCCAGTTCGCGCGAGAGGCGTAGTTCCAGGTTGCCAGTTCCCTTAAATTCTTCGTACACCACTTCATCCAGGCGACTGCCTGTCTCAACCAGGCAGCTGGCGACGATAGTCAGACTGCCACCCTCCTCGATGGCGCGAGCCGCGCCGAAGACGCGCCTGCCAACCTCCAGGGCGCGCGCGTCGATGCCGCCCGAAAGGGTGCGGCTGCCGCCGCGCTGGTTGCGCGGGCCTTCCCACATCTCGCTGCTCAGATTATGAGCACGCGCCAGGCGCGTCAGCGAGTCGAGCAGGATAATCACATCGCGGCCCTGTTCCACCAGTATTTTTGCGTCGTGCATGGCCTGTTCAACAATGCGCCCGTGCTTCGC
>DATLSI010000227.1:0-3396 GCA_035534255.1 Ktedonobacteraceae bacterium | reverse complement strand
ATCCCTGTCAGATATCGGCTACTTCGGCGCGGATGGACGCGCCATCCCCCCTTCGGATCAGGGTGAGGTCGAGGCGCTGCGCCTCGCCTTCGGCGCGGGCAGCGAGCAACTGCCCGTCAGCGTGCCGCGCACAATGCTTGGTCACAGCTATGCCGCCGCCGGGGCCATCGATACCATCACCGCCCTGCTGGCCCTGCGCGACCGCGTGATTCCGCCGACCATCAACTGCGACGAGCCAAACCCGAACTACGCGCTTAACCTGGTGCGCGACGAAAGCCATCCGCTTGCCGGGCGCGCCGTCCTGCTCGGTGGCCGCGGCATCGGCGGCATGAACGCCGCCCTGGCGGTACAATCCATCTAACATGTTGTTGTCTCCTGCTTGTCAACAGCACGCAATGGGGTATAATGAGGCTAAACGACAGGCAGGAGACGACAACATGGATGATGCTGAATTAGAGCGACTTCTCTACGATCTCGAATCAGACCGCGTGGAACGGAAAGCTTCTAACTCTGACCGTGATAAAATTTGTCAAGCTATTTGTGCTTTTGCCAACGATTTGCCCAATAATCGTCAGCCAGGAGTACTTTTTGTTGGAGTGAACGATGATAGCAGTTGTGCGAACCTTCCTATCACTGATAGGCTGCTCACTACGCTTTCTGATTGGCGTTCAAATGGCAATATTCTGCCATTTCCCAGCATGATTGTGCAAAAGAGAGTTATTCGAGGATGCGAACTGGTCGTGGTCATTGTGGAACCCTCATACGATACGCCTGTCCGCTACGAAGGTCGCACCTGGGTACGAGTGGGGCCGCGCCGCGCGGTAGCCACAGTTGAGGAAGAGCGTCGGCTGGCAGAGAAGCGTCGCAGCAGAGATATACCGTTTGACCTTCATCCTATTAGCTTTGCCATCCTGCGCGATCTCGACGATGCTCTTTTCTACAGAACATATCTACCCGCGGCTATTCCAGGTGATATCATCGAACAAAACGGTCGCTCCTATGAACAGCAACTGGCGAGTATGCGCTTCATAACCCCTGAACCCGATCATACACCGACCGTTCTTGGTCTCCTGGTTGTAGGAAAAGATCCCAGAGAATTCGTTCCAGGAGCCTATATACAATTCCTACGTATCGATGGAACCGAACTGACCGATCCTATTAAAGATCAGAAGGAAATTGATGGACCGCTTCCAGACCTTCTCAGAAGACTCGATGAAATCCTGGAACTGAACATATCCATCGCTACTGACATTACATCGCAGCCAACAGAAATACGCCAGCCCGATTATCCCATCGTGGCTTTGCAGCAACTGGCGCGCAATGCGATCCTGCATCGTACTTATGAATGGACAAACGCGCCTGTGCGTATCACATGGTTCTCTGACCGAATCGAAATCCAAAACCCCGGCGGTCCCTTTGGGCAAGTCAATCAGGAGAATTTTGGTAAGCCTGGTATTGCCGATTATAGAAACTTGCATCTCGCCGAGGCAATGAAAAATCTGGGATACATTCAGCGTTTTGGAATCGGGATCGCGCTCGCACGTAGAGAACTGGAGAAGAACAGCAGCCCTCAGCCAGAGTTTACTATAGTTGGCAATTATGTGTTAGCAACTGTAAGGAGACGCCCATGACAACTCCGGTCATTGCGTTTTTCAATAACAAGGGCGGTGTAGGGAAAACGTCACTGGTCTATCACCTAGCATGGATGTATTCGGATATGGGGTTAAGCGTCGTCGCTGCCGATCTTGATCCCCAGGCAAACCTGACAGCTGCATTTCTTGATACCTATAGGCTGGAAGAACTCTGGCCTGATGGAGATCATCCTGACACTATCTTCGGCAGTCTACAACCTTTGCTGATAGGTACTGGCGATATTGCTAATCCTCACCTGGAACATGTGGGATCTGACCAACTCACTTTGTTTGGAGGCTATGCTGATCAGATAACTTTACTGGTTGGAGACTTATCACTTTCACGTTTTGAAGATCAACTTTCTGAAGCGTGGCCTAAGTGTCTGGATGAAGACCAACGAGCGTTTCGCGTTATCTCTGCATTTTGGAGAATTATGCAGCGAGCAGCCACACAATCGAAAGCAGATATTATCTTAATGGACTTAGGCCCAAATCTAGGAGCCATCAATCGGGCTGCACTGATCGCGGCAGATTATGTCGCCATGCCGCTCGCGCCGGATTTGTTTTCGCTACAAGGTCTGCAGAACCTGGGTCCTACCCTGCGAACATGGCGCAAAAATTGGCAGAGCCGCCTGCTCAAAAATCCTAATCAGGAACTAATACTACCTTCAGGACGTATGGAACCTATTGGTTACATCATCCTCCAGCATTCTGTGCGTGTGGATCGGGCTGTTCAAGCCTACGATCAATGGATTGCCCGTATTCCGAGAGAATATCGGGAATCAGTGCTTGACGAACATGCTGAGGTAGCAGTCTCTCCTACAAATGATCCTTATTGCCTGGCACTGATTAAACATTACCGTAGCTTGATGGCAATGGCGCAGGAAGCGCGTAAACCGATGTTCCACTTGCAACCTGCTGATGGTGCTATTGGATCGCATACAAGGGCCGTCCAGGACGCTTACAAAGACTTCCAACAACTGGCGCGTAATATTGCTGGGCGAACAGGTATTGTGCTGCCGACGTAGGAAATGGCAACGCCTGAAGTAAAGCATGGCTTTTGCAAGTGATACGTACATATGCCTGGATGTGCCTGCGCCCTTTGCTCAACGAGTCATGGATATGCGGATACGCCACTGCGATGAGTTTCGCGCTACTCTTCCTGCCGAAATTACTGTAGCAGGGTCAAGCGGCGTAGGTGTATTCACAGCAACGCAAGATAGCGCTATGGCTTTCGCAACTCTTGATACTATCGCGGCCAAGACATCTCCCATCGAGGCATCTTTCGGAGCGGTGCGGCGTTTTCCTGGCACTGATATATTCGTCCTCTTACTGCGTGATGCAGCTCCTTTCCACGCTTTACATCAGCGCATCGCGATATCGGGTTTACGCTTTGAACGCAACCCATTTCCTTTTCAGCCCCATTGCACACTGAGAAGTCGATCTCCTGTCAGCGAGGAAGTGGCTGCCGAACTTCTCGCTTTCCGTATCCCTGGCAGCTTCGTGATGGACACGTTATCCGTCTACATGTTGGATAGGCTCCCTATGACCTTGCTTCATCGCGTCAGACTGACAGGCATCGAGAAATAGAGACGAAGCGCGATAACGCAAGCGTCCTTACGGATCACGGCTCCGTTCCCAATACCTTCGCATACAGCTCTTGCTGGCGAGTCATTGCTTCCCTGTATATCTGGCCGCGCCGCGGGTCGGGCGCGACGGGATCGCCGAGGGTCGTCTTTGCCTGGGCGATGTCTGGTATGACACC
>DATLSI010000226.1:0-10292 GCA_035534255.1 Ktedonobacteraceae bacterium | reverse complement strand
GCTGCTTATTTAGAACCCTTTGCAGAAGCTGCACGTAAACGCCAAAATAAAGGACAATTCTGGTGGGAATTAAATGCTTGTGATTATTTTGAGATTTTCAATCAACCCAAGATTTTTTGGCCTGATATAACTAAATTTCCGCGCTTCTCCTGGGAGGAAGATAGGCATTTCGCAAACAATACAGGGTATCTACTTTCTACCAAAGATATTTCGCTTTTAGGTATCCTTCAATCGAGGGCATGTTGGTTTTGCATTACACGGCTTTGCGCACCGTTGGGTGAACGCCAGGGATTAATAAGGTATCGACATTTCACTCAATTCATGGAGCGGCTCCCCATCCCATCCCTCACCGACGAGCAACGCGAATGCATAGGCACGCTGGCACGACAATTGACCGATACGGCGCGGGAACGTTACGAGGCGCGGCGCAGGACGACGCACCGCATCGCCAGCGATCTCGGCGCGGTCAATGGCAAGCTCAATCAACGTTTGCAGGTGTGGTGGGAGCTGTCATTTCAGGAGTTTCGCGACGAGCTGGTGAAGGTGTTCAAGCGCGATATCCCCCTCAAGGAGCGCGATGATTGGGAGGCGTTGCTAAGGGAAAGAACAGCAGAGATTGCCCGCCTGACGGATGAGATTGTACGGTTGGAGACGCTGTTGAACGCGGCGGTCTACGATGCCTTCGGGCTGGATGATGCTGAACGCGCGCTGATCGAGCGCGAGACGAAGTACGCGTATGGGGAGTGGTAAGTTTTGGTCCGAGGGCGACCGCAAGGGTCCCCTCCCCGCATCCACTCCACCCCCGCCCCTACAATGACTACGACGAGGGGAATGAAGCGTTCATAGTAGGGGCGGGGGTGGTTGAGCGGTTGGGTGGAGACCCTTGCGGTCGCCCTCGGCCTTATCTCGGAATGGTGAATGTGGTTATTATGAAATATCTGATATACTGCAATGACTAAAGAAAACAAGAGCCATTAAGATGCAAACGGGAGACGCCTCACATGAAAGTATCAATTCGCAACCTGGGAGTTATCAAAGAGGCCGAAATTGACCTGAAGCCGTTCACCGTTTTTATCGGGCCGAATAATGCAGGGAAGACATGGCTGGCGTATGCTTTGTCGGGAGTATTAGGGCATTATGGATTGGGCCAGTATAGCAGAGCTTATATTGATGATGTGGTTAAGGAGACATATCCGCCGCTGGACAATGCTATACAACAAGTTCTTTATGAGGGTAATGCAAAAATCGATCTGGTCCAGTTTGCCGATGAGTACGGAGAGATTTATTTCAATAATGTTGCCAGGCAGGCCTCTTCCTGGATGCAAGAGTTTATGGATACAGAACGCCTCTCTTTTGAACATCTAGAAATGCACATTAGTTTAACTGATACAAAAGATGCTTTTTTGAACCGGATATTAGACTCCCCGGAAGAAAGAAATCTTGCAGTAGGGCAATCACAGCGAAAACCGTTACTTAGTCTTCTGAAAGAGACGGGTAAGCGGGAGCTTTACATGTACACATCCACTGAAGGTAGTATATTAGAAAAGCTACCAGATCAGGTAATTAAAGAAACTGTAGCAGCTACCATTTTCCGTGTCATGCATTTTGGATTGTATGAGGCTGTAAATGTATTCGTTACTGAGCGAACAGCCTTTACAGCTTTTCCTATTTTTCAAAATATCGGCAAGCAACCTTCCACTACATTCTTTGTGCGGCGCTTGACAGAACCGGTGAACTTTACCAAGGATTTGATTGGAGAAGCTTTTCAAAGTAGCACCGCAAAAAGACAGAGAGAAGCCAGGAGTAACTCAGCAATTAACAACTATATTCAATTGGCTCAACTGCTAGAAAAACAGATTTTAGGCGGAGGTGTGGACTTTTCTACACCTGAGCCAGATCCACGCCGTGAAATCCTGTTTGAACCCACTAAAGATACCCGCATGGAGCTACCTATTGCTTCTTCTATGGTTAAGGGAATTGCTTCTCTTGTCCTCTATTTACGCTATCTCGCAAAACCCGATGAGTGGCTCATCATAGACGAGCCAGAGATGAACCTGCATCCAGAAGCGCAGGCCAAACTCACAGAATTTCTGGCAATGCTGGTTAATGCCGGTTTACCTGTACTCATTACAACCCACAGTCCTTACATTGTCGATCATCTTTCTAACCTCATGAAGGCTGCTGAGTCTACGCAGCCTGATGCTATACAGGATAAGTTTTATCTACATAACAAAGATGCCTTCATTTCTAAAGATGCCGTTTCCGTGTACTTCATAGATCAGGGCAAGGCGGAAAATATGCTGGACGATGATGGCGTGATTCACTGGGGTACTTTCGGTACAGTTTCTGACAGGGTCTCCGAAATATTTTTTGAGTTGTGAGTGAGGAAGCCGTAATGCCTTCTGATGAAAAGTCGCTTTTAGGTTATTTTACTCAACTGTTGCCACAATGTAAATCGTCTAAAACAAGCCACAAAGAAGGAAAAGGAGAAATTCGAGTCACGCCAATCAAGGGTAGGGAAATAGTATGCTTCTTCATTATCGATAATGATGGCGCGCGTCAAGCTCTGAAGATACAAGGCAATGCTCCAACTGAAAGGAAAAGGATTATATGCGATTGTCTGATATTTTGGTGCAAAATAAATGAAGCAGACCAGGTATCTAATGAAACGTTTTGCCTGGTGGAGTTGAAAGGCAGCGATTTGAAGCACGCCATGAAGCAGATTTTAAATACCCACGACCATCTTTGGAAGTCGCTCGAAGGCAGTCCGCGCAAAAACAACCTGCAAGACATTACAAAAAAAGCCTATATCTACAAGCACGGTAACACTCCCAAAGAGAGCAAAGATAAAGATTTTGTATCTCTCAGAAAAGAACTGGAGTCTAAATTTGGTAGCAACTTTGCGCACCGTCGCGATAGTGACATAGGGCCATTTCTGCGCAAATAACCAGCACTCCTCATCGGACGCCCAAATTAGCGAGGGCTGATCGAGCGCGAGACGAAGTTTGCATATGGTGAGTGGTGAGGAAATCTCAAATCATGGTATGATATCTTATAGGAGAAAATAGATACTCAAATTCAGGAATATCTGAGACTAAGATTATGAAAATATGCCCAAACTGTGGAACTGAAAATAACGATTATGATAGCTTCTGTGAGAATTGCGGCGCACTTCTGGATGGGTCTGTGACTACCACGACTACCACGACTGCGAGCGCGGATGTTGTGAGCGGCAACTCTCAAACGCTCACTGCGGGCGCGCAGTTGCAGAATGGCCGCTACGTCATTCAAAAGATACTTGGTCAGGGTGGTATGGGGTCGCTGGCGCTGGCAAGCGATACACGCCTGGCCGGTAAGCGCGTCGTCATCAAACAACTGATTTCCGAACATGGCGACTCAAGCGAGGATGCGCGCAATTTCCAGCGCGAAGTGCAAACGCTGGCACAACTCGCTCACCCATTGATTCCGGGCGTGACCGACCAGTTTGATGAAGGTGCATACTACTTCATGGTGCAGGAGTACGTGGAAGGGGAGGATCTACAAACACGTATGGAGCGCATCAAGCGACCGATGGGAGAGCAGGACGCGCTTAAATATACCGCGCAGGTGCTTGATGTTCTGGACTACCTGGAACAGCAGAAGCCGCCCATCGTGCATCGCGACATCAAGCCGGCCAATATCGTCATCAGCACGCAGGATCAGCGCGCCCACCTGGTCGATTTTGGCATTGCCCGCGCCTACGCTCCTACAAATGCACAGCGCAAACAGACAACAGCCCTCGGCACGCCGGGTTATGCCCCACCGGAACAATACCAGGGCAATGCGGAGCCGCGCTCGGACCTGTACGCGCTGGCAGCAACGCTGTACTTCCTGTTAACCAACCACGATCCGACCGAGTATCCGCCGTTCCAGTTCTCGCCTGCGCGCGCGCTGAACCCGCTGCTGTCTAAAGGGATAGAGGAGGTGCTTGCGCGCGCGCTTGTACTCGATATAACCCAGCGTTACCAGACCGCCCTTGAGATGAAACGCGATATCGATGCTATCCTGTTCAACTTTGATAAATCAGGCAACATAAGCGCGGACAGTATAGACGGATATACGTCAACAGTATCCAGCAGCCCCACCCCAGCGAGGCAGATACCCAACTTTGATGCATATGATACGGCTGGTACGGCGAGTTCCTATCCGTCGGGGCAAAGGCAACAGCAGCAGTTCTTCGAGATGCCTCTGTCTCGGCCCGTAAACCGCCCGCCCGTTACGCCCTTTCAGCCCGTAAACAGGTACAACGGACAGAGGCAGCAATCGTCCATGAATCAGTCATCCACCCCCAACTTGCGCTATGTCTTTCTCATGTTCGTGTTCTTCATCATCATGCTTGGACTCGTAGCCGCCTTCGTCCTGTCAAACATCCACCCGTAGTCCCTGTCCCTACGCATTGGCGGCGGCTTTGATATCAGCGAGCTGCTGAGTATGTATTTTGTCGTGCTGGGGTAGGACGTTTACTACCTGGTAAAACCTCATATCCCCGAAGGTGGGGTGGCGTAATGGGCGTTCCCAGGCGTCGTCGGGCAGGTCCGAGAGGTACTGGAAGATTTCTTCGCGGCGCGCCGCCATGCCGGCCAGCACGGCATCGAGTGAGACGGGCGGCTCGGCTGCGCGCGTGCGGCGCGGTGTCTCTTCTCCCAGGTCGTTGATGAGTGGGTTGTCTTCGGTCTGGATTTTCTGCATGGTTTCCAGGGCCAGGCCATCCGCTATATACAAATGATTGGCCAGTTGCAGCGGCGTCCACTCGCCTTCTCCGGCGGGGTTTTGCGCGAGTTCCTCGCTGCTGAATTTCGCCAGTTGCCCCATAAATTCTATGCGTGCCGCGACCATTTTACGGCGTACCTTATCAAATGGTCTCTCAACAGTGGTCATAGTCCTTCTCCCTCCGGCTGATAGCGCAATTATTTCGTTATTCTGCCTGTTGCACCAGTCGAGTATATAAACGTTCCAGTTCGTCTTCGTTATTAAAGTGTAGGACTAGTGTACCTTTGCCTTTCTTGTTGCGCCGCAAATCCACCTTAACCATCAGCGAAGTGCGAAACTGCGCCTCCAGATCTGCGATATCGGGGGAGCGTTGCTGTGTTGGAGAAATCTCTTTCTGATTGGCGTCCGCGCGTTCAGCCGATTTGATGCGCGCCGCCAGTTCTTCCGCCTGCCGCACATTGAGTTTGAGGGTGATGATCTTGCCCATAGCAGCCAGTTGGTCCTCTTCGCGGCTGATACCGACCAGGGCGCGCGCGTGGCCCTCGGTGAAGTTTTCGAGTTGGTTGACCAGCGCCTCGCGTACTCTGGGAGCCAGTTGCAGCAGGCGCAGGGAATTGGTGATGGTGGAGCGATCTTTGCTGACCTGGCGCGCCACCATTTCCTGCGTCATGCCATATTCCTCGATCAGAGCGTGGTATGCCAGCGCCTCTTCGATGGGGTTGAGATCGGCGCGCTGGATATTTTCGATGAGAGCCAGTTCGAGCATTTCCTGGGGAGTAGCTTCCTTGATAACCACTGGAACTCTGGTCAAACCGGCCAGGCGTGAAGCGCGCCAGCGTCGTTCGCCCGCGATAATCTGGTACTGCACTGCTCCAGCTTGCTTGCCCGCGACAGCTGCGCTGCTGGCATCGGAGAGCCAGCCGTCGGGCATGCCCGCATCCAGGTGCGTGACAACGAGAGGCTGCAGGAGACCGTGCTGTTTAATCGATACGCTCAGTTCCAACAGTTTTGGATCATCCTCGCGAAAAACGCGGCGCGGCTGGCGCGGATTAGGGATGATGCTGTCAATCGAAATCTGCAAAATGCTTTCCTCGTTGACACGCGAGGGCTGCTGAGACGCCATCACCTCGGACGCGCCGGATATCAGGGCATCTAGACCGCGCCCCAACCCAAATTTCTGCTTAGCCACGAGCTATTACCTCCTCCGCCAACGAACGATACGCGACCGCGCCGGGCGAGTGCGGGTCATAATCGAGGATAGCTTGCCCGAAGCTGGGAGCCTCGCTCAGGCGAACATTGCGGTTGATGATCGTCTGGAACACCTCTTTGGGGAAATGGCTGCGCACTTCGCGCACGATCTCGCCCGCCAGGCGCGTGCGCGGGTCAAACATATTGAGAACGACACCCACAATGTACAATTCCGGGTTGAGCTTACTTTTGACCATCTGGATGGTATTGAGCAGGTGGCTCAACCCTTCCAGCGCCAGGTACTCGCATTGGATGG
This sequence comes from Ktedonobacteraceae bacterium, assembly GCA_035534255.1. Taxonomy (GTDB): domain Bacteria; phylum Chloroflexota; class Ktedonobacteria; order Ktedonobacterales; family Ktedonobacteraceae; genus CF-113. The sequence goes on along the minus strand of DATLSI010000226.1, from coordinate 4,039 downwards.
GGATCACCAGCCCGTCGGCGGCCACAAGAGCGTTGACGGTGAGCAGGCCCAGCGAAGGCGGGCAATCAATGATGACGTAGTCACAGCGATCGCGAATCGGCTCCAACACCTGGCGCAGCCTGTTTTCGCGTGCCAGCGCGCCGACCAGTTCAATTTCGGCAGCCGCCAGGTCAACTGTGCAGGGGGCAACGACCAGTTCGCGCCTCTGCGTCGGCACAATCACATCAAAAATGCTGAGTTCTTCTTCCTCCTGGACGAGCAAATCATAGATGTTGTGCGGCCTGAGATTCTTAGCTACCCCGATGCCGCTGGTCGTATTGGATTGCGGGTCCATATCGACGAGCAGCACTCTGCGGCCTGCCGCAGCCAGGTAGGTAGCCAGGTTGATAGCCGTGGTTGTTTTCCCAACTCCGCCCTTCTGGTTTGCGATTGCATAGACTTTTGACACAGGCTGCTCCCGTCACTACTGGCTCCGATTTCAAGGACACACATATGCACTGGTTGTCACACGTATGCACATTGTAACAAAAGCATGGTTGAGAAGCAACACTCCGCACTTGGTCAGCAGGGTTTGTGAATTATTGCCGTGGTGGGGACCCTTGCGGTCGCCTTCCGTTATTTGTAATGTATTGGGCTTGCCCCCCGCCCTGGTCACCGGTCGAAATACAGGATGCGCCCGCAGTTGCCGCACGTTTGCAGCTCTGAACTGTTGCGCGCGCGCTGGATTTCGCTCGGTGTCAAGATGACGCGGCACCACTGGCACGAATTTTGCTCAACGTTGGAGACGGCGCGACCCTGCTTGGAGCGTTTGAGGGTTTCGTAGCGTTTGAGCAGGTCAGCATCGATAGTGGCGGCAAATTGATCGCGCCGGGCTTGCAACTCCTTGAGCTTGCTTTCAAGCTGGCCTCCGCGCAGGACGCTGACAGCATTGTACTCGGTCCAGGATTCTTCAGCGCGGCGCAGAGCATCGCTTTTCTGTTGAGCCAGTGCCTGCAAGGTTTCGGTGGCATCCATAACCTCCAGGGTCATTTCTTCCTGGCGACTCTGCTGGGCGCGCAGGTGCTGCGACTCCTGTTGCACCGCGTAGAGTTCTTTCGGGTTGGTGATAGAGCCACTATAGAGACGCTGTTCCAGCAATTTCAAGCGATGGTCGAGTTCTTCAAGCGCCCATTCGGCTTCTTTTTGGGCCTGTAAGCCGGCCTGGAGTTGTTGCTGCGCGATATGATTTTCTTTGCGCGCCTTCGTTAACGTGGCACTTCCCTGGAGAGATTGCGCCAGCGCCTGTTGCTCAGCGGTGAGGCGTTCGAGTTCGAGGTCAAGCTGCTGTAACTGGTAGAGAGCGGCAGCTATCTGCGTCGTGCTCATCGGTGGTCCTTTCCGGAGCTTTATGATAACCATCTTGATGGGGTTGGCTTCTATTGTACAACCGCCAACAGGCGACCGCAAGGGTCATCTAACGCGCGTCAAACAATAGGCATCATGCCTGAATTTTTCCGCCTGGAGGGAGTTCCTCGAAGAGGTGAATAGCCTGTGGCCCGATTTCGAGCAGCAGGCGTTCGCCCGGCTCTACCTGAATTGCTCGCCATTGTGAGAAGCTCAGATAGACTTCCAGCAGACCTTCGGGCACATTTTGGGACGCGGGCGACCGCAAGGGTCCATTCCATAGAGGGCGAACGAGCAGGCGCATGGACGCACCCTGTATGTTGGCTTCGCGCAATTCCACGATCCACAGCGCGGCTCCCCGCGCCGTCCAGGTAGGAGGTTGTTCGCCGTCCGGCAAACGATGCAGCAGCATTTCACTGGCAAGCATACAACCACTCACATAGGTTTCAGGCACAGGAACACGCGCTACTGATTGAGTAGAAGAGGCAGAGGATGCGGAGAATGGCAACGGGAGCCAGCAGCCATTCACTTCATTAGACTGCGGCGCAACTACCTGTGCCTGCGTATTCGTGATCTGCAACCAGTTCAAACGGATAGCCTGCCCTGGCTCTTCCGTCTTTTCGTGTATTGTACTGGCATCCCTCGCGGTCGTGCGGGTAGAAGCGATACAGCCGCCGAAGATGTTACGATGACCAACTAGCTGCGCGACAGCGGCGCTGCGCGGTGTGAAAAAGACCTGCTGAACACTGCCGATCTGTTCGACGCGCCCGCGCTGCATGACTATGACGGTATCAGCCAGTTGCTGCACTTCGACATGATCGTGCGTGACCAGCACAATAGGGATGGTGAAACGGCGTTGGAAGCTTTTGAGGGCGTCTCGCAGGCGCTCGCGCACGGAGGCATCGAGGGCATTGAAAGGTTCATCGAGCAGCAGCAGGCGGGGTTCAGCCGCGAGGGCGCGCGCCAGAGCTACGCGCTGCTGCTGTCCTCCTGAAAGGTTGCCTGGATAACGTTTGGCCAGGTCTTGCAGTTCGAGGGCATCCAGCAGTTCAGCAACGCGCTCTGCATGAGCCGCGCTTTTGCCTTTCACACGCGACCAGAATGGAGTAGCGGGCAGGGCAAAGCGGACATTTTGCTCGACGGTCAGGTGCGGGAAAAGGGCGTAACGCTGGGGGACATAGCCAATACGCCGCTCCTGGGGCGGCACATCTATGGCAGCCTGGCTGTCGTAGAGCACCTGCCCATCTACAGTGATCTGCCCACGCGCGGGGCGCAGCAGCCCGGCCAGGCTTTGCAGCGTAAGGCTTTTGCCCGCGCCAGAATAGCCGAAGAGTACGATGAGGCCGAGCGGCACCTGGAAATCGACATTCAGGTGAAAATTGCCCAGGCGTTGCTCAAGCTGCACCGCGAGCATGCCATTATTTTGTGTTGCGCGCGTATCACGAAGCATAGGGAGTTACTCGTTCATCCTGGCGCAGCTTCCTGCGGCGGCTGGCAAACTGCAAGAGCAGCGCCAGGCCAACTCCTACAAAGCTCACCGCAAGCGTCAACAGGGCCAGCGGCAGAGCCGCGCTCACACCCGTACCGCTGAGTTGCACGTACAGGTAAACCGGCAGCGTATAAGGGTGATAGGCCATGACCACCGTCGCGCCAAACTCGCCCAGCGCGCGCAGCCAGCCAAGCAGCAGTCCGGCGATGATGCTGTTGCGCGCAACCGGCAAATTCACACGCCAGAATATTTCCCAGGAGCCTTTACCCAGCGTGGCCGCCACCTGTTCGAGAGCCGGGTCTATCGCTTCAAAGGCCGAGAGCGCGGCGATAATCACGAACGGCGAGGCCACAAAGATCTGCGAAATCACAATGCCGGCAAACGAAGAATCAAGTTCCAACCCGGCACTGGCAAAAGGCGCGCCGATTGGGCCATAGGGTCCATACAGAATCAAGAGAAGAATGCCGCTCACTACTGGCGGGAAGACCAGTGGCACGTACACCAGCAAGGTGAGCAAGCCACGCCCGCGAAAGTCCTTGCGCGCCAGCACGTAGCCGAGCGGCACCCCTAGCAGCGCGATAATGACAATCGCCAGAGTAGCAGACAGCAACGAGGTAATCAGAGCCTGGATCGCCACAGGGTCCGCGAGTTGCGCTGGCACATCGCGCCACGACAACGTGAACAAGAAATACCCCATTGGCGCAACCAGGTAGAGTAAGAGCAGCCCCCCCAGCAAGGCCAGAGAGCGGCTTCCGCCGTTGCGGGAGGTTCTCATCTTGATATTCCCTCTTCTATCAGAAAGAATGAGCGCACAATAACGTCGCGCTCATTCGCGTTGCACTCCGCTTATTAATAGTCAATCAGTGAGTAGCGAATCATGTTTTAATTGTAAGCAAGGCGCTCCTCACTGTCAAGGGAATCACGAGGTAAACAACGATTGCAGTTGCTGCGGCACCGCCGTGGGGTTGCCCGTGAGCACGGGCGTCGCCAGTGATAATCCATCATTTGTAAAGAACGCCTCACCCTGTGATGAGAAGATGAAATGGATGAATGCGATTGCTCCCGCCATGTTCTTGCTGGTACTGGGAATGGTGATGGTATACACAATCGCTGACGCCTTTGAAACTTTGCCGGTTTTGGGGTTGGTATAGGTTGCCGCGGCGTAGG
>DATLSI010000225.1:0-6590 GCA_035534255.1 Ktedonobacteraceae bacterium | reverse complement strand
AACGGGGACAGGCGCAAGGCCCCCACGTCCGCCCAGCACCACATCCCCGTCCCAATTGATGCGGAATGGGGAATAAGGCGCGATGCGAACGGGGACAGGCGCAAGGCCCCCACGTCCACTCCACTCCGCATCCCTGTCCCTACTGTGGCGTCGATGGCGGCGTTTTCAGGGTAGAGTCCAATTTCCAGGTGCCATTCTCATTAACCAGCACATATTCCGTGGGTGTGGGACGGATTAACGTATCGCCGAGGGTCACAGTCACCTGTGCGGTGGCGTTTGAACCGTTCTGCACAACGTTGTTAAAGGTACAACTTTTAATACCACCAATCAGAGGTGTTTTCAATAACTGAAACTCCTGGGAAATCTTCGCCACGCTCGTCTGGCCCTGCTCGCGTAAGGACAGTTGGTTGTAGAAGCCCTGCGCGTCACTGTTTGTTAAGGCGTTGCAAACAGCCGTAAGCGTTTTCTCCGGCGTTGAGCGCAAGACAAAGTAGTATGTCAGGCCGCCGCCAATGACCAGCAAGAGCAGCACTACAATCCCGATTATCAGCCCGGTGCGGCGTTTTTTAGGCCGCGCGGCTCCCGCTGCAGCGGCAGGCGCGGCGAACTGTCCGGGCGCGCCTGCCCAGGGTTGTTGCTGCGGATATCCCTGTGGCTGCTGCGGATAAGCCGGTGGTTGAGGATAGCCTTGCGGTTGCTGCGCGTAGCCTGGCTGCTCAGCCTGCGGGTAGTTTTGCGCAAAAGGCGCGGGTGGTTGGTAGCCAGGATAGGCTTGCGGCGGCTGCGGATAGTTCGGAGCGGAGGGAGACGGCTGCTGGTAGCCAGCGTAGTCAGGCTGCGATATAGGAGCGTTAACCGGCGCGGCTGACGCGGGTGGCATGGCCACTGTGGGTGAATACCCTTGATTGAGGTATTCGCCAGCTCCGGCCCTCATCGTCGCATCGAAGGAACCGGCTATTTCATACGTGAACCTCGTCTCGCCAATGCGAATCAGGTCCCCGGAAGAAAGCAGGTGTGGCGTTAAAGGAGGCAGGCGCTGTTCATTGACAAAAGTGCCATTGGTGCTACTTAAATCAACCAGCAGGTATCCCTGCGCGTCGGGTCGAATTTCAGCATGATGAGAGGACGCCTGCTGGTCTGGCAAGATCATTTGATTATCGGCCGCGCGTCCGATGGTGAAAACAGAAAGGGTAAGATTGGTACGCCCAAGCGGGCTATTCAGGCTGGCTTCCATAAATGAATTTCTCCTTATAAGGTACCTCTAATTATATTCATTCCAGTGACTGCCAGGGCGACCGCGAGGGTCCCGCTGGCAGTCACTGGCTCTGTAGAGCATTAATCTTCCAGACACCATTCGCATCCTGAATGAGCATAACAATCGAGTTGGTCGGGCTATTTGAAGACCCTGAGTTCAAGGAAAAGCTTGTAGTAAGGGTGGCTCTGGCGCTGGAACCACTGATAATGGCGGTCGTGTGCGTGCAGGCAGTTGCTTTATTGCTGGTGATCTCTCCAATAAAGAGACCTCCCTGCTGGTTCTGGTAGGTGGTCGAGAGCTGATTGTAAGCAAGTTGCCCGTTGCCAGACAGGAGCGCATTACAAAAAGTATCGAGCGTCTTATCAGGCGTTGAGCGATTCACAACGAAAGCGATGAGCGAGACTACCACGATTGCAACCAGCATTACCCCCAACGCCAGGGTGAACCGGCGGAGGTCCTGCTGCCACAATTGCTGTTGAGGGGGATAAGCCGTCACACCGCCGGGAACCCACGGCTGAGACGTATATGGAAGTTGCTGTGGTCGCGCCTGAGCAGATGGCGGCGCTAAAGGCATACCGGCATATGAAGCGGCCTGCGTCCTGCTCAGCCTGGCCGCGTCAAAAGCAGGGACGTTGCCAGGTGGCTGTGTTGGCGCGTGGCCGACACCCACCCCCAGAACACCCGTTGGGATGGAGGCAGGACTCTGAAACTCTTCGTAGGTGAAACTGCTTTCGCCAATTTGAATAACATCGCCCGGTTGCAGATGGTACGCCACATTTGCTTCAAGCCAGCGACCATTGACTATCGTCCCGTTCGCGCTTCCCAGGTCTTGAAGAGTATAGCCTGTTCCAGCGGGGCGAATCAGTGCTTGATGAGCAGCAGTTCTCATATCATTGACAACCAGCTGGTTATCAGGATCGCATCCGATAGTCAACTCACCCGAACCCAGGAGAGTACGTCCCTGTGGCCCCGTAAGCACGGCTTCCATAGGTACCTCCTACAATTTCCAGATGCCGCTATTGAGTTGAGACTGTTGAACAGATGTAATGCACCCGGCAGGGCCTGTGAGAGCAGCTCGCATATTACGCTCCTTATTTACAGAGGAAGACATAGAGCGATTAGATTTAAGCGCATTCTAGCATACATCTGAAAGTGTGTCGAGTACGCAAATAGCAAGGGGTGAGCATCAAGTTTTTGCATCGGCATACATTGACCAGGGCGGGGGCAAGGGTCGCCCTGGTATCTTGCCTTCAGAGGCAAAGCATGCAATAATTGGTGGGACTTTATATACATATCTTAAAAGCAAATAAGGTAGCGGCAGTCGAGTCGATCTGTCCTTGCCAGATAAATGCGCATCTTTGAAAGGCGGCGGATGTTGAACGAAAACATTGAAACTGCGCACCAATCAGATTGCATTATCAGTACCAGCAGATTGACCAAAGCTTTCGGCAAGCTGGTCGCCGTCAATGATCTGCATCTCGAAGTGATGCGCGGTGATGTCTTTGGGTTTCTTGGCCCCAATGGGTCCGGTAAAACTACCACCATTCGCATGCTACTCGGCCTGATCCGTCCAACGGCGGGGCGAGTCGTGATGTTTGGGATGGATAACACGTACCAGTTACCGGCTATTCTCCAGCGTGTAGGGGCGATTGTAGAGACGCCTGTCTTCTATCCCTATCTCTCCGGCAGCGATAACCTTTTCGCGGTGGCGGCTGCCTCCGGCATGCGATCTGGCAAGGCCAATCGCCGCCGCGTTGAAGAAGTGCTTGAGCTGGTTGAACTACGCGCGCAGGCGAAAATGGCTTATCGCAAATATTCGCTGGGCATGAAACAACGCCTGGGCATCGCCTCGGCGCTGCTGACAGACCCTGAACTTGTGATGCTGGATGAGCCGACCAACGGTCTCGATCCATCTGGCATGTTTGAAATTCGCCTGCTGATCCACCGACTGGCGGCGCTTGGCAAAACCATCTTTATCTCCAGCCACCTGTTAAACGAGGTGCAGCAGGTCTGTAACAAGGTCGCCATCCTTCAGAAGGGCAATCTCATCAGGCAAGGCAATGTCAATGAATTGCTGCGCGGCAACGAGCAGGTACTGGTGCGATTGAATTCTACCGAGGAGACGCAGAGCGCGCTCAATATGCTGCGCGCCGCCAGGGAGCGGGGAGCTGACTGGATAAGCGATATTCGCATTGAAGCAGACAGATATGGGAAGCCAGCCCTGCGCGTCGATGCACCTAAAGCGCGTTCAGCGGAAATCAACGCGCTACTGGCCAGCAACAACCTGTTTGCCTCTGAACTTCATCCCTACGAAGGCAGCCTGGAAGAAGTCTACTTACAGTTAACGACCCCCTCCACCAATGGAGGACGGCGCGGCATGGCGGAGCTAGCGGCAGGAGCATATGTTGCGCCTGTTGGGACAGCGCCCAACGCGCCTTTTGCCTCGGATGGTGCCAGCGATAGAAAGGCGGGTCAACCATGAACATTTCACCGCAGGTACCCGGCTCTGTAGAGGGTCAAATCGACTATCCGACCAGCCATTCGTCAATCATCCTGGGACGCCAGGACTACCTGTCTGTAGTGATGCGACTGATCGGCATGGAACTCTATAAACTGCGCCGCCGCAGGATGTCAAAAGTTATCGGGAGCATTGCCATCGCACTCGCCCTGCTACCTTTTTTACTGGTTGCTTTTGGCACGTATGTTACCGCGAATCAACCCGCGCAAGATTTTATGCCTACTTGCCAGTCGCAGCCTGTGTCTGGTAATCAGCCACAGGTAGGCCAGCCAAATTGCCCGACTCTTTCGCCTGCCCAGGCGGCAGCTCTGCGCCAGGCGAGTGTGCAAGCGACATCTTCCCCATTACGTCTGCCCGATTCGCTTAACATCGCGGTGCAATTCGCGCTTATTGCCGGTACCATTCTGGTTATCATCCTTGTCGGTACCGTCGCGGGCGGTGAATACAGCACCGGCACTATTCGCCTGCTCTTTATCAGGGGGCCAACGCGCACGCAATACCTGCTTGGCAAGCTGGGAGCCTCATTTGCTATCATCTTCGTGGGTCTGTTGCTAATGGCCATACTGGGCGTGCTCGCGGGGCAACTATTCAATCCACTAAGCGGTTTCGCGCAAAGTAGCAGCTTCTGGAGCATAGGCTGGTTTGGCCATATGCTGCTTTACCTGCTTATCGCCATGTTCAACTGGTTTATGTTCGCGGCCATGGCCATCTTTTTCGCCACGCTAGGACGCTCGACGGTGGCCGGAGTGGTTGGAGGCATCACCTGGTTTTTTGTAGAGCCAATCCTGGGCAGCCTCCTCGCTCTCGTCGGTTTTTTTAACCATGGATCGCTCGGTGATTTTCTAAAAGCCATTCCCGATTACTTCATCATGAACAATTTTAACGCGTTACTTAACGATCAGAGCCAGTCCCTGTTTGGTAGTTCGACGATACCAACCGTGTCCAGTATTCACGCTATAATCGTGCTGCTCGTTTACTTCGCGCTCTTCATCGGACTGGCGTGGTGGATAAACCAGAGACGCGATGTCACGAACTAGGGGAGCGATAAAGCGTTTCCAGGGCGGGGGCCTTGCGCCTGTCCCCGTTTGCATCGCGCCTCATTCACCATTCCTCATCAATGGGAACGTTGGCGGGGACGGGAACGCGGACACGTTCTTTGACGCGTGAGGAATGCGGACACCCACAAGGGGCGTCCCTACTGTGACCAGTGGTCATTATGCTCGACACGACTACGATTAAAGAATATGCTTACTCGCTTGGGTTTGATAGTGCGCGCATTACGAGCGCTGACGCTTTCCCAGAAGCCGAGCACGTCATTAAAGAGCGCATCGCGCAGGGATTGATGGATGGTCTGCCCTGGTTCAGTGCGGAGCGCGCCGAAGTCTCCTGTCACCCTGACGCGCTGTTGCCGGAGGCACAGTCTATCATCACCCTGGCTATGTTCTATCTTACTGAGCAGCCCGATGAAAAAGAGGACGGCGTGCCGCGCGGGCGTATTTCGCGTTACGCCTGGGGCGACGACTATCACGAGATCATCAAACCTAAACTCCAGCAATTCGCGGCCTGGCTGCGCGATTACGCGTGCAGCGAAGTGCCGGAAGTGGAGACGCGCCTGTTCGTTGACACAGGGCGCATGGTTGATCGCGCCGTCGCGCAAAGGGCCGGCCTGGGGTGGTATGGCAAAAATACCAATATCTTGACGAAGGGCTGGGGTTCCTGGGTATTCCTGGCCGAAATCGTCACCAATCTTCCACTCGGCAGCGACGAGGGAAAGCAATTCGACGCGCCATCAAAGGCAAGCTGCGGGAATTGCGAGATCTGCCTGCATGCCTGTCCGACAGCCGCCTTACCCGCGCCCTACGTGCTGGACAATACGCGCTGCATCTCATTCCTGACCATCGAACTGCGCGGCAGCATCCCGTTAGAACTCCGTCCATTGATGGGCAACCTGATCTTTGGCTGCGATATCTGCCAGCAGGTTTGCCCCGTCAATATCGTGGCTGAGCGGCGGCTCGGACTGCGCAGCGATGGCAAAACCAGCAGCGCGACATCTCAGCCCATACAGTTTCACCCGCGCCGCGAATTTCGCCCGCGCCCGGAAACCGGCAGCAGCCCGGCATTGATCCCTTTGCTGGCATTGACCGAAGAGCAGTTCCGCGAACGCTTCCGCCTGAGTCCCATCAAGCGCGCGAAGCGGCGCGGCTTGCTGCGCAACGTGTGCGTCGCGCTCGGCAATACCGGCGACCCCCAGGCCGTACCCGCGCTGATCGGCGCTATGCACGATACGGAACCGCTGGTACGCGGCCACGCCGCCTGGGCATTGGGACGCATCGGGGGAGCACAAGCACGGCAAGCATTGGAAGATGCGCTGGAGAGCGAGCAAGATGAAGAAGTGCAGAAAGAGATACGCTGCGCGCTGGAATAAATCCGCTGCTTCACTGAAAGTTCTCGAAAATGAGTATATCAAGAAGGCGACCGTAGATGCTACGATCGCCTTCTTGATATACTTCTAACCGAATGAGAAAAAATACCTCAATTTTGCCGAGACCAGGCAGCAGGGAAAGGAAAGCCAGTGAGTGGCTCGCCTGTCGCGCACGCCTCCACTCGAGAGACGTCTGCTACAATGCCGCGAAGTTGCATGAGTGATTGGATTGCATGAGTGCTTGCATGAGTGGATGGGTAAAACAAGCCGTTCGATCATTAGGGCCGCTTAGTTCCATCTGTTACCAGACTTCCGCCTGCGGTCTATCTACCAGGTGTTCTCCCTGGGACCTTCATCACACTTGTGTGATGGGACAACTCATCTCGGGTGCGGCT
>DATLSI010000224.1:0-5206 GCA_035534255.1 Ktedonobacteraceae bacterium | reverse complement strand
CATGATTTTTCCTCCTGACGACAGATCGTGATTTTTTTTCTATCGTAGCAGCAAAAATCAGTCTCCACACTCTTTTTCCCTTTTTGGGCTATGGGTGTGGGCGCGTTCTCCTCCTTTTCCAAAAAAACCTACTAGTGAAAGGCGGGGCTTGCCCCCGCCCTGGTCGCTCGCGCAAAAGAATGACGCCTACCCTTTACTTCCTTGCGAATAGCAAGAGCACACCTGCTATCAATGGCCCAACCAACAGGGCCGTCAATCCCCAGCCCAGGCCCACCAGTGTCGCGATTACGCCGACCAGCAGAGGCAAAAAGCTTGCCAGGGGAGAAATGATGGATGTCACGCTTAGCACAACGCCCGATTTTCCCGGCTGGGTGGCGTAGGCCTGCGCCTGTGCCAGCGTGTGCCAGCTAGATTCGACCACGCTGAAGATCGCCAGAAGCCCGCATTTTAACAGCACGCCGGGTAGCACTAAAAACGCCGCGAAGCTGGCAATGCCCAGCCATACGGTTATTTTCAACACGCGCATGCCCGTCATAGAGCGCAGCAGCAGGGGCAAAGCAGCTTTTCCTAGCAGCGAGCCAATGATAACAATCAATAAGAGAGAGCTGGCCGCCGCGAAGTTTAATCCCATCACATCGTGGAAATAGAGTGGGATGAAGCCGTTGATGGGCATTTCTAGCAGGGGCATAATCAAGGCCCAGCGCAGCAAAGCCCTGCCCAGCGCGGCGGTTTTCAGCGCATCCCAGGTAGATTGTTTCAACGCAGCGGGCGTTTCGCCCGTCTCGTCTGTGTGTGCTTGTCCGGGCCGTGAGATATGCAGGCGTGTGAGGAGCAGGGCGTAGAGTATGTAGAGGATGCCGCCGGTAATAAAAAGTGGTCGCCAGTTGATGCCGAGGGCATAGGAGATGTCAACCATGAGCAGGGTGGCGAGAAAACCCAGGCTGCCGAGAATCGACCACCACGCCATGATATGGTCATGCCGCCCCGGATGCGCGTCTATCAGCGATGCCTGGCTCAGGCCGATAAATGGGCCACCGGCAAAACCCAGCAGCGCGACACCCGCCAGCAGCAAGAGATAACCGGGCGCGAGGCCCATCAACACGAGGCCCAGACCGGCTGCCAATGCGCCCAGGCAGATAAGCAGGCGGCGCGACCATATATCCCCAAGCACGCCGAATATGCCATCGCTGATGATGTCGGAGAATTCTAAGACGGTTAAGAGGAAGCTGACCTGCACATAGCCCAGACCGAGCGCGGACTTGACCACCGGCAAGATGGCAGCCAGCAAGTTGCTGAACCATTCGTTCATGAACTCGACGCCCAGCAGCAGCGCCGTCAGTCCACGTTTTGAGATCACCAGTTACCCCTCTCGCTTAACGCATCTCAAAACGCGCTTCCACCCTGCCAAAATGGAGGATATCGCCATCTTTGAGCGGCTGCGCTTCATAGGGTAAGAGCGTTTTGCCATTCAAGCGCGTTTTGTTGCGCGAGTTGCGGTCCTCTACCATCCATGCTCCCTGCTCGAACATAAGCCGCGCGTGTTTGCGTCCCAGCGTCATGGTCGAGTCGTCGATCTGGATATCCGGGTGTATCTCGTGTTTAGGGTCTTCGCGTCCGACAATCAATTTCTGACCGTGCAGGTTAAACGTCTGTCCGCTCGCTACGAGCACCAGTCGTGCTTCTAGTTGAGGGGCAACGGGTCCGCGTATAATTTGTTGTATCTCTTCGAGCGCGCCGACGAACTCACTCGGCGTCTGATAGCGGGCAGAGGGCATCTTGGCCATAGCACGCTGCATGAAAGCGTCGATTTGGGGAGGTACATCAGGACGCTGGCGGTAGATTGATGGAACAGGCTCGTGCAGGTGCTTATAAATTATGTCTATTACCGTGCCCCCGCTAAAAGGTGGATTCCCCACCAGGCACTCATAAAGGACGATGGCCAGCGAATAGAGATCGGAGCGCGTATCGGCGTCGTGCCCGTGCTGCACCTGTTCCGGGGAACTGTAGTAGGCTGTTCCCATAAACTTATCGGAGGTAGTAATGGTGGGAGCATCCATACTGCGCGACAGTCCGAAGTCGGCGATTTTGACGACACCCTTGTTGCTGATGAGGATATTCTGCGGCTTGATATCGCGATGCGCGACCCCCGCTTTGTACGCCGCATCCAGCCCTTCCGCGGCCTGGATAATGTAGTTGAGGGCGCGCAATACTTCCATGGGGCCATACGTCTGGATGTACCACTTGAGGTTCTGCCCATCGATATGATGCATCATGATGTAGTATATGGAGCCTTCGTTTCCATAATCCACCAGCCGCACCACGTGCGGATCATTCAGATTTTGCAAGATATAGGCTTCGCGTTTGAAACGTTCAAGCAACTCGCTATCATTCGTCTGGTCGATGTGCATAATCTTCGCGGCATAAAGATAGTTGGTGAGCAGGTCGCGCGCAATAAAAACAGTGCCAAAGTTTCCATTACCGCGCTCATCAACCAATTTGTAACGGCCATTGATGACACGCCCAAGCAAATCATTTTTCATCTTGTATTCCCGCATTCCTATCCGAGAGGCTATGTTTCCCGCTGACCGGACTGGTGAGGATGACTACTACTTTGCTATATTACTCTATTTGTGAGCGATTGTCATGTCTATGTTTGCCTCAACAACACGCGCCGGTAATGGTATACTATCTCTACGGAAAGTCGTCAAGATTAGTAGCGCATGGGCCGGGCTATAGGAGGAAGCTCCGGTTGACGAGGTGGAGGCTGTTCGGATCATCAGCGGGGAGCCTCCAGGGTACGTCATTACCCTGAGAAGGAAGCTATCAAACCTGGTTGGCAACAACCAGCACAAAACGCTTCCATTGATGTAGAGAACAAAGCGGACAGGGCGACCGCAAGGGTCGCCCCTACAATACACGGATTGATAATCATCGTGCCGTAGTATGGTAGGGGCCGGGCTTCGCCGCTTTCGCGGCCCCCCGCCCTGGCAATGTACATCTACTGAACAACAGAAAGGATACCCGACTCATGTGCGGTATCATTGGGTATGTCGGGCCGCAGGGCACCGATGTTACTTCCATATTGCTTGAAGGATTGAGCAAACTTGAATATCGCGGCTATGACTCTGCCGGTATAGCCGTATTGACCTCGACCGGACACCTCGAATTACGCCGCAAGGCTGGCAAGATCGCCAACCTGGCGGCAAGTGTCGAAAATGGCTCGCGTCCCCACGCCGGCTCGCTGGGCATAGGCCACACGCGCTGGGCCACGCATGGCCGCCCTAACGACATCAACGCTCATCCCCACCCCGATTGCACAGGCGTGCTGACGATGGTGCATAACGGCATCATCGAAAACTACGCCGAACTGCGCTCCGAGCTTGAACGCGAGGGACACACCTTCCGCAGCGAGACAGACACGGAAGTACTCTCGCATCTCATCGAACGCTCCTACTTTGGAGAGGCGCGGCGTGACCTTGAAGCGGCGGTGCGGTTGGCATTGCAGCAAGTAACCGGCGCGTATGCCATCGCGGTTGTCAGCTCCGAGCAGCCTGCGCTGTTGATCGGGGCGCGTCTTGGCGGCGGTCCGCTCGTGGTCGGCGTCGGAGATGGCGAGCAGTTCCTGGCCTCGGATATCCCCGCCATCCTCAAGCACACACGCCGCGTGCTGATCCTGGAGGAGGGCGAGATGGCTACGCTGCGCCCGCAGGGTGTTTCTATCACCCGGCTCGACGGCGAAGTGGTAGCACGCGAGCCGTTGAATATTGAATGGAATGCTGAAGCTGCCGAGAAGGGCGGCTATCCCCACTTCGTGCTCAAAGAAATACACGAGCAACCGGAGGCTGTGCGCCGCGCACTGACGGGCCGCGTGCGCGATGGGCAGCTACACCTGCCCGAGTTGGAGAAGATGCGTCAGGCTGGCCTGCTCGATGACATCCAGCGTATCGTGATCGTGGCCTGCGGCTCCTCGTATCACGCAGGCATCATCGCCAAATACGTGATCGAGCAGTGGGCGCGCGTCCCGGTCGAAAGCGTGACAGCCGCGGAGTTTCGCTATGCCGACCCGATTGTGGGGCCACATACGCTGTGTATCGCTATAACACAGTCCGGCGAGACGGCGGATACGCTGGTGGGTATTCGCCAGGCGCGCGAGCGCGGCGCGCCGGTGGTTGCCGTAACCAACGTCGTGGCAAGCGCGATTACCCGTCTTTCAGATGCCGTATTGTACCTGCAAGCTGGCCCGGAGATCGGTGTGGTGGCGACCAAAACATTCCTGAACTCCGTTACCGCGCTGTACTTGCTGGGGCTGTACCTGGGTCAGCAGCAGGGTTGCATCGCTGGTGAAGAGGTTGAACATATCCTGGCCGCCTTGGAGCGCATCCCCGACCAGGTGCAGCAGATACTGGACGCGGCATCCAGCGCGGATGATATAATCGAACCGCTCGCGAAACGCCTCGCGCACACCAGCAGCATGATGTTCATCGGGCGCGGCGTCGGCTATCCAACCGCGCTGGAGGGCGCGCTCAAGCTCAAGGAAATCTCCTACATTCATGCCGAGGGCTTGCCCGCCGGGGAATTGAAGCACGGCTCCATCGCCCTGCTCGACCCCGATACTCCCCTCATCGCCGTCGCCACCGCCTCGCATGTCTACGAGAAGGTGGTCAGTAACATGCAGGAGGTGCGCGCCCGCGACGCCCGCGTCGTAGTAGTAGCGACCGCAGGCGACGAAGGCATCAAGCGCCATGCCGACGACGTGTTCTACGTCCCCGCGACGCTAGAGGCGCTGAGTCCCTTGCTGGCGATCATCCCCCTGCAACTGTTCGCCTATCACACGGCAGTAGCCAGAGAGTGCAACGTGGATCAGCCGAGGAATCTGGCCAAGTCTGTGACGGTGGAGTAGACGTGAGTAAATGAATCCATCTGATGTTGTATGCGAAGAATAAAGTTGTACACCAGAAAATAAAGTTGTACACTGAAGAATAAAGTTGTACACCAGAAGGTCTAGTTGTACCTTCTGCCAAGGCTTGCGATAATTAGCAATTATCGCAAGCCTTTTGTAAGCCAAGGACGTATTTACTTTATCTCCTCTACATTCTAACAATTCTACGCTAAAAAAACAATGCCCTTCTTACTTCGGATCCTACAACCTTGGATTCCCTAATAGATCGGTGAATTTTCTCGCCATCTTGCTTTCAATAGTAGGCGC
>DATLSI010000223.1:0-10566 GCA_035534255.1 Ktedonobacteraceae bacterium | reverse complement strand
AATTATTGATGTCTGGACCCGTTGTGCATTGAGCAAGACTCTCGATGTGTATAAGTCCTCTGTTTCGCCGCCATGATCGTTTGGCACAAAGGACTCGCCAATAACTTGAGCAAATGCCTGCTTTATCGCTTTTTCGTCATAGTTAAAAATCCCATTGTCTAAATAACTTTCTACTTGCGAGTGATTTACGCCTCGAACGAGCGAAAATGAGTCTATTTTTTCTATGTACAATCTGATGGAGTCAGCTTCAAACTGATAATATCGCTCTAATGTGTCTAATATGTGCTCTAATACCTTCAAATTAGTGTTAGCCCTATTCAGGGCATTATTGATGCTACTGTCGCTATTAAAATAGAGTTCAGGGCCAGGAGTATGTAAGAATTGTCCGAACTCCTTCTTCGTTGGAAAGACGCTACCAAGATAGTTCGTAACTTTGATTTCCCATGCCCGCCGCATGGTTGGTACGTTTGCATTATGTGGATTGCTGAAAGCCTCACCCATTATACTGTATCCTTCAGAGATAAAATTAATTAGCTGATCTTTCACTTCGACTAATGGAGTGGATATTCTCATAGCTTGGCTCCCTGCTATATTTACTTTTATTACCCTATTGATAATCCTAACTCTCCTTGGAGCGCATCTGGCTGTTCAACTCTCTGCGCCTTCTTAAAGGGACTGAGTTGTGGGGGCATTTTCACTTCTGCACCATGCAACAGCTCGTCAATGGTAAGAATTTGAATGCGTGGATAGTCTTTATTCCATGCCTCTGAATGATAATAGCCTGCGATGGCTGCTTCGGTTTTCATATCCTGGCTTGGTTTTTCTAACGTGATAAAGACACCAATAGCAGCTTGCTCTCGCTGCACAGTACCGACAAGATCACGAATATCGCCTGATTTGACATGGCCTGACTTGACTTGGACCAATACTCGTTTTGCAATGCCGCCAGCTTCTATAAAGGCGATTACTCCATCAATACCTTTATCGCTACCTTTCTTACCCTCTCTGCTACCCTGCTGACCGCCAAGAGGTCGAGCATGGGGAAGAAGAGATAACGCCCACCATTGGAACTGATACCGTCCTTCGTTAGCAAGTTGCCTTGCTGATGCAACGTCTCGTGGTTCTCCAACGACCTTAAATGTGATACCAGGGAACATGTCTTTTAGTCTGCTTTTCTGAATTGACGTTTAAACTAACACGAAGCTAGCTGAGCCAGATGATCGATGGCTCAGAACCCAGAAAGACGAGGAGCAATGAACAAGAGCAGTCGCCCAACCTCAGGCAGAGGCTTGTTTTTTGCTTGTTTTCTGTTTTTTGCTCGTTTTACGAATCGCTGGATGACGTGCCCTGGGCTGGGGATGAAAGCCTTTGGCCCGTCCCGGCGCTTTTCCACGCAGTTGTGGCGCTCGAGCAGGCGTGCCCAACTGGTGCAAAAGGGTCGGCATCGCCCGTCGCACCTGCGCCAACGTCGGAACCGAGGAGTGTGTCTCCCATGGTCGATAACACCCCTCCACCAGAGGACGAGCCAGCACCAGCAGATTGTGAGCGCAGGCGACGATGTGCGTCCAGCGTTGCGTCCGTTGCGGGGTACTCAGCCGTGGCACATCCCAGAGCAACTCCTGTTTGTCAAAGCGATAGCCATGCTCATGCGAGTAGCGCAAGCGATACGTCGGGCTGATCTGGGCCAGAGGAGCAGCGCGATCCCCTTTCCAGACAAACCAACTGATCCTGGGGTCACGAGCCTTGCCACTGGCCCCAGAGCGGATGATCTGGATCAGCGACACCTCCACAGTGCGTGCCGGGCGCAGGTGCAAGTGGTTCCAACAGCGCACCTCGATGCGCGCTCCTTTGGCGTCCAGACCTTCCCAGGCCTCATCCGGGTCGCCGTGGCTGCTCTCGTCCTGGCATTGAAAGCGCTCCCCATCCTTGCGACTGGCTCCCACCTGGCCGGCAAGACGTGCCGGGGCGGGACGGTAGAAGACGCGGTTGCTTTTGACCCGCAACAGGCTCGCAGCCTCGACGTCGGCCATGCGAGCCAGGAACGGCGCGCAGGCGTACCAGCGGTCGCCAACAATGATGGGGTGCAACCCCCGAGCCAGCAACAAGGCCACGACAGCGCGCAGTTGGCGGGCAGCCACCTCCGTGGCCAGTTCCGTCGAAGCGACCCGCGCCGTGTCCAGCACGAAGGTGCCTTGACCGGCCTGGGTGGGCAAGAGGACGACGTGACTGATGACCCACCCGGGGCTGGCCGCGTGCGTGTTCTTAGGCAAATTGGCGATGGGAACCAATGTCCGATCCTCGGCGGTCTCGGCCTCCGGGCGGTACAGATTGCTAGTGTCCACCCCCAGAAACACGAGCTCCCCTGCCGCAGGCAGAGGCGCGCAGTCCACAAAGAGCTGGCGCAGTCGCTCGGCATCGATCTGGCCGTCTTCCAGTGCTTCGTACAAGCTGGCCCAGGTCCGCTCAAAAAACGGCGAGAACGACAATTCAGGGAAGCTGCGCGCTCCTGCTTCACTGGCGAGCGCATCCACCAGATTGAACAGGGCGTCTTTGGCATTGCCAAAGCAGTGGTACATCCCGTGACGAAATGCTTGCAGTGTGTTAAGGTTCATAAGAGTAATGCTCCTCAGTTTGGTGCTTTTGGATACATTACTCCCCTCAGCAATCCCCTCATATGGATTGCTGAGGTTAATTTAGTTTAAACGTCAATTCAGTATAATACGAATTAAGAAAAAGCTTGACTTAGAAAGAATTATTTGGTATGATGATTAAACCATCATGTGATTTGTCCAATTGATTTAAAAATGCAGTGAAGTGTCCGGGGAGAATGTATGTACGCTCCAATTCAGTCGGTCAAGGTTTTTGAGCAGGTAGCTGAGCAAATTGAAAAACGTATTTTGGATGGTGAGTTGCGCAGCGGGGACCGCCTGCCTACCGAACGAGACCTGGCCGAGCAGTTTCACGTGAGCCGGACGGCGGTGCGCGAAGCGATGAAAATCCTGGCTCAGAAGGGACTTGTCGATATGCGCCCCGGCAGAGGAACAATCGTCATTGATGGGGCAAACGCGGCCATGCAGAACTCGATTGGGCTGGTGCTGAGGTTGAATTTGGGTGAAGTGGGAGGCTCGGACAGCCTGGTTGAAGTGCGCGAGATTCTTGAGACCGAGATCGCCGCCCTGGCTGCGGCGCGCGCGACTGAAAAAGAGATTGCCGCAATGCGCAGGGCGATTCAGGTGATGGATGAAAATCTGCACGACGCGAATGCGTTTATCGAAGCCGACAATAATTTTCACGAGGCGCTGGCGCAGGCGACGCAGAACACGCTCATCTTTATATTGATAAATTCCATTGTCAGCCTGCTGAGCGAGCAGCGCAAACAGATCTTTGATGTTGAGGGCGGTCCCCAGCACGGGCAGATACATCACAGGCGTATTCTTGAAAGCGTTATCAGGCGTGAGCCTGAAGCAGCGCGCGCAACAATGCGTTCTCACCTGCGGCAGGTTCGCGAAGACGTAGGCGGTTCTACTAATCACAGGGGTTAATTATTTGTAGGGGCGCGTTGCAAAGCGCTCGTCAATTTATCCAGTTGGAGGAAGTCATGGCTAATCTTGGATTTGTCGGGTTGGGAGCCATGGGTGGTCGCGTGACGAAGCGACTGCTTGATGCTGGCCATACTGTTACTGGATACAATCGCACAAAGTCGAAGGCGCAATGGCTTTTAGATGCAGGCCTGCGCTGGGGCGAATCACCGCGAGCCGTGGCTGAGGCGGCGGACGTAGTATTCACGATGGTCACGAATACCGGCGCGCTGCGCGAGGTATTTTATGGTGATGATGGCATACTGGCCGGGCTGGGCGCAGGGAAAATATACGTTGATATGAGTACCGTCAGTCCCGCTGCCTCGCGTCACCTTGCCGCCGAGGTAGCGGAAAAGGGCGCGCACATGCTCGACTCTCCTGTTTCGGGCAGCGTGATTACCCTGGAGCAGGGCAACCTGTCCCTGATGGTGGGCGGTGACAGGGATATTTTTGAACAGGTCAAGCCTATCTTGCTGGATATCGGTCCCAGGGTGAACTATGTTGGCGGCAATGGGCTGGCCGTCCTGATGAAGATCGCTATCAACCTCAACCTGCAAGTGCAGATCGAGGGGTTCTACGAGGGACTTTTTCTGGCTGTCAAAGGCGGCATCCCTGTCGAGACCGCGCTTGAGGTTATGCTCAACAGCGTCATCGCATCGCCTTCGCTAAAGTATCGCACTCCATTTATTCTCGAAATGCCGGAAGAAGCGTGGTTCAACGTGAATATGATGCAAAAAGACATGCTGCTGGCGGAGGAACTGGGTCGCGAACTGAATGTGCCTCTGCCAGCCGTAGCCGTCAGTAATCAGATGCTCACGGCTGCGCGCGCAATGGGGTTGGAAAAGCAAGATTTCGCGATAGTGTATAAAGTGCTTGCTCGTATGTCCGGTCTGGATATGTAATAGTGCTGGAGAACTGTATGTCACAACCTGAAACATCCAAAGATATCGATACAGGACAATCTGACGGGGAGCTGGAACAGGCCCGCTGGTTGAAAATGTACGAGCAGATGCTCACAATCCGCCTGTTTGAAGAGCATGTCAACCAGTTGTACATGACTGCCAGAATGCCTGGCCTGGCTCACCTCTACAGTGGAGAAGAGGCCATCGCGGTTGGTGTGTGCCAGGCGCTGCGACGGGACGACTACATCACCAGCACGCATCGCGGTCACGGGCATTGCCTGGCCAAGGGCGCTTCAGTAGACCGCATGTTTGCCGAGTTGCTGGGTAAGGAAGCCGGCTACTGTCGCGGCAAAGGCGGTTCCATGCATATCGCCGACCAGGACACCGGCAATCTGGGCGCGAATGCCATCGTGGGTGGGAGCGTGGGTATTGCCACCGGGGCGGCCATGTCGATCAAGATGCGTGGCAGCGAACAGGTGGCTGTGTGCTTCTTTGGTGATGGCGCGCTTGGACAGGGCGTGCTGTACGAAGTGATGAATATGGCCTCGCTGTGGAAATTCCCCATCATCTACGTGTGTGAGAACAACATGTACAACGAATACACACACTACTCCGAGACGACAGCCGGCGAGATCAGCGCCAGGGCCAGGGCTTTTGGCATTCTTAGCGAAGAAGTGGATGGTCAGGATGTGGGCGCGGTGCATGCTACGGCGCGGCGTTTTGTTGAACGCGCTCGCAGCGGTGAGGGGCCAGCTTTCATGGTTTGTAACACGTATCGCTACTCTGGGCATCATGTCGGCGATATCCAGCGTTCCTACTATCGCTCAAAGGAAGAAGAAGAGCTTTGGAAGGTGCAGCGCGATCCCTTGAAATTGCTGGCAGCCTGGCTGGTTGAACAGGGGATGGCTGACGATAGCTTGTTTAAGGAGATCGAGCAGAAAGTGCAGGCTGAAGTCGAGGCGGGAGAGCAATTTGCCCTCAACGCGTCATTTCCAGACCCGGACGAAGTGGAGCAAGATGTCTATGCTTAGTATGAATAGCACAACAGCGAGCCAGAACGCTGACGGGGGGACGCGCGAGATTACGCTCGGTCAGGCCATTCGAGAAGCCCTGGCCGAAGAGATGCGCCGCGACCCGCATGTATTTATCATGGGCGAAGATGTAGCCGAGGCTGGCACGCCGTTCAAGGTGCTGTCGGGCCTCGTCGAGGAGTTCGGCACATCGCGTATCATCGATACGCCTATATCCGAGGCTGGCATCACCGGCCTGGGTGTTGGCGGAGCCATGACCGGCATGCGCCCCATTGTGGATATCATGTTCGGCGATTTCATCGCGCTGGCCATGGATCAGATCGTGAACCAGGCGGCTAAAGTTCACTATATGTCGGGTGGCAAGCTCAAAGTACCGCTGGTGGTGCGCACTACGCTGGGCGCGACGCGTCGCACGGCAGCGCAGCATAGCCAGAGTTTGCAGGCCTGGGTGAGTCATGTTCCTGGTTTGAAAGTGGTAATGCCCTCGACTCCCTATGACGCGAAGGGACTGCTGAAAACTGCCATCCGTGATGACAACCCGGTGATCTTTTTTGAAGACAAAATGATGTATCAACTGAAGGGATTAGTACCGGAAGGCGACTATACTATTCCTTTCGGTGTCGCCGATATCAAGCGCGCGGGAACCGATGTCACCATTGTGGCAACTAGCAGTATGGTACAGATCGCGCTGGCCGCGGCTGAGCTGTTGGAGAAGCTTGATATCAGTGTGGAAATCGTCGATCCGCGTACCACCTTCCCACTTGATAAGGATACACTGATCGAGTCTGCTAAGAAGACCAGTCGTGCCATCGTGATGGACGAGGGCTACGAACGCTACGGCGTAACGGCTGAATTGGCCGCGGTTATCGCTGAAGGAGCTTTCTACTACCTGGATGCTCCGGTCAAACGTATGGGTGCTATGAATGTGCCGGTACCATTTTCGCCTGTTCTGGAAGATTTAACCGTTCCTACTGCCGCTTCGGTCGTGGAGATGGCAAAAACACTGTGTGGGCGTGTGTAGATAAATCGTGTCCCAACAGATACTAGAAGGAGAAAGTCATGGCAGTCAGAACCTATGGCTTGATGGGTGTAGACTGGGAAGAACGCGTCAACTTTGAACGGCTGCGTAACGAGCGGCTGGCGCGTATCAAAAAACTGCTCAAAGAGTCGGAGATGGGAGCGTTGCTCTGCTTCGACATGAGCAATATCCGCTACATCACCGCGACACATATCGGTACGTGGGCGATGGATAAACTGGCCCGTTTCTCATTGCTGCCGCAGGACGACGAGCCGATCATGTGGGACTTTGGCTCGGCGGCGCGGCATCACCAGCTGTATTCGCCCTGGCTGGGCGAACGTTCTCGCGCCGGTATTTCCACACAGCGGGGCGCGATGTCGCCCGAATCCGGTCGCGCTGAGGACGTGGCGCGCAAAATCCGCATCGAGCTGGAAGAGCGCGGGCTGCTTAACGAGCCGTTGGGTGTGGACGTGATCGAACTGCCTGTGCTTTTCGCATTGCAAGCGGAGGGTATCAAGGTGGTTGACGGGCAGCAATTGATGCAGCAGGCGCGCATGATAAAAATGCAGGATGAAATTACCTTACTCGCTACTGCCTGCATGATGGTGGACGCAGCTTACGATGAACTCTACCGCGCCATTAAGCCGGGTATGCGTGAGAACGAGTGTGTCGGGCTGGTCAGCAAGGTGTTGTACGACCTGGGTTCCGAGCATGTGGAGGGCGTGAATGCCATATCGGGCGAACGGTGTAGTCCACACCCACATGTCTATACAGATCGCGCTCTGCGGCCCGGTGATCCGGCCTATTTCGACATCCTGCATAGCTACAATGGCTATCGCACCTGTTACTACCGCACCTTCGCGGTAGGCAGCGCGTCGCAATCGCAGGTAGACGCCTACAAACGCTGTCGCAACCTTCTGGATACGGCCATCAACGCCATCAAGCCGGGTGTGACCACCGCTGATATCGTCAAGCTGTGGCCAAAGGCCGAAGAGTTTGGTTTTCCAAATGAAGAGGCCGCCTTCGCGTTGCAATACGGCCACGGCGTAGGGCTGTCCATCTGGGAGAAGCCTATCTTCAGCCGCCTGGTTTCGCTTGACCATCCTGAGGTGATTCAGGAGGGCATGGTATTCGCTCTTGAGACGTTCTGGCCCGCCTCGGATGGCTGGTCGGCGGCTCGTATCGAGGAACAATTGATCGTGACGAAGAATGGCTGCGAGGTAATTACACGTTTCCCGGCAGAGGAGTTGCTGGTGGCGGGCGGGCACTACTACACGGCGACCGGCCCGTTGCCTACAACACGTGAGACGCAATCGAATCTCAACGTACATTCAAATGGAAATCTTCCCACAGCCATACCGAATGAACTCAGGAGCAGGTGAGTAACCGGTAAAGGTATTCATAGAGGAATACAAAAGAGAGACAATTTTACCCGCATTTTCTACAGGAGACCAATGATGGCGACAAATATCATCCTTCCAGCGTTGGGGATGTCGCAAGACACGGGCAAGATCGTGCAGTGGCTCAAGAAAGAGGGCGAACGGGTTGTGAAGGGCGAGCCACTGGTTGAAATCGAGACCGACAAGGCCACAGTGGAGATCGAAGCCACAGCAGACGGCGTGCTCGCGCGCCTATCGGCTGCTGCTGGTGAAGATGTGCCGGTGGGGCAGGTGATTGCTGTCATCCTCACTCCTGAAGAAGTGTCGCCTGCAACTGCAACTGCACCCTCACCCTCGATCGAGGCAACGCGCCAGCCCGTCTTAGAAGTGACGAACCGTACCCCATCAACCGCCAGCCCATTAGCCTCGCGTATTGCCGCGGAACACCATGTGGATTTAAGCCAGGTTAAATCGTCAGGCAGACGAATTCAGAAAGCCGATGTTCTCACCTATCTCCAGAACCAGGAACAAACTGGCATACCGGATCAAGTCCCGACGGCGCGCTTGAAGATGGCTTCACCCAAAGCGCGGCGCTTAGCATTTGAGCAAGGGAAAGACCTCGCGGCGATTATCGGAAGCGGACCCGGAGGAGCAATTCTGGCGGCTGATGTGCTACATCAGGCATCTATGCCGGTGGAAGTTGCTGGAGAGGTACTGACCGCAGAGATAAGCGCGGCGATGTCCAACGGGAGCGGCGATCTGCCGGTGAGCAACATCTGGCGCATTATGGCCGAACGTACCACCCAGGGCTGGACGAGCATCCCGCATTTTTATCTCGTGCGCGAGGTCAACGCCAGCCGTTTGATAAGCTGGCGCGAGCAACTATTGAAACGATCCCCCGAAAAAGTGACATATTCCGATCTGCTTGTAAAAATAGTGGCGGCGGCGTTACGCGCGCATCCGCGTGTCAATGCATCGTGGCACGAGGGCAAAATTATCCTGAAGCAAGAGGTGAATGTGGGACTGGCTGTAGCCGTGGAAGAGGGCCTGGTAGTGCCGGTCATCCAGCGAGCGGATACGCTTGGATTGAGTGAGATTGCCCGGCAACGCGTGGAACTGGTGGCAAAAGCGCAGTCCGGTAAACTCCGGCCACAGGATATAAGCGGTGGCACATTTACGATCAGCAACCTGGGCATGTACAACGTCGATGCTTTTAACGCCATCATCAATCAGCCACAGGCTGCTATACTGGCCGTTGGCCGTATTGCCGAACGCGTGGTGCCCCTCAATGGTCAACCGTCCATCCAGCCTATGATGGCGCTGACGCTTTCATGCGATCACCGCGCCGTAGATGGAGCGCGTGGAGCGCAGTTTCTGGATAGTATAGCAACTTTTATAGAGGAGCCATTGGGACTTTTAGGGTAAGTTCCAGCAAGCAGGGTGAGTGTTGCGAGGCGTAGAACGTAGAATGAGGGGATGAGCAATAAATTCGTGTTGTTTGCGGTATTTCGTGAAGAACGGGATAACAAGTTTGCTCAGACGTCAATTGTTTGGCGTTAAGGAACCAGGAGTTACCATTGTGGTGACTTCATAGTAACAAAGGAGGACAACTGTGAAAGGGCGTTTTGCCTTGTGGCGCAAGCCAGTCTTGAAGAGTGTCGCAGCAATGGTTGCGGTGCTGTTCGTACTCAGCGCCTGTGGCGGGACAAGTACTACTTCCGCCACTCCCGGAGCAACGAGCCAGCCCAAGACACCCATCAACATTGGTATTTCACTATCACTGACTGGCGACTTCTCCGCCGATGGACTGGCCTTCCAGCAAGGGTATCAGCTGTGGGCCGATACCGTCAACGCGAGCGGTGGGATACTTGGTCGTCAGGTTCACCTGGACATCGTCTCTGATGCCAGTAGTACGACGCAGGTCGTCACGAACTATCAGAAATTGATCACGGTAAATCATGACGATGTGGTATTTGGGCCATTCTCATCACTGCTCACCAAACCGGCATCGGTGGTTGCGAACCGCTACGGGTATGCTATGATCGAGGGCGCTGGTGGTGGCCCGTCGGTCTTTACGCAGGGACTGACTAGTCTATTCGATGTTTCCGCGCCTGTCGCCAATCTGGTGGTCAGCTTTACGCAGTATATCCTGTCCCTGCCGGTAGGGCAGCGGCCAACGACGGCAGCCTACGCGACCCAGAATGATCCATTCACGCAGCCGCAGGTCGATACGGCGAAACAGTACCTGGAACAGGGTGGTGTCAAAACAGTATCCTACCAGGTCTACCCATCGGAAACTACTGACTATACACCGATCGCGCAGAAGATGATTGCATCTGGCGCGCAGGTCATCGTCACCGGCACGCTGCTGCCCGATATCGTAGCCTATATCCAGGCCTTCAAGCAGCAGCATTACAATCCCAAGGCCATCATTGCGACAGCCGGACCAGACCAGGGCAAACAGTTCACTGATGCCATTGGCGGGGTCAACAATGCTGAGGGTATATTCGTGCCGAATGGCGGGTGGTATCCGACCATTAACACCTTCCAGAACGCGCAAATGGTCAAAGATTACCTGGCCAAGTATGGCGGTACTGCTGATAATATCAGCTCAGACGTGGCGGAAGCCTTCTCAGTCGGGCAGACATTCCAGCAGGC
>DATLSI010000222.1:0-19964 GCA_035534255.1 Ktedonobacteraceae bacterium | reverse complement strand
GCGCACTGCAAACGGCTTCAGAGGCGGTTTCTCCTCCGATCAATGGTTGTACTGCTCAACCTTCGGGGCAAATGCCAACCCTTGAGGTCAAAACCTGCTCACTCTTCACATCATTTACCACCTCTCTTATTGCTCAGCTATGCAATCTCGTTGCGCATCACGTGCCAGTGGTGCAGGTCCAGGCTTCCCCAGAAGATATTGGTGCTTCTGCACGGCTCGATTTTTACCGGCAAATTCTCACGCAACTGCGTGGTCACGTCGCGGTGAATGACCGCGTGAGGCACCTCAATCTGGCAACGCATCCTGGGAAAAGGAGTACAGACCCGGCGGAATGGCTTGACATGCGAGATGCCGTGATCTATGCCTTTGCCTTGTTACGCGTGAAAGTGGTGTTTGTCGATGAAGCACAACATCTGATGTCGGTCGATACCCCTCACAAACCCACGTCACAACTGGATTGGCTCAAAACGTTAACAAACCGTACCAACGTGCTGCATGTGTTAGCTGGCAATTTTGATTTGTATGACTTTTGCCATCTCAACGGGCAAGCTGGCCGACGCATGCGAGACCTCTTTTTCCCTCGCTACCATTTTGACAATGAAGTCGAGTGCGGGGAATTTGTGGGAGCGCTCCGCACGCTCCTGGAACAGGTGCCACTCATCGTCGATGTTCCGGGCCTGCTGACCCATTGGCGCTGGTTTGGAGAGTGGAGCCTGGGGTGCATCGGTGTGTTGAGTGATTGGATCGTCGAAACGGTGGATGCGCTTTACCGGCAGGGCGTAACCACCTTAACCATCGACGCTTTGCAAAAGCATGCCTTGCCGCCTGGCTTGCGGGCGCGTATGGAAAGTGAGGCTCGCGCAGGGGAATTCAAAATGGAGCAGGCCAAAGCTCAGAGCGAACAGGAACTCAAGCGTCTGCTCGGAAATCCGGTTCCTGTTCCTGGCACTGATCCGACCGAGGCCCCTCACACACCCGCACCCAAGGTATTCCCAGACACGCGTCAGAACGTGTCTGGTCACGCACGGGTGGAGCGGGCAGCAGCCCGCGACTCCGTAGGAGATCAGGCGCAGACGGCCAATACACTCAAATGCACGTTCTCTGGAGTGATTCCCATCGAAGCCAGGCGTTTTCTGGACGGTGGCACGCACCTTGTTGAATGCCCCGATTGTGCGGCGATGCGCTCGGTGGACCCGCGCAATGGGGTCCTCCGATTTAAATCTCACGACAAACGCAAGACAACGACTCCCAATACAGAGCAACGATGGGCCAGGGTTGATATGGTCTGGGGCGTGGTGAGAGGATAGAAGAAAAGCCATCTGTTCCTTCTCTTGAGAGGGGATGACCAGAGAAACAACGGAAAGAACGTGCATATTTTGGCAGCTTTGGCATCATCGGCAAAATGTTCTTGAGAGAGGCTTTCTCGATGAAAAAACGAGAGAAACGAACACTGGATGTGTGGTATATTTGAGGTAATACAGTGCAACGAAATGGTACTGTTCTTCCTCCTGGCTCACAGCCGCCAGAAGGACAGGCACAGACGGTGTGTGAGAGGTGATATCATGACCCCTCGCTTGCTTGTTCTCGACAACGAACGAGATCTGCTTTATCTCTATCAACTGATCCTCGAACCAGAAGGATATGATGTTCACGTTGCTGCCTCTGGATTTGAGCAGGTCACGACCATTGAACACTTTCAGCCAGATCTGCTTATTTTGGACCATCATTTGAGTCGCCGCCGCGATGATGCAGAGCCGCTTTTGCGCCAACTCAAAGCCTATCCACCCACCTTGGCCCTTCCAGTGATTCTCTGTACTGCCGATCCGTACGCTATTTCGGACCAGGAAGACTTCTTGAGAGCACATCACGTGGGGGTGATCCCCAAACCATTCGCCATTGCTACGTTGGTCCAACTGGTCAGTCAGATGCTTCAGAAAATGGCGACGCCCACTACGTAGGTGCGCTCCCGTCTCACTCGGCTGCTCACCTCTGTAGGGTAACGCTACTGAAGCTGCTACCAGGAGCAGAGTATCGGCTATTTAAAGCAAAAATAGAACAAGGATGAAACAAGTTACCTCTATGAAACGCACACCAAAGAGCCACCCTATTGCTGACAAAACAGTGATAGACAAAGCCATCCAATTTGCCAGTGAGCTACCAAAACCCAAGAAGCCTGTCGTCAAAAGACTCCTGAGTATTATTGGGCCAGGAGTGATCACAGGATTTGCCGATGATGATGAGTCTGGAATAGGCACGTATTCCCAGACCGGGGCGCAATATGGGTTCAAACTGTTATGGACCGTCCTTTTTATGCTGCCAATGATGTATGTTGTCCAGGAAATGGCTGGAAGAATTGGAGTGGTCACAGGACAGGGCATCGCGAAGAATATAAAACGGTACTATTCCAGATTTCTCCTCTATCCGCTGGTGTTACTGCTCCTGATTGCAAACACTATCAATCTGGGTGCTGATCTGGGTGCTATGGCTTCAGGGACACAGCTTCTTGTTCCACAAGCCAATTTCCCTTTCTTGGTCATCCTCTACGCAGCAATCATCCTGGTACTCGTCATTTTCGTGAGCTATAAGCGGTATGCGAGTATCCTGAAATGGATCTGTTTATCCCTTGTGACCTACGTTATTACAGGGTTTATTATTCCCTTGAATTGGGGGCAGGTCCTTCTTGCAGCGATTGTTCCTCATATTGAATGGAACTTTGCTTTTATGTTTCTTGTTGTTGGGGTCTTAGGGACCACCATTTCTCCCTATATGATATTCTGGGAGCCAGATGAGGAAGTGGAGGAAGAAATCGAAGCGGGGATGCTTCCCATTGACGGAGACCAACCAAAACTCAGAAAAGGATATCTCGGCAAGATGAAGCTCGATACGTTTATCGGTATGCTCTGCTCGGAGATTATCACCTTTTTCATTATCGTGACCACGGCTGCGACCCTCCACGTCCACGGAATTACCAACATTCAAACTCCTACACAAGCAGCTTCGGCATTGCAACCGCTGGTTCATTCCTTTCCACACGCTGGACTTCTTGCAAAAATCCTCTTTTCGATAGGGATTATCGGGATAGGCTTTCTTGCGGTACCGATCTTTGCAGGGAGCAGTTCGTATGCGATTGCGGAAACATTTGGCTTCCCAGAAGGTCTATCTCAAACATTTAATCAGGCGAAAGTCTTCTACCTCATCATTATCGCTTCGGCGGTTGTTGGGGTGCTCATGAACTTCTTAGGGATTAACCCATTCTCAGCGCTGATCTATACAGCGGTGCTCAACGGCATTATCGCCGTTCCACTTATCGGAATGATCCTTCTCATCACGAATAACAGAAAGATCATGGGCAACCATACGAACGGCTGGCTCACCAATACGATTGGGATAGTAACGTTTGTGGTAATGGGGTTCTCAGCAGCCTTTGCTCTCTACTCATTTGTTCACCCGTGAAAGAGAGAACCGAGTGAGCAATCGCTCGGTTTCTTCTGCTATCGCCCATGCTCGGAACTCAGTAGTATCTGGCGAACCACAACCTCTCCGTTCTTTCAGGAGGTAACAACGATTGGCCCTTGCGTGAAGCAGGGCCAACGTTCTTTTCTAAAGATAAGAAATTCTCTTCCGCTCCATGGAAATGCGAAAAGATATGTGTCAATTTTCATGGGTTGAAGCAGGAACAACGGCGTGTCCTCTGTTTTGAAACGTGTATTGCTATCTGGAAAATTTATGTGACAGAACCACCCTCCCTTTCATACTCCTCCTCTGGCTTCTCTGGCTCCTTTACAGCAATGAGACGAACCGATATTCGTCCGAAAAAACGAAATTTTATTTGTCAATCAACAAAGGCGAGTTCCGATACCGCGCCGCCAATATCAGACAGCGCCTGTCCACTCCACAACAGCATGTAGTCACGATTGCGCCACAGAGATTGCCGCTGGCCAGGCGAAACTGGCTGCTGTTCGTCCGTTGAGTTGTCCTGCGAGATTGACATGTGTTTTTCCTTTGCGCAAAAGCATTTGACGACGTGTACAGGGGTACAAGGAAATTCGGCGTCTTCCATGCCGCGCAAGACAGGGTATGTGAGGGAAACAAAAATAGCCAGGCTGCCAGCATGCCCGATTGGAAAATGTCAATGCTCAGTATTGCCCATATATGTATCCAGAAATCGCGCCACCGCGGGATAGGCCACCAGCCGGTTAGCGCGTTTGATAAGGCCATGCCCCTCGTCCTCGAAGCGCATGTATTCCACCGGGATGTTGCGTTCGCGCAGGGCTGCTACCATCTGTTCGGCTTCGCCAATGGGAACACGCGGATCGTTCGCGCCGTGAATGACGAAAAGCGGCGCGGTGATGTCGTGAACGTGATTGATGGGCGAGATGCTTTCCAGGAACTCGCGATCGTTTTCCAGGCTACCGTACTCGGTTTCGCGGAATTTGCGCCTCCAGGGTCCCGTGTTTTCGAGGAAGGTGACGAAGTTAG
Source organism: Ktedonobacteraceae bacterium (assembly GCA_035534255.1). Lineage (GTDB taxonomy): Bacteria > Chloroflexota > Ktedonobacteria > Ktedonobacterales > Ktedonobacteraceae > CF-113. Next base: position 15,485 of record DATLSI010000222.1, on the reverse strand, counting down.
CGATGCCCACGATATCGACGGCGGCTGCCCACAGGCGCGGATAGGTGGTAATCGCTGATAGCACCATGAAGCCGCCGTAGCTGCCGCCCATCACTGCGATACGCGAGGGGTCAGCGATGCCACTGCTTTTCAGCCAGAGCGCGGCATGCTGCAAATCGGCTACTGAATCCATGCGCAGGCGCACATCGTCAAGGCTCTGGTACTCGTAGCCGTAGCCGGTGCTGCCGCGCACGTTGGGCGCAAGCACAGCATAACCCCGCGCCACCAGGTATTGCGTGACCGGGTCAAATACCGGGCGCGATTGACCCTCCGGGCCACCATGCACGTTGATGACAACGGGCAAGTCCCGCGCCAGCATGTTCTCAGGCAGGAAGAGGAAGGCCGGTATCTCGCGACCATCGAAGGTAGGATAGTGCAGCAGCGAGGGCTTGACGAATGCGTCGCGTGGAATGCCTCCCATCGCGCTGCGCGTAGCCCGCCACAGTTGCGCGGTTCGCACATCCCAGATGAAGATATCAGCCGTTTCAGTGGGAGACATGCAGGTAATCGCCAGCCGTTCACCATTTTGCGACCATTCGACGCCAACTATGACGCCCTCTGGCAAGCCGGGTAGAGGCAGCTCGCGCCGCGCATCCCATCCACCCGCGACATCGAACAGTTCCAGCTTCGCATAGCCATCCCCGTTCAGTACCAGCGCCATATGCCTGCCATCGTGTGAAAACGCCAGCGTTTCTACATCCCAGGGGTCATCTCTCAAATAAGTCATTTCAGTCGTGGCAAGGTCGAGCCATGCCAGCGCGGAAAACTGCCTCCCGCGATTGCTCAGCAGGTACAACCCGCTGCCATCGGCGGACCAGTGTGCATAAAGATGTTCCGCCGGCCCCTCGACTACTTCCGGCGTCAGAGGTCGCGTCTCGCCCGTCAGCATATCGAGCAGCAAAAGTTGTATGTTGATATTGGAGTGTACGCGCATCACCAGCGCCAAGCGGCCATCGCGCGCATAGCGTGTGGGATAATTCGTGCCGTCCTGCTGCAATACTAATCTCGCCTGCCCTGTTTCCAGCGCGTACTCGTACACGTCGAAATAGCGCGGGTCGCGCTCGTTGCTGGCATAGGTGAAGCGCGTGCCATCCGGCGACCACCCGCCTGCCTGGTAAATAGACTCCGGCTTCGCGGTCAGGGACGTAAAGCTCGCGCCATCCCCACCGAGCAGGTAAAGCTGCATACGCTCGCTGCCACCGGCGTCGGCGCTCACCAGCAGGATATTCTCCGTAGGTGAATAACTCGCGCCGCCCACGCGATCACCCACGAAAGTAAGCTGTTCCGGCCAGGCGGGCATCGCCGCCGCCATATCTACAGGTATACTCCACACTTCCGTCATACCCGTTATATTGGTCAAAAACGTCAAACGCTGCCCATCGGGCGAGAAGCTGGGTGCATAGGCTGTGCGCACATTGAGGTAGCGTTCGAAGCTGTACTGTTCGGTTGGCATCGATTATTTCCCAATCCCTTTCATGCTCAATTGTACCCTTCCCCGTTGCTTATCCACGCTCAACACCCTCACCTGCACGACTTGACCCACAGCAACCACGTTCAAGGGGTCTTTCACATAGCGATCAGCAAGCTCGGAGATATGCACAAGGCCGTCCTGCTTGACGCCGATATCGACGAACGCGCCGAAGTCTACCACGTTGCGTACCGTTCCCTGCAAGATCATGCCCGTCTGCAAGTCCTCCATTTTGAGCACATCGTGGCGCAGGATGGGCGCAGGCAGCGCGTCGCGTGGATCGAGGCCGGGCTTTTCCAGATTCTCCAGCATATCGTTGAGGGTGGGCAGACCGACGCCGATCTTTTTGGCGATATCGACCCATGATGTCTGCTCGCCATCGCTATCACCAGTGGAGCGATTGCGGTTGCCGCGTCCCAGACTGCTTTGCAGTTTGACGAACTGGCGGAACTGCGCCACGCGCTCGGCGGTCTTCAGCGTCTTGCCTTTGTCATCGCTGGCGGCTGGCAACATATCGAGCAAAGCGCGCGCGGCAGCATAGGATTCAGGGTGAATGAAGGTATTGTCGAGCAGTTCGCTGCCGTTGGCGATTTTGAGAAAACCCGCCGCCTGCACAAAGGTTGCCGGGCCAAGTCCTGATACTTTTTGGAGTTGGGCGCGTGATTTGAAAGGGCCGTGTTCCTCGCGATACTTGACGATTGAGCCGGCCACGCGCGCGTTGATGCCGGAGACATGCTTGAGCAGGGCGGCGGAGGCGGAATTTAGCTCGACGCCCGCGAAGTTGACGCAGGAAACGACCACGCGTTCGAGCATGTTCGCCAGTTCTTTCTGGTCAACGTCGTGCTGGTAGAGGCCCACGCCGACAGCTTTGGGGTCGATTTTGACCAGTTCCGCCAGCGGGTCTTGCAGGCGGCGCGCAATCGAGATGGTGCCGCGCTGCGTGGCATCCAGCGTGGGAAACTCCTGGCGCGCAGCTTCCGAAGCTGAATAGACCGACGCACCCGCTTCGTTGACGATGACGTAGCCAATCTTGCCCTTTTCGCCCGTTTCGTCTTCCAGTTCGCCGATCAACTCGGCCACCATCTGCTCGGTTTCACGCGAGGCGGTGCCGTTGCCCATGGCGATTACGTCGATGTTGTGCCTGGACAGCAATGCTCGCAACTGCTGCTTGGCCTTTTCCGACTGGTACAGGTACAAGGTGTCCGACTCGATAAACTTGCCGTTTTCATCGACGACCGTGAGCTTGCAGCCAGTGCGAAAGCCGGGATCGATGCCGAGCACTTTGCGCCCGCGCAGCGGCGGCTGCAAGAGCAGGTTGCGCAGGTTGGCGGCGAAGATGTTGATGGCGTGTTCCTCCGCCTGGCGTGTCAGTTCTACACGCACTTCGCGTTCCATGGCCGGCGCGAGCAGGCGTTTGTAGCCATCCTCCATAGCTTCTATCAAGTGCTGCGCGAAAGGCGAGGACACTTTGACAGGGTAGTGCTGCGTGATATGCGACTGCGCCTGTTCATATGGCAGGGTGACGCTAACGCGCAGCACGTCTTCGCGTTCGGCGCGATTGAGAGCGAGGACGCGATGAGGCACCAGTTTGACGACGCTCTCGTTGAAATCGTAGTAGAGTTGATAGACGCCGTTGGGGTCTTTCTCGGCGATTTTGTCAGCACCGGCCACTTTCGCGCTGATGGTGGAGCGTTTGAAGAAGACCACGCGCATGCTGCCGCGCACGTTAGCATCCTCGGCGATGACCTCGGCCACGATATCGCGCGCTCCTGCGTAGGCTTCCAGGCTGGTATCCACACCCTTAGCAGCATCCAGAAATGGCCGCGCCTGTTCCTCGAGCAGTTTTTCAGGGTTCCCTGACATTATGGGCTGTTGCAAAATTATATCAGCGAGGGGCGCGAGTCCCTTTTCACGGGCGACGCTGGCGCGAGTCTTGCGTTTGGGGCGATAGGGCAAATAGAGGTCTTCGACTTCCTGCAAGGTGGTCGCCGAGGCGATAGCGGCTGCCAGTTCGGGTGTGAGTTTGCCCTGTCCGTCGATGAGCCTGCGCACGTCGGCTTTGCGCTCGTGCAGTGCGCGCAGCGCCCCGGCGCGATCAGCGATGGCCTGTATTTGCACTTCGTCCAGGCTGCCTGTAACTTCTTTGCGGTAGCGCGCGATGAAAGGGATGGTGTTGCCCTCGTCAAGCAGCGCGACGGTACGCGCAATCTGCGCGCTATCCAGCTTCAGTTCCGCGTGGAGGGCGCGAGCCAACTCTGTGAGTGAAAGCGTCTCTTCAGTCGTGGTTGTGGTGAGCGTTGTATCCTGATTCGTCAACAATAGTGCCTGCCTTCCCTGGTTGCTCAGTAATGGTTGTGCCAATGAAGATAGTACCATGCCTTGTCTACTGTCAGCAACGCGCTTGCTGCTGCGGCTTTTAGAGCGGCTCGGCGGATTTTTGCTGTTTCGCGGTTTGTCTACGCAGTCTCGTTTATGAAGATGGAAACTCGTTTCAGTTTATTAATGGGGCTTGCCTTCTTAGCTCTTTCTTTCGGCTATTTGATCATTTTACCGAAGTACTTCATACCCAACGACGGGCTTGACCGCACAGGGGACATAATGCGTGTCTGCGGTCTGATCTTCCTGTTTTTTGCCGTGCTGTTGCCCGATGTTAAGTTTAGAAACAGAGAAAAGGTGCGTTCCAACTATCAATACACTAAATAATGTAGTGACCCCATCAGATTGGGTCACTACATTACCATAGTTGGTCAAGCGCGATACCTCGCTCCGCGCCGCCTGGCCCATATACTTCCCACTGCGCCGCCAATCCAACCAAGCAACATGGCGATGAGCAGGCCAGCAACCAGGTAGACGATAATGCTTCCACCACGCTGCTGCATGTTTTGCTGGTTCGCCAGCGCGGGTACAACTAGCTGAAGAGCCTGGCCAAAATTGGTAAAGGGATTTAATTGCTGCCCCTGTTGGCCTGTGGCAATGCCGTTGAGTTGGATGCGCCGCGCCACTTCGACGACTACGCCAACCAGGATTGCACTCCAGAATACAATGGTACTGAATATGCCTGCCCAGAACCCGGCCCATATGCCGCGCAGCGAGCTGCCACCCTTGCGCGCGGTTAAAAGACCCGCTACAAAGTAGAAGAAAAAACCCTCGGCTATTGCCATGTATATGGACGAGCTATTTCTCATGTTGAGCACGATCAAAGCGGCGCAAATTCCTTGCAGCATGCCCCACAGGCAGCCCTGATTATAGGCACCCGGCAGCGCTTTATAGTTTTGTGTTCTGGGCGCGGGTTGTGGAGGCGCGACATTTGGTCGCGTCGGCAGCATTGGATAGACCGGCGTGCTCGTTACGCGGCCCCTGGGCGGTCGCGTAACCTTGCCCTGCGGAACGGGTGAAAAGGGTAAAGGTTGCGCGTGAACACCATTCTGAGAGCGTTCAGGCTGCTGGCGCGACTGCATGCCATACGCGGGCGCGGGTGCGTACATGGGTGCGAACGATGTTGGCGGCGGAGGCAGAGTTGGCGGGGGTGGAGGAATCTCGATACGTTCGGTTTGCGCGCCAGCGAATGCCGCGTCAGCGTAGGCATAAGCAGCATAGGCCGGTTGTCGTAAGGCACTTGCAAACGCGTGCATGCTGTCAAAACGCTGATCGGCATTCACCGCCAGCGCCTTGAGCAAGGCCACTTCGATGTTTGGCGAAATCCGCGCGTTGAGCAAACGCGGCGCGACCAGCGTATCGTGAAAACTGCGTTCAAGCGCGACCGGGGGAACGGTCTGGGTCAGCAGGAAATACATGGTTGCGGCCATTGAATAGATATCGGATTGCGGACTGGTCTTGCCGATATACTGCTCGATAGGGCTGAATCCCTCGGTCACGGCGCGCACCAGCGTCTGGCTATTTCTGGTTGGATCGTAGAGCCTGGTAAGGCCAAAATCAACCAGCACCGCCCGCTCGTCAGGAGTTAAAATGATGTTGCCCGGTTTGATATCGCGGTGCATAACAGCGGGATTGCGGCTGTGGAGTTCCTGCAATACATCTATGACAGGCAGTAGCCAGCGCAGCGCCTCTTCTTCGCTGCATGGCCTGCCTCGCACTTTGCTCAACTCCAGCAGGTTCTGCCCTTCGATCAACTGCATCACCAGGTAGAAACGTCCTGGCTCTTCAAATGCATCATAGACCTGGGGCAGGTGCGGGTTATTGAAGGTGAAAAGCACGGCCACTTCCGTCAAAGCCTGGCGACGTGCCGCGGGAGTTACATCATAGGTTTCTTTAATAGCACAGGGCCGATTGCCCTCGCTGGTATTAATACCCCGATAGACAGACCCGAACCCGCCCGAACTGAGCAACGACCCTACAATGTAGCGACCGCCGATGCATGTTCCCGGTACCAACGATACTATATCAACCATACATTTTTCCTGATAGATGAAAGAGTGAGAAGAATCAATTATTATGTTCTATATATTACCAAACATCACTAAGATACATATACGCACAAACCTATCTCATTTACAAGATGCGTCCCTACTGACACGCTGGCACCTTCGGACGCCCACCAGGGGCGTCCCTACTGACATAGACGCGTCTTGTCGAAAATGATAATAGTGTTGAAATGTATGCATTTCGTCTCGTGAAACTCCGACGCTTGCAATAACGCGGAGGTGTGATAAAATGACACCATAAGTAGCTGATCTTTGATGCATTCTGCTTTGAGGAACAGGGAATCGCGCGGTTCCCCACGCCTCTGGTGGGAGAGCGCAGGTAGAAGAGAGCGAGCAATTGGAACAGGAAGTTATGTTTGAAGCCGATAAACCAGCCGAGCCAGAACGCGAAGCCATCCAGGACTCAGACTTGAGTACCCTGGCACAAAGTGATAGTTTGCGCCTCTATCTCCGCGAAATTTCTCGCATCCCTCTACTCTCTGCAACCAGAGAATCCTCTCTCGCTGAACGAGCGGAAGCCGGAGATAAGACCGCGAGAAATCAACTGATCGAGGCCAATCTGAGACTGGTGGTCAGCATCGCCAAGAAGTACGTGGGCCAGGGACTTTCCCTGGAAGATTTGATCGGCGAGGGCAACATCGGGTTGATCCGCGCTGTGACCAAGTTTGACTATAGGAAGGGCTTCCGTTTCTCCACCTATGCTACGTGGTGGATAAAACAGGCCATCACGCGCGCTATCCTGGAGGGAACGCGCACCGTGCGCCTGCCGGTCTACATCATGGAAGAAGTTATGCGTGTCAAGCGCATGACGCGCCAGCTTTACCAGGAACTCGGACGCGAACCCACACCCGAAAATATCAGTGAGCGTCTGAATATGACATCAGAGCGTGTGAACGAACTGTTGATCTGGGCCGAAAAAGTCTTCTCGCTCGACGCGCCGCTCTCCGAGGAGGAGGAAAATACGCTCGGCGACATCATCGAAGATAATCGCGAGCGCGGGCCAGTCGAAATCACCGATCAACGCTTGCTGCGCGAAGAAATTCGCAAGGCGCTCAACCAGCTTACCACGCGCGAGCGGCAGGTGATCGAACTACGCTTTGGCCTGGTGGACGATCACGACCACACTCTTGAAGAAGTTGGCAAGAAGCTCAAAGTCACTCGCGAACGCGTGCGCCAGATCGAGGAGCGCGCCATTCGCAAGTTACGTCATCCACAGGCCAGCCGTATCCTCAAAGATTACCTTGATTGATGATGTATCTCGTAGGTACTCTGTTTCTCAACGGTGGACGCTGTGGATCGCGCCCCTGTCAGTAAATGGAGAGCCGGACTAATTTCAAGTAGGGAAGGAGGACAGCGCTCCCTGCCCGAAACCTCGCTATGGTTTGGGGTCCCTGCGCTGCGGATTGCATGAATGAACTGGCAGGTCAGAGCCTGGGCGGCTATTTGTTGGAAGAGGAGATAGGACGCGGCTCCATGGGGATGGTGTATCGCGGCAGGCAAATCGCGCTAAGTCGTGAAGTGGCCATAAAGGTCTTGCCGCGTACTCTTGCCAGAGATGCTTCCTACGTGGCGAGATTCATACGCGAAGCCCAGATCATTGGTGGATTAAATCATCCGAATATCGTGCAAATTTATGATGCCGGGCAACAGGGCGGCTTCCTCTATTTTGTGATGGAATTCGTGCAGGGGCCAACTATTGGCAGCCTGCTGCAAATTGATACCTCCATGCCCTCATACCTGGCCGCCGAATACGCCGCCCAGATCGCCGATGCACTTGACTCCGCCTACAAAGAGCGCAACGTCATCCACCGCGATATCAAACCCGAAAACCTCATGCTTGATCGTTGGGGCAAGATAAAGGTGATGGACTTTGGCCTCGCTCGCGCCACTGGCCACCAGCAAATAACCGTCGCCAAAACACTGGTCGGCAGCATTTACTACGCATCGCCCGAACAGGTATGGGGACAGAAGCTGGATAATCGCAGCGATATCTACGCGCTCGGCGTGGTGCTTTACGAGATGGTGACGGGGCAGCGTCCATTCACCGGTCGCACATTACCAGAATTGACACAGGCCATCGTTTCCGGGCCGCTGCGTCCTCCTACCACGCTGAATAGCGAGATATCTCCTGAACTGGAGCAAATCATCCTGACGGCGATGGCGCGCCAGCGCGATGATCGCTACGAAAACGCCTTGCTGATGGCACAAGACCTGCGTGACTTGCATCTGCAAGCGCCCGGCAATTCAGCCTACTCCCTGCCAGGCCCAGGCGGTCAGGGGCGCTCGCCTGGACAACGCGAAGGGATGGTAATTCGTCCACCAAAACGCCCACAGGCACAACGTCCGCGTTATATAGACTGGGAGGCGACACAACAACAGTCCCCCGGCGCACACAACGAGCAGGAACAGGCGTACCCATCCGACGAAAGCGAGCAGGAGCATAGTTTATTGAGCCAGGTCGTGGAACAGCTAGATGATGTCCCAACCCGGCCCCTCAATCCAGAACAAAGCGCCCAGGAGCAGGATACACAGACGCCAGAGACGCGCCGCACCCTGTGGAAACAACTGCAGCGAATTTTCAAATCAGAATAGGACGTCTCTTCAGTCGCGTCGTGAGGGAAACGGTTCTCCGTCCTTCCGGGTGATTTGTAGGGACGCGATTTATCGCGTCCGCCCACGCCGACACTCGCCCACGCGGACGCGATCAATCGCGTCCCTACACATGTGCGTCCTTTTTCACCCGCAATGATGCAGACCCGGGAAACTGAGCACTTGCGCATCCGGCGCATACGTACTATAGTATGCAAAGAGAAAATAGCTGTATTTTGGAGACTCCACCGGTTATGATTTCATCGCAAGTTTCGTTTGGCGTGGCTTTTATCGCGGGACTGGCCTCTTTTCTTTCGCCCTGTGTCTTACCGCTAGTCCCTATCTACCTGGCACAGCTTGTCGGGCAGAGCGTCTACCAGGCGGACGGCAGCAGTGTAGAGGTAGAAGGTCCGGCGCGCCTTAACACGTTTCTGCATGCCGTAGTATTTGTAGCAGGTTTCACGCTGGCGTTTGTCTCGCTGGGCGCGACAGCCAGCGCGCTGGGCGCTTTCCTGAAGATTCACCAGTTTCTGCTGCGCCAGGTAGGCGGCATCCTGCTCGTGTTCATAGGGTTACACTTGACAGGCATACTCAAGCTGCCGTTTCTCTACCGCCAGAAAAGTTTCCAGTATCGCCCCAATCGTCCAGGCTTCCCGGCATCTTTTCTGATCGGCGTGATCTTTGCCATAGGCTGGACGCCGTGTGTCGGCCTGATCCTGGGGCCTATACTCGTGCTGGCATCGAATGCAGGAACATTGCGTGAAGGGGTCCTGTTACTGCTTGTCTATTCGCTCGGCCTGGGTATCCCATTTCTGCTGCTGGGATTGGGGCTTGACCGTCTGAGCAAGGCGCTCAAGTGGTTAAAGCCACACGTAGGAAAAATTGAGATCGGAACAGGCATCGTCATGATCGCGCTGGGCATCATGATCTACTTCAATTTGCTGCTCACTCTCAACCGCTTCTTTAATCTGGGCATCAATGTATAGGAACGCGATAGGTTCCTCGATAGCAAGCTGGTTCATAAATACCCGCCACTGGCTATCAAAAGGTTCGCCCTATCGCGCCCCATTAACTTTCTTCTAAATCCGCCCTGATCTCCATCTCCAACTCTGGATCGAGTGTAACGATCCCGCCTGCAGGCGTCCGGGCCAGGTACAACACTGCCTCTCGCAGGTGCATAGGCGCGCGCTCGATGGTACAGCGTTCGTGAATCAACCGCTTCAGATGCAGATCAAAGTGAAAGCGACATTCGCAATGCGGGCAGTCCGACAGGTGTTGCTGTACAACTTCCACTTCCTCTATGCTAAGTTCCCGGTCGATATAAAGATGGAGACGAGCAACCGTTTCAAAACAGTCCATACATTCCATAAGCCTTCCAATTCTTCTAGTACTTTATGAGACTCATATTGCTTGCTGTCTCGCCATTACATGTTCTGTTCATTCTAACATAATTCGTAGGGCTTTCATTCCCAACTCAGGTGAGTTATACTGCATAGTACCGGGTGACAGCATAAGTCATCCAGTAATAGAGGAGTTTGCATGTTTGAGGAGTCGCTTTCGTCACAAAATACACCGGGTGACGATCATGTTACAGAGGATTTTGAGGCGGGCGTTATCGCCCAGTTAGATAGTCTCTACCGCACGGCCTTACGGCTGACACACAACCAGCAGGAGGCAGAAGACCTGGTTCAAGAAACAATGCTGAAAGCGTTTCGCTTTTCTAAATCGTACCAGCCAGGTACCAATTTACGAGCCTGGCTCTTCCGCATACTCAATACGTCTGCCATCAATCGCTTCCGCAAGCTGGCGACGCATCCAACTCCAGCAACTCTTCCCGATGGAGAAGAATTTTATCTCTATAACCGCATCCGCGACCTGAGCGGGCAGGAATTGACGACAGCGGCGGAAGACGAAGTTCTGAGTAAGTACCTGGACGAGGATGTGTATAAGGCGCTGAACGACCTGCCTATCAACTTTCGTATGCCGGTAATCCTGGCTGACATCGAGGGCCTGTCGTATAAAGAGATCGCGGAAGCGCTGCAGATTCCCATAGGCACTGTCATGAGCCGCATTTCGCGCGCCCGCCGGCAGCTACAGCAGTCGCTGTGGAACTACGCGAAAGAAAGAGGATACATTACGACACCAGCGCCTGGACGTTCTGATACAGCTTGAGGGAGAAAGCAAAGACGCTTCCTTCTCCATCTATTCCGCTGCTCTCCACCCAGATATGGCCCCCCATGGCCTCGACCAGTTGTTTGCTGATCGATAATCCCAATCCCGCGCCGCGTACAGGGCTGTTCATGTCACGCTCCAGGCGCACAAACCGTTCAAAAAGCCGCGACTGATCCGCCGGTGGAATGCCGAACCCATGATCGCGAATCCGTAATGTACTCATATCGTCATCGTGACTGGCCGAAACTTCAATAGTGGAACCAGCAGGCGAATACTTGATGGCATTCCCTAGCAGGTTAAGTATGATCTGCCTGAGGCGCAGTTCATCAGCCAGGACAATGATATCGTCAGCAATATCAAGCTGGATGTGACGGTTTTCACGCCTGGTCACGCCCTCCATGATTTCCAGCACGTGCGCCACCGAAACAGCCAGCGGCACCGGGCCGGGCCTGACCTCGTTGACATCGACATGCACGCGGCTAGAGTCCATGATGTTGCCAACCATTAAGACCAATTCGTCACAACCACGCTGCGCCTTGGCAATGAAATCTGCCCGCTCTTCGGTATTCAAACGCGCGTTATAGGTCTGTAATAACTCGATATAACCCTGCACGGCGGTCAGCGGTGTGCGCAATTCGTGGGAAGCCGTCATGATAAACTGGTCTTTCAGGCGATCCAGTTCTTTCTGCTGTTCATATGCTGCACGCAGAGCAATCGTAATTTGTGTATTCTCCATCACTGCGGCGCACTGGGCGGCAAACATCGACAGGACGCGTTCATCCTCTTCTAAGAAGAGATGCGGGCGCGGATAGGTCAGCGCCAGCATTCCATAGCGTTGATCTCCTTTCGTCAGCGGCAGCCAGGCAAAAGGAAATTTGAGCGTCTGGGGCAGACACTCCGGTATAGCGGTTAGATGTCCATTGTACGCGAGTAGGTTCGACCCCGACCCCACGTAGAACCAGGGTCGCCAATCCTCGTCCTGGAGCGCAGCTAGGCGCTCCTCTTCGACCAGAAACGGCCCCTCGCCGACATGCAAGATACGCTTGAGAACATTTTCTTTATCCGCAAAGAGCCATATCTCTGCTCCACCTCTGGTTGCGTCTGCAGCCACTTCAGCATATGCTTTAGCAACTTCCTCGATGCTCTGATAGGTTTTTTCCAGCGCGAAGCCTGCACTATATAATTCGTTGAGGGTCGCGGCGTGACGACGCGCCTGCTGGTAGAGCCGCGCCGTTTCCAGCACTGGCGCGAAACGAGATACGATAAGATCGATAACTTCGAAATCGGGACCCGCGTACTGCTGGCCGTCACTTCGCTTGCCCAACACCAACAGTCCAATCATCTTCCCCTGCGCGCGCACTGGCACCAATAGAGGATTATTCTCGACGGATTCAGAGGTAGACAGGTAACGAGCCAGGCCCGTTGGCAATTCTCCCGCGGATTTCGCGGCTTCGCTCAATAATAGCGGGCGTTTGGATAAAGCGACATTGGTAAACAAGGGCAGCCGGGACGTTAGCCAGTTCAAATTGTCGAAAGACGCTACCTGCTGTATGTCCTCTCTGGCTGATTGGCTGGCGGTAAAGAGTAGTTGCGCCAGGCGTTGGCGGGCAGCATCGTACTGCTCGTGAACATCAAACTCAGGAGATAAGCGATAATGTCCGCTTTCCTGGTCGAGCACAAACAGACACACTTCATCTATCTCGAAGGCCGCCACAATCGCCAGCGTGAGCAGCGTTGATGCTTCATCAATGTCAAACGTTTCACGCGCCAGCATCGTGGGTTTATCAACCAGGCGGCGATAATAGCGAATTTCATTGAAGAAGAGGCGTTCAGTCATTACATGTGCTATCCACCAGGTAAATGGAGCCAGCACAGCCATAGAGAGAGCAACTACCAGGACATGCAACGTCTGGTTATTCAATTTTATCAAGTTGGTGAGCGTCACCAGTATATAACTCAGGACCATCAGACCAACCAGACTCACTACCCAGGCGACAATGCGACGAATATGCATATCAAATACGAGAATCTGGTAGCGCAGGATGGAATAGCCAAGCGCGAGTGGCAAAAGCAAAGCCGGGAGCGTACTGATTCGAGCATCAACTACAAACTTCGATGATAAAAACAGGTGCGGGAATATCGTCAGCAGTAAAAATGGAGCAAAAGCCAGCAAAACTCCACCCATAAACAGGCGAAATTGCTGGCGTTCGCGCAATGCAGGTAATCCCCTGTAGGAGAAAATCATGGTGACGATGATGCCTGTCAGGACAAACAGAAAATAAAAATAACCGATAAAGATCAACAAACCGAGAGCAATATTTGGTCGTAGGTAGTGAAATGTGGTAGTTACAATCGTTACAATACTCAGTAAGATTAGAATGAACAGGTATTTTCTTAAAATACCATACTTCCTGGGATAAGCATTTTGGCCATCCTTTACGAAGGCCAGTGAGAGATAATCACGCGGAAAAAGCAGGAGCAAGATAGAAAAAAGTGAAAAAGTTAGCACGCTGCTGATACTTGAGATTATTGAAAGTAGCACATCATTATTATTTGAACCGATCTCGACGACAAAATCGACCATCATGGTAAATGTGCTACAGAAAAGGAGAAGCGCGATGCGCCGATCACGCGCAAAAAGCCAGATCAGGCTGCCAACAGTCAAAAGCATCAGCGCGATCAGGGATGATATACCGAATTGAAACCACTGCGAAGATAAGGATGAACTGTTTGCACCAGTCTGTGACACGAAACTCAGTCCACCTATATCTAACAGGAGGAAATAGACAACAATTGCCAGGAGTATAACTGAGAGACGCCCGGCACGGCTATGCATCCAGTTCAGGTATTTCATTCAGTTCCCTCCCATGCTTCCCACCACAAAGAGATCTACTACTCGAAGCCCAATAATAAACGCAGTTCTGGAGCAAGTGATCTGCGCGAGGATATTACTCGCAGACGCTCATGGGCGCGCTCGCGATAGAGCAGACTGATACCCCAGGTGGTCATAATTCCTTCGTTCAAAGCGAGCAGGTACCCCTGTTTTTCTTCATCGGATATTTCCCCTTGTTCCTGAAGAGGCTTTCGCGATTTGGCTGCGAGCACAATAGGCAAGGTTTTCTTGCCTCGAGCCAGGTCCGACTTCACGCTCCTCTCAGCAGGCAGGCCAGATGAAGCATTTTTCGATTGTATTAAATAATACAGGTCGTGCGAATCATTGTCAAGTTGATGGGCAATTCCCAGTAGTTCTCCCATTTCTGCTAATTCCATGCATTCAGCTTCACTGGCGTTTGCGCAGATGGCTCCAAACAGACAGGCCAGCCGTATAATAGCCCCGGCTTTGGCAGCGGCAATTTCGATGCATTCCTCGCGTGTGAGATCGCTGGCCGCGCGTTGTTCGGCCAGCAAATCACGGTGCTGACCACCCGTAGCAACGAGGGTAGATTGCTGGAGTATATCCAGCAATCGCAGTATGTACTTAGTATCGATTCCCTGCTGCGCTGATGACAGGATAGCCTGCTGCGCCAGCGCTAAGAGTGTGGTCGAGATATTGAGCGCGCGCGCTCTACCAATTTCGCTGATGATGAGCGTCTGGTCCTCATCCTCAACATCATCGAGCAAATCCAGGGCGCAGACGAAACATTCGGTCGCGATTGCCACGCTCGCGGCAAACGTCGTATCAATGTCGGGGGAGATGTGTTGGGCAATCAACAGTGTGAGCAGTGGCCATGATCCCGCTGGACGACTTACATCAGAAGCGCTGTTGTCAGGAGGATCAAATAGGAGCTTGCCGCGTTCTTGAAAGGCGCGTTCAACGTCTGCCCGCAACATGGGGTGCAGGTTAGAGATAAGAAGATAAAGCCGCTCGCGCAGCAATTGCTGCCAAGCGGCAAATGGATTCACTGGTTTTTGAGCATCGTCACTCATCGCGGTGGTCTCAGCGCGCCAATGCCAGCGTAATTCCTGCTACAAAACTTAGCTTAAAAGTACCACCAGCTATCTGATTTGCCTGGCTCATCTAAAGTTAAATGTGGCGCCAATCGCGATACAACTCGGGCAACCCGCGGCGAAAAGCCTTCGCGCATTATTACACTATCGGGGTCACTTACCAGTTCTTTACGTAAAACCTCATCGGTAGAGACACGATGAACAAAATCCTGAATCACACGTTCTTCCATGTTGGGGAAAACCTTTCTCTGTCGGCTGCTGGGAAAAGATACATCTTTGATGTTGTTACTCGAGATAGAGTGCCTGCTCCATCCACCACTACAAAATCTGAAAAACAAGGGGGGAACTAAAAAGCTTGCAATACACGTCCTGCCATACTCTGCGCCTTTAGCATTAAGCTTATGCAACATAAGTATACATTATAGTTGACAATAATGCAAGAGATAAAAGCAAAGGCATTTCCTATTGCAAAGGGACTTAGCATAACAAAACAGATTGGTAGCGATTGATGGTTAATTAGGGCAAGTCGGTCAAAACGGGGGGGATGAGAGAAACAGAAACGGGAGATGGGTCGTTTGACCGACCCGTCTCCCGCACTGAGATACGATGCTAATCAGCAGTTATTCGCCGCCAGCCGCGCCTTCGGCGTGGACGGTTTCCCCCACACTGCGTTCGATGGCTTCCAGTTCGCTCTCCGACCCTTGAATGATTGGCCCTTTGAACCAGAAGCGCGCACTCACCAACCACCAGACGCTCACGATCACCAACAAGCCCAGCACCACTACCGGAGTATAGTTGAAGTTGAGCGCCGTCACCGGCGTCGCTGA
>DATLSI010000221.1:0-15009 GCA_035534255.1 Ktedonobacteraceae bacterium | reverse complement strand
TTCTCCACTGCAAAACTAAATCCCCATGACTTCTACTAGTTCCTTCACAGCGTCGGCTGACTTTTTGAGAAGCGCGCGCTCGCTCTCGCTGAGTTCTACTTCGATGATCTGCTCGATGCCTTGCGCGCCGAGTTTGACAGGCACGCCCACGAAAAGGCCGTTGATGCCATACTCGCCTTGCAGGTAGGCGGCGCAGGGCATAATCATCTTCTTGTCGAGCAAAATGGAATCGACCATTTGCAGCACGGAGGCCGAGGGCGCAAAGTAGGCGCTGCCCATGCCGAGCAGTTTAACGATCTCCGCCCCGCCGTCGCGCGTGCGCTGCACGATTTGCTCAATGCGTTCTGCCGGCATCAACTGCGAGATGGGCACGCCGGCCACCGTACACATGCGCGCCAGTGGCACCATTGTGTCGCCATGTCCACCGAGCACATACGCCTGCACGTCACGCACCGACGCGCCCAGTTCCTGCGCGATGAACGTGCGGAAGCGCGCCGTATCCAGCACGCCTGCCATACCCACAACGCGGTTGCGCGGGAAACCGCTCACCTGGAATGCCAGTTGCGCCATAGCATCGAGCGGATTCGTCACCACGATAATGATACTATCGGGAGAGTTCTTGACAATCTCCTGCGTTACCTGTGAAACGATCTCCTGGTTTTTCTTGACAAGATCATCGCGGCTCATACCGGGCTTGCGCGGAAAACCCGATGTGATCACTACAATATCCGAGTTCGCCGTATCGGCATAATCGTTCGTACCGATCACCAGCGAGTCATACCCGAGCACAGGCCCGGCCTGTAACATATCAAGAGCCTTGCCTTGCGGCATGTTCGGTACAATATCGTACATGACTACGTCGGCATAATCGCGCTCGACGAGACGCTGCACCACCGTACTCCCAACAAAGCCTGCCCCGACCACTGTTATTTTGCTTCGCATTGCATTATCCTTTCAACCCGAAAAATAAGTAACCTCATTGTTCTAAAGGTATTGTATTCCGTAGTGTGTAATATTGGCAATATATGCACCATACTGTATATATGTCTATATTTCTTGCTCACACTATAGGCACATTGTGTATTGGCAGCGTGGTATGATAGACTTTACTATATAATTCTCTTGCAGCTTGCTTGCGCTTCGCCATATCTCGGATGAAGAGGCAAGTGGCTCACTCTGGCGTTTCTTACAGGTGGTAGTATCTACCATAAGGAGGCGTTCTCGCATGGCAGAAACCAACACAACCCAGGAACAGCGGGACGAGGCATTACTGCAAAAGTTTGGCTACAGACAGGAATTGCGGCGCACGCTGGGGTTCCTCTCCAACTTCGCGGTAGCTTTCTCCTACATCTCCGTTTCCACCGGCACTTTTTCATTGTTTTATCTCGGCATCCTGGCGGGAGGTCCCGCCTTCTTCTGGACATGGCCGATTGTGGCCATCGGTCAGTTTATTATAGCGCTAAACTTTGCTGAACTCGCGTCGCACTTTCCCATCGCGGGTTCCATTTACCAGTGGAGCAAGCGTCTATCGGGACATTCGCTGGGCTGGTTTACCGGCTGGATCTACTTCTTTGCCGGTGTGCTGACCATCACTGCCGTGGCGTTCACCATTCCTATTCCTTTGCTGGCTATCTTTCCCGGTATCCCGCCAACCATTCTGGGAATGAACAACGCCGTCTTTATCGCGCTGGTTGCGATTATCGTTGGGACCCTCATCAATGTCATCGGGGTACGACTGGTGAGTATCATCAATAACATCGGCGTAGTTGCCGAGATCATTGGTATGATCGGCTTCGCGCTGGTGCTGCTGATCTTCTTCAACCGCCAGCCGCTCAGCTTCCTCTTCACCGGTTCTCCGGTTCCCGCCTCCGCCATCGGCTCAGGAGACTGGACACCGGGCTTTGGTACTGCCTACTTCGGCTCTTTCGCTGCCGCGCTTTTTATGTCGTTGTTCGTTATCTACGGCTTCGACACGGCTGGTACCCTGGGTGAGGAGACGAAAGACCCGCAGAAAAACGCGCCGCGCGGAGTGCTATGGGCGATTGGCCTGTCGTTCATCTCCGGCACGCTCTTCCTGGCTGGCACCCTGCTTTCCATCAGGAATCTGAACAGCATCGAGAGTATCGCCAATAGCGCGAACTTCACGCAGGCGCTGCCCGCCGTTATCCAGGACGCGCTCGGCACATCATGGGGCAATATCTACCTGGGCGTGGTACTTATCGCGGTATGTGTCTGCACGCTGGCCATCCAGTCAGCCACCATTCGCCTGATGTTCTCGATGGGACGCGACGGTCGCTTACCTTTCGGGAAGCTCTGGGGAACGGTCAATCCAACATTCCGCACACCCCTCTGGGCAGGTATCGGCGTGGCCGTGCTCTCCGCCATTCCATTTCTGTATAGTACGGCCATCGGCGTACTGGTAACGGGCGCGACTGGCCTGATCTACCTGTCATACTTCATGAACAATAGCGCCTCGCTGGGCGCGCGTTTGAAGGGCTGGCCGCGCGTAAAAGCTGCCTTCAACCTGGGAAGCTGGGGCATGATAATCAACATTGTGGCGCTGCTCTACGGCGGCGTGATGCTGGTGAACTTCCTGTGGTTTGGCGGCCTGCGCAACGTCTATACCAATCCAGTCATGGGTTCGGCCTTCCCCGCGTGGGCCACTATCCCCGTACTCGGCGAGACCCCCATCTTCGAGTTCTCGCTGGTGGTGCTGTTCGTGGTAGGCGCGATCTACTGGTTTGGCTTCAAACGTCGCCAGGTGATCGCCAGCGGCGCGCAACGCGCCGAAGCGTTAGCGGACTAAAAGAAGCTTTCTGGATCGCAGATTGCTCTGGCGGGCAGGGAGGAACGAGGGCGACCGCAAGGGTCGCCCTCGTTCCTCCTTATGCCGACAATCGCCCCCTGGTTGTTATTAGGCTTTTGTTATTGACAGACCGCAAACGTATACCATACACTAACTATATTAATGTTTTTCAATCGTACCAACTACAATTTCAATTGCATCAGTCGAAGAGGACTCGCCAGTGAACGTTCTGACCATGCCGGGTAAACGGCTCTTTTTAACAGGTGATGAAGCAGTAGCACGCGCTGCATTGGAAGCTGGCATCAACGTCGCCACAGGGTATCCCGGCAACCCCAGCACAAAAGCTATCACCGCGCTTATTCCAGTTGCAAAAGAGTATGGCATAGCCATAGAGTGGAGCGTTAATGAAAAGGTGGCGCTTGAAGTTGCGACCGGCGCGGCCTGGGCCGGAAAGCGCAGTTTCGTGGCCATGAAGATGTCCGGGGTCAATGTGATGGCGGATTCGCTGCTCTCCATCGCGCATAGCGGAGTGCGGGGCGCACTGGTTATCTATACCGCCGATGACGTTGGCGTCTACTACGGCATGGTTGAGCAGGACACGCGCTACTACGCGCAACTGACATCGCTGCCCATGCTCATGCCGGCCAGCCCCGAAGAAGCGTACAGCATGACCCGCCTGGCCTTTGAATTGTCAGAACGGACAGGCGCGCCCGTCTTCGTGCTGGGTACAACGGCGGTCGCCAACGCCATCACCGCTATGAAGGTGGGTCAGATCGAGCGCGACACGCATCAACCCCCCGCTTCTTTTCCACGCGACCTCGCCAAATTCACTAAAGCATCCCCCCAGTGGTGCCGTGACCAGCACGCCGACGCCATCAAACGACTGGAACAGGCAGGAGAATTATGCCGCGATGAACAGTTAGCAGGTACGCCCGCTCCCGTTTTTACACTGCCCGCGACTGTGCAGGGCGAACAGGGCAAACGCCTGGGCATCATCACGGCTGGCGTCAGCTTTACCTATCTGCAAGAATTGCGCCTGCGCGCGCCGCAATGGTTCAAGGACGTGCCTGTGCTGAAACTTGGCATCGTACACCCGTTGCCCCGGCAGGAAATAGAAGACCTGCTCTCACAACTGGATAACGTGCTCGTGCTGGAAGAATTAGACCCCCTGATCGAGACGCAGGTACTGGCGATCATCGGGGAGAACGGACTGCGCATCAGCGTGCATGGCAAACGCAACGGTCTCCTGCCACGCGTGGGAGATTATTCACTGGAACTGCTACAGGGCGCGCTGGCCACACTTGATGAACAAATTGGGCGCGCAGCCACCTGGACACGCCCGCGCAAGACCGGCAGCACGTCCGGTATGCAGGAGCTGCCCGCGCAGGCAAAATCGAACGGCGGCAATGGACACGAGCATATAAAGAACGCGCTGCCCGTTCTGAATACGCCTTATGCGCCTTCACCAGTCTCCGCGCTGCCACGCTCGCTTGAATTTTGTCCCGGCTGCCCGCACCGCATGACCTATTACGCGCTGAACCGCGCCATCGAACAACTTGGCTATACTCAGGACGAGGTGATCACGACAGGCGACGTGGGCTGTACCATCATCGGCATGAACGCGCCGCTCGATACCTGCTGGACAGAGGTCTCGATGGGAGCCAGCATCGGCATCGCGCAGGGTATGAAGCAGGCCGGTATTGAACGGCCAGTGCTGGCAGCCATGGGCGACGGCACCTTTTACCACAACGGCATTGCTGGCCTGCTTAACGCTGTGCAGTCCGGCGTCAATCTCACGCTGCTCATCCTGGACAACAGCCGCAGCGCCATGACTGGCATGCAGCCTGATCCCGGCTCCGGCAAACGCAGCGACGGCACTCCCAGCGCGCGCGCCGATATCGCCATGATCGCGCGCGGCTGCGGCGTCGAATACGTGAAGCGACTAAACCCCTACCAGCTCCCCGAAATGATCGCTGCTCTGCAAGACGCTATACGCAGTCCAGGTGTATCGGTGGTAATCGCCGACGCGCCCTGCACAACACAGGGTGTGTTTATCAACGAACCGGTACAGGTAGACCAGCAGGCATGCCTGGCGGGTCGCGGCTGCGAAGATACGCCCTGCTACCACAAGGTGGGCTGTCCCTCGGTGCTGCTCTCGCTGGATAACGTCGCGCCGCTTGTGACCATCGACACGGCTACCTGTGTGGCCTGCGGCCTTTGCGTGGACGCCTGCCCATTTGACGCCATCAAACCCATCGCAAAATTGGCCGGGCAGGAGGCGCGGGAAAGCCAGCTATTCGCGAGCGTGCAGCTCAGGTACATGGTGCAGGATTAAGAACGATGAAAACAACCGGTATCATCATGCTCGGCATCGGTGGGCAAGGTACGCTCACCATGATGGAGATGCTGGCAATGGCTGCTGAGGCGGCTGGTGAAGAAGTGCGAGTGCTGTCGCGTGTCAGCCTGGCGCGCCTGGGTGGTTCGGGCATGTGCCACGTGCGGCTGGGACCATCGGCCAGCCCGGCTATTCCCGCCGGGGAAGCAGATATACTGATCGCGCTGGAAATGAACGAGATACTGCGCGCCCTGCCTATGGCTCGCGAAGGCGCGCTAGCCTTCACCAGCCTGTATCGCCGCATGCCCGTCGTCGCCGGTGTAACCGGCCTGCATTACCCAACCCGCGCCGAGGTCGCATCCGCTTTACAAGAAGCCAGGGTAACGGGCATTTTTGTCCCGGAGGTTTTGCCAGAACCAAACAGCAAATTGGACCCGTGGCAACAACAGGAGGATAGTCGTATCAACATTCTGATGCTCGGCGTATTTGCCGGCTATACACACCTGCTGCCCCGAGCGCTGCTAGAGCAGGCCATCGAACAGCGCTTGCCGCGTTTCGCGCTACAAAACGCGCGCACCTTCGCCGCGGGCTGGAACTACGGCGCATCGCTCGAAGCCCAGAAAAAGCTTGACAATCTGTAAGACTTACGCTATCATAATGCACACGACAGATTGGGGTGTCGTTCAACGGTAGGACTGCCGACTCTGGATCGGCCGATTGGGGTTCGAATCCCTGCACCCCAGCCGGGCATTTTCAAGGCGACCGCGAGGATTTTTCGCGGTCGCTTTGCTTTTACATCAGTTGCCTGACACGTGTTGGAGAAACGAGCGTTTTCCCATCGTGCCTGGCGCTCTCCAGCCCCAGCAGTTGTAAAACGGTTGGGGCCACGTCCATAACGGTTGGCTCCTTGATGCCATCTCTAATATCCATCAAGCCTGGCACATGCTCCATCAGTAGAACGCCCTGCAAAGTATGTCCCCCCGAAATCACCCGGTGCGCCGTATCCTGCGTAACAAGCGGCACATTGAGACTGCTGGCTACCCCAAAGTCACTGCGCAACTCAAAAATGATATCGGGATAGCGCGCAATGAATACTCCACCATGCAACTCTTCGCGCGCCCTGGCCCAGTTGACGACCGGATATCCTTTCACCCGCAGTTGCGTCAACTTCTGGAGAATCGAGCCGCGCATACGCTCGTATGATTCGCCGTTGCGGGCCAGCACGTCCCGGTTCAGACTGATGCCGCCAGAGGGGCTGATTCCCGCCAGGTCGACTACACGCGCCACGCTGGCTTGCTGGTCAATATGCGATTCTGAACTATGTCTTGCTCTCCTGCCGGATAGATGGCGCGCAATGCGTGGCAGCACATCATGCAAGCGTTCCTGTGCCACGAGCAATCCCTGAGCGCGCAGCCATTCATTCAAATGAAGACGATAGGCGCAGCGCCGCCCATGCCCGTGCCCGCTCACTACCAGCAAGACGCTGTCATCAGGTAGATAGCGGCGAAAACGCCCGATGATTTCATCGAAGAGCCGGTAAAACTCCAGGATACGGTTGGCATAGTGATTTCGACCAGGATAGGTGGGATCGCCCGGATCGCTGTAACGCCAGAGAAAATGCTGCGCGTGGTCGAGCGCATCCAACTGAACAAAGAAGAGATCCCACGGCTCGCGGTTAAATAATTCCAGCGCCGCGGCAGCCTGTTGCAGTGTCCGTGTTTGCAGCGAGGTACAAAACGCTTCCAATTGACGCGGCGATGGTATGCTGAACGGGTTGATGAGCGGCGGAAAATCCAGCAGAGGCGCGGCCGTCTCTGGCACGACACAGGCGGGCTCGTCTTTCACGCTCGCATATGGCTGTGCCAGCATGATGCCGTTAACCGCTTCAGCAGGATAGGCAAAGAGAGGATTCACGACGCAGACACGTTTCCCGGCGCGGCTGGCCTGACCCCAGAATGTCTTCGCTTGAGGAACACGTATCTGCACTGGCGGGGCCAGCGTGCCGCTTTCCAGGTATTCAGCGCGCTCCAGTATGCCATGATTGGCGGGATGCAGCCCTGTATAAATACTTGCCCATGCCGGGGCTGGCTCCGGTGGAAAGCACGAACGCATCTCCAGAAATGGCGATTGCAACAGTAAACGCCGTAAATCAGGCAACGTTGGCCCATAGACGCGCAACAAGTCCGCGTCGAGGCCGCTTATACCCAGCACTACTACTCTCGTCATACACCCTCCATCCTCACTCTATTTCTTTTCCGTCCCTACTGGTATCTATCAGGCGGTCTGTATTTCTTGCGCGTTCTGCCAGTAGCGCAGCACATTGTCAATCACGCTGATCTCGCAGCGCACCTGAAAAATGCCGCGCCGAGTGACTTCCTGCATATGCGCGATCACACTCTCGTCCAGGCGTTGGTTTGTTCCGATGGTCAGCATATCGCGTTCAGCCCCCACGGGTACGCACCGGTAGCGACAGGCCAGTTCGTAAGGGAAAAGATGAAAGAGGCGACGCGGTGGATACTCTTCAAGGTAGGCCAGATAGGGCATCGATTGAGCAGGGTTGCTTTCTCGTTCAGGGCCTTGATAAGCGTGGGGACGTTCGACCACAGGCTCTTCCGCGCTTATCACCCGCGCGTGCTGGGATTGCAGGCGCTGCCACAAAAGCAGCGCGGCATGTCCATAGAACACCTGTAGTTCAAAATTGATATCCACTAGCAGCGCTGAAACGCGCCGCGCGACCGCCTGCGCGCCCTGAAGAGTGGTTGCTGGCAGCCCTATGGCACAGGTACGCTCTAACAGGAGAACAGTATCCGTACAACGCACATTCTGGCGAACGCGCAGCGCCGCTCGTGACATAGCAAATGCGCACTCATCTGAAGCAATAATATTTACAAGAGAGGCGCACTCATCTATTAATTGCGCAGTATCCGTAACTGTTGATTGCGCAGCACCTGCGATTATCGTTTGCGAGGTATCCGTAACTGTTGATTGCGCAGCACCTATAACAGGGCGACCGCAAGGGTCTCGCGTAGCACCCCTACCATACACGATGATATCTTCCACCCCACATCCTCCTCCACTTCACAGGTTCAAACACCAGAGTATATACCTGCATGATACCTGTCAAGCGTGCGAGGCCCTCTGGGGATTGGGTTAAGATCAGGTTAAGACTTGCATCTTTTGGTTAAGAAACAACATTCATTCTCGAAATTCAATACTTAACCGAATTGCAGTATACTGTTACCTGCTTACAACCTGCTCATCACTGCCAATTGTCCCATGGCGTGTCATACTGTAGGTAACAGAGAAGAGGTGTAGGGTGGACGATGATTACATGGCAATCGATTGGGGGATGTCACTACTGCCCGAAGCATCGATGATGCCCGGCAGAAGCGTTTTCTTGCAGGCTCCTGGCGGAATGTCGTTAACAGCAACAGTTGGTGGCGCGTCCGAGTTACTTCCTGGCATCTGGGAGCAATTCCTGCATATGTGTGGTGGAGAGGCGGAGGAAGCGTGCTATTACAACGGGCAAACGTAGCTACGGAAAATCAACATCAGAAAGCTACCGTCAACGAAGCTGGCGCGTCTAGCTCGTCTAGCTCGTCTAGCTCGTCTAGCTATACTCAGGCGGCTGTCAGGAACAAAAAGCATGCCGTTATTCGTCCAGGATTCTGGCGTCTAAGCGCGGCTGGTTGCGCGATCTCGCTAAGTTTCTGCTCAACGCTGCTGGTTGCGCGCGTGTTGGAACCGGCACTTTTTGGTCAATATGCTTTTGCGCTCTGGCTCGCGACAGCCGCCGCGCCCGCCGCCGCGGCGAGTTTGGCCGAGCTGACCGGCCGCGTGGCGGCTGATATACAGAGCCGCGCAAAGCCTCAGATTGCCGTGGGTATCTTCTTTTTTGTGCTGCGCCAGCACTACCGGAAGATGGCGCTCTATTGCCTGCTCTACCTGCTGCTTATTATCCCCTGTGTGATGTTCTTCGGGGCCAATGTATCATTCACACTCCTGCTGCTGGCCGGGCTTACCATACCGCCCTTGATGTCAGGCGGAATCGTCAGCATCACGCTGCGCAGCCTGCGCCGTTCCGATCTCCTGGCGACCATTCACCTGCTCAGCGCCGCAGTTATGCTGCTGCTGGTTCTTTTAAGTCTGCAATCTGCGATGCCGGACACAGGTCGGGCATACCTGTTGCTGCTGGCTCCAGCCGCCGCTGGCATGTTCACGTTATTTGTAGCCCTCTTCTGCATTGGGAAACTGCTGCCACTCAGGGAAGCGCGCGAACCTGGGACAAATTTGAAGCAGCAAATGAGACGAGGATTGCGCAACCCGCTCTTGCTTTTTTTGCTGGACGCGATTGTCTGGCAACACGCGGAATTGATCGCGCTGGGTCACGGACAAAGCGCCGCCGTGCTGGGATTTTACATCCTGAGCACGATGATAAGCGCGCAGTTTATGCGACTTGTTCCAACCCTGTACACAACCTGCATCTTGCCGCTCTGGCTGCGCGCAATGCCAGGTCGGCGCTCCTTAAGCGCGGCTGACGCCTATGGCAGGACGACGCGCGCCCTGCTGTGGTTGACGATACCGGCGTGCGCGCTCGGCATTTACTATTGTCCAGCGTTGATTGCCGGGTGTTTTGGAACGGCCTATCTGCCCGTAGTGATGCCACTGCGCATCTTGCTGGTAGCGGCGGCGGCGGGCAGTATCTCCAGCGCCAGCGTCACGCGATTGCTGCGCGAGGAACGCGGGCGCGCCCAAACATGGCTCAGCGCCGGCAGTGCAACACTCACTATCGCGCTGGCCATCCCGCTTATCGCCCTCGATGGCATAACGGGCGCGGCCATTGCCAGCGCCATCGCGCAGTGCTTTTGCGCCGTAGGTACAATGTTCATATGTTCACGTAGTTTGCGATGCAGGAAGACACTATGATATGACTGCCCGGCAAAAATCCCGCCTGGTCACAAGAAAAGGCAAAGGGGAAGCCGTCACGCACCAGCCAACGAGCGCTTCCCCTCGTTTTAGCGTCATTCTCT
Source organism: Ktedonobacteraceae bacterium (assembly GCA_035534255.1). Lineage (GTDB taxonomy): Bacteria > Chloroflexota > Ktedonobacteria > Ktedonobacterales > Ktedonobacteraceae > CF-113. The sequence continues at coordinate 4,838 of DATLSI010000221.1, read as the reverse complement.
GCACCTACAACCGGCGCAACCTGGTTATGAGCGCGCTGGCGAGCCTGCGGCGTCAAACACTGCCCTACAATACCTTCGAGGTCATCGTTGTTGACAACGGCTCCAGCGATGGCACATCGGGCGCGGTGCGCACCTACGTGAGCGCGGAGCGACATCAGGACAAGAAAACCGACGATATCTGGAAAGTGGTCTGTATCTCTGAAACGCAAAATGGGCTGGCCTACGCGCGCAACACCGGCCTGCTGGCGGCATCCGGCGAGATCGCTGTCTTTCTCGACGACGATGCCGTCGCGGATCAGCGCCTGCTCGAACGCCTGTGGCAGGCTTACGAGGATACGGGCGCGGATGCCATCGGCGCGCGCGTCGAGTTGCGCTGGGAAGCTCCGCGCCCCCACTGGCTGGCAGACGACATGCTGGATATGCTCGGCAATTTTGAGCCAGCCCACGAGCGCGTGAAACTGAGCGCCCCCACCAGCTTTAGCAGCAGTTGCTTTTCTGTAAAGATCGAGAGCCTGCGCGCCAACGGCTATTTCTCGCCGTTTCTGAGCAAGCGCGATAATTTACCTGCCAGCGCCGAGGTGCAGGACATGTGCCAGCGTCTCTACGCCGCCGGCTACGAACTCTGGTATGAGCCAACCGCCGTTGCCGCGCACCGCGTACCTGCCGCGCGCCTGACACGCGCCTTCATCACGGGCCGTGCCTACTGGAAAGGCCGCTCCGAGATCCTGACAAACTACCATAATACCCGCCAGCAGCACGCTCCCGAGACGCTGCGCGTTACCATGCGCGACATGCGCGAGATCATTTTCCTGGCCTGCGTTCATCGCCCCCTGCTGCGCCTGGCCGGTCGCTCCTCCAATGAACAATTGTTGGCCGCTATGGAGCAGGCGCGCAGCATGGGGAGATTCCAGCAGCGACTCTCCTTCCTGGAACATGCTCCATCCGATCTGAGCGCGCCTTCCGTATTCTTCGTGCGCTCCCCGCAGGGCGATGATACAGCTGATTTGCTGATGCGCGCGCTCCAGGCCCAGGAGATGCGCTGCGCGACCGGCCTACCGGAAATCCCGCTCACGTGGCTCTGGCAGCACCGCGCGTATCGTGGGAGATCGATCGGCATCCTGCATTTCTACCGTCCAGGCGCGCTCGATCTCTCGCACCGGCAGCGCCAAAAGCTGGCCTTCAGAATATGGCTGGCGCGCCGCTGGGGCATACGCATCATCACCACCGACGCGGGCGGCTGGTGGCAAAGCGCGCGCGGGCTGCGCTTCATGACACGCCGTGTACTTGAACGCCAGTTGATGCGCCAGAGTCACGCCGTCATCAGCTTTACCCGCCAGCCGGACCAGCTTTACCCCGACCGCCGATTGCGCCGCAAACTACGCTGCCTGCCCCATCCCGGCTACTCAGGCCATTTACCACCATTGTTGCCACGCGATGAAGCGCGCAAACAGCTGGACTTTCCTGAAAAAGCAGGCTTCACCTTTCTATGCGTGGCCGCGCAGCACAGCGAACGCGAGCTGATCCAACTCATCGAGGCGTTTCGCAAGGCAAAGCAGGCCGAGAGCAACGAAGGAGAAGCACGTTCGCACATGCAATTGCTGCTGGTCGGCTCGCCATGCGATAAAAAGGACTCGGCTCGCATCCTCAAATTAGCTGCCCTGACCCCATCGCTGCACCTGCACAGGGCCAACCCTGACAAAGAAGACCTGTCGCTTTACCTGAGCGCGGCTGATACCCTGGTGTTGCCACATTTCGCCATAGAAAGCGCGGGCATGCTGGAAACTGCTATGCTCGCGCTCTCCTACGGGCGCGTAGTCATCGCGCCCAACCTGCCGCGCTTTACCGGCATGCTCCCACCCCGCGCCAGCATCCTGTATGACGCGGCCAGCCGCGAATCACTGACGCGCGCCCTGCTCGACGCCCGCCAGCGCGAGTACCATCTGACGGAACGCGACAAAGAGGCGCTAGATGCCGAAAGCGGCTGGGCGCAGTACACTAACCGGCTGGTCAAGGTATACAAGGAAATTCTGGGTAGAAAAGTATAGGTTTTAGATCAGGCTGCAAATTTGTAGATGTTCATGGTATGATATATGTACAGTCAGCAATATTGCTCTGTTATTCGCTCGCCCGCATCCAAAGGAGTGTGCAGATGATCGCATGCGACATTATGACCCACAAGGTCTATACCATCCACCCCGAAGCCACCGCGCAAGAGGCTGCTCAGCTACTCGATCAGAAGCGCATCAGCGGACTCCCCGTACTCGATGCCGGGGGCAACATCATTGGCATTGTCACCGAAGCCGACATCATCAGCAAGGTCAACCGCGATGGGCTGCTCGTTAGCGACATCATGAGTCGCGAAGTCATTACCATCAACGAAGAGACACCCGTCAACGAGATCGCCGCCCTGCTCACGCAGCGCAAAATCAAGCGGGTTCCAGTAATACGCGAGGGCAAGCTCGTTGGCATCGTCAGCCGCGGCGATATCGTGCATGCCGTAGCGTTAGGCCATCTGATTATCCGTCAGTGGTAATGATCAAAGCACAATAAGCCAGACCCACTCGTGGTAGGGTAGGGGCGACCCTTGCGGTCGCCCTGGGAGCTTACGAACACACATCCCCTACTACAGTGCTGGTCGTCGCGTCCCACTCGATAGAGCCTTGTTGAAACGTCTGGCGCAGATATGTATCGTTGCCCAGACCGGGATCGCTAAATGGCGCGAGGTTTGAGGTAGGATAGCCGTGACAGCCCCCTGTGCCGTGATCGGCCAGGAGGTATTGCATCCAGATGCCGCCATGTATCCAGTAGGCTGTGGTCACGCCATCGGCAAGTAGCAGCGCGCCCGGCAAATCGGAGCCGCCTCCAAAATCCTGCGTCCAGCCGTTGCCCCAGCGATGCGCGGGCGCGCCGCCGCCGTTGTCTCGCGGCAGACCCAACACCCTTTCGCCGCCCAGCAGCGTGAAGGCTGTGGTAAATGCGCCCGCAACCTGGCCAGCCGGCGCGCCAGAGCCTACCCATTCGCGGTCGTAACTGCCTGCTGTCCAGTCAGGAATGGTGCAGGTGACACAGGCCACAAAGCTATCAGAAGTGTTGTTAAAATCGTTCTGCGGCGGCAACAGAGACGGTCCCAGGGATGGGACATAGTTATCCGTATAACCGTTGCTAAAAAATTGCGGGTGCGCGGCGAAATACCAGACGTACTCTTCATAGATCGAGCGGAAGGGCGCGCCCGGATACCACTGCGCGTACTGCGACGATGCCACATCGTTGGGATTGTTGCCATACGAGCCATTGTAAGCCCATACCGCGAAAAACCAGTCATTAGCCTTGTATGGATCGTTGGGGTCAGTGCTGGATGCAACCCCGGCGGTATTGTTCCAGGCATTGATTAACGAGCCTATACCGACCCCTATGTTATAGCTCTGATCGTGCTGCACTTTGCTGACATCGCTGCGGCAGTTGTTGGCGGCAATGCATTGCGGCGGCATACCCCACGTTTGCTGGTACTCACCCCAGCCGCCGTCAAAACTTTCCACCGGCGTCCCAACCTGCTCGCCATTCACCTGATAACCATTTGCGTTAAACTGGTGCCAGTTGCTTTCAGTATAGGCTACACCGTGCAGGATAGCCGCCGAGACATGCGGCGCGCCACTGGCGGAGCTACACAATCCATAACACATCGAGGGCAAAGCGGGCGCGTCCTGCAACCTGCCGTTGTGTCCTTCAAGCATCCATTCATCTTGCTGCATGACGCTGGCGTTCTTCGATGGCCCGTTGGTCTGGCGCTTGCGATAAGCCAGCATCTGGGCCAGCGTATCCTGTGGCACTGCTCGCACCTGCGCGGGCGCGCTATGCGCCGTCCAGAATGCCTGTACCAGCTGTCCACCATAGGGTAGTGTCAGCGATTGCTGCGCGCCCGTGCGCGCATTCGCCAGCAACAACTTCTCCTGCGCGGGCACATTCTCGATACCTTGCGCAACCAGGTCGCCGCGCGTACTCACCACCTGAGACATGGCAAGCGTCACGCCATCGGCGGATCGTGTCAGTGGAGTCAGGGCGCTTCCATAGCGGCTGGCGTTAAAAAGCGGCTGCGCTCTCGTGATCGAACCGTTCGCGAAAGCAATGCTGATAGTGACGTAGCGCAGGGGCTGCCATCTGAGTACGCGTTCGCACTCTATCGACTCGCCATCGCTGCCAATCTGTAGGACGTTGCCCGGCAAAATATCGGATGGCAGCGTCATTACCAGCGATGCAACCGTGCCCGACGCGCTCGCGCCCGCGTGCAAGCGCAACAATGCAACGGACTTGCCCTGGCGCGCCAGCGTTAGAATGAGATTCCCTGAACGGTCAAGCCCGACCAGGCGCAGCGAACCCACGCTCGACTGTTGACGATAGAGCGTTACATCGTGCCCGGCCAGGTCTACCCGGTGAATTTCGTCGTAGCCGCTCAAGGAAAGCGGCAGGTGCTTTCCCGCGCCCGTTGTGTGGGTTGTCAGCAGTTCATTGTCCGTTGTACCCGTGTGGTAATACAGGTAGTGGCTATCGCTCGACCAGATCACCTGGTCGGCTGACGCAACATGCAAGGCCAGCGTCCTGGCTCCCGCCAGAGAGCCGCCAGTAGCCAGCAGGGGCAGGCGACCGCCAACCGGCGCAAGCGTTTGCCCGGAGGTTGAGAAAATACTTAAAGACGCGCCATTGAGATTCGAGGCATAACTCGTTGCGAGCGGATTAAGCAGGGCCAGAAAACGGCCATCAGGCGATGGAAACAATACGGGAGTTTGCGGCGAAGCACCGCGCTGTACAGCCACGACTGGCACGACAGCGCGCAAATCGGCACT
>DATLSI010000220.1:0-4232 GCA_035534255.1 Ktedonobacteraceae bacterium | reverse complement strand
ATTCAGTCGCCCTGGAACCACTCCATTTATCAGAGATCACGCCCCCAGTTCTACCCGACGCTCTCGCAATTTTCCCAGGCGTTCTTGCTGGATTGCCAGTTTCACGCGCTCTTGCTCGACCACTTCGGGTTTCGCCTTCGTGACAAAGGCTTCGTTGGTCAGCTTGCCCTCGATGCGGGTGATCTCCTGCTGCGCCTGGGCGATCTCTTTGTCGAGTCGCTGCAGCTCCTTGCCGAGATCGAGCAGCCCGGCCAGGGGCAGGTAGATTTCGACGGAACCGGCTAGCAGGCTCATGGATTGCTCCGGCTTTTGGGCGAGTTGCGCGTGCAACTGCGGGCGTTCGGTGCGCGCCAGGAATTCTATGAGCGGGGCCTGCGCTTCCAGCATGGCCTGGTAGTCGCCAGCCGCCATGATGACAGGCACGCGCCGCGCGGGTTCCACGTTCATCTGATTGCGAGCATCGCGGATGCGCGTAATCGCTTCCTGCAACAGGCCAAAATGTAGCTCCGCCTCGTCGTCAAACGCCGCGCTGTTGGTCTGCGGCCAGGGCGCGACGATCAGCGCCGGAGCTGGCCAGCGCGACGCGTCAGGCTCGCAAGCGCGGTACAGGTACTGCCACACCTCCTCGGTCACGAACGGCATGAACGGGTGCAACAGGCGCATACTCTGATCGAGCACGGCGCGCAGGATGCCCGCCGTCGCGCTCCTGCTTGCCTCGTCGCCCTGCATCTGCACCTTGGCAATTTCGAGGTACCAGTCGCAGTAATCCGACCAGAAAAACTCGTTAATCTGGCGACCAGCTTCGCCAAGCTGGAATTCCTCGATCAAGCGCGTCACGTCACCCGTGAGTTTCGCCAGGTGACTGAGTATCCAGCGATCCGCCAGCGTGATGGGACGCACCTCGTCGATGGCGGGAACGCCCCCGCCAATCTCGGCGGTGGTCATCAGCACGAAGCGCGAAGCATTCCAGATTTTGTTGGCGAAGTTGCGGTTGCCCACGATGCGTTCAGGTACCAACTTCGAGTCATTGCCGGGCGTGCTGCTGGTAGCCAGCGTGAAGCGCAAGGCATCGGTGCCATACTGATCCATGACAGTGAGAGGATCGACCACGTTATTCTTCGACTTGCTCATCTTCTCACCTTTAGCATCCCTCACAAGACCATGCAGGTAGACGGTATGGAACGGCGCAGTACCCAGGAAATGCATACCAGCCATCGCCATACGCACCACCCAGAAGAAGATGATATCGTAGCCCGTCTCCATCACCGAGGTCGGATAGTAGCGACGCAGATCAGGCGTGTCATCAGGCCAGCCCAGAGTGCTGAACGGCCACAGCCACGAACTGAACCACGTATCCAGCACATCCTCATCCTGGTGAATATCCGCGCTCTCGCAATGCGAGCAGGCGGTGATATCCACGCGACTGACGGTCATCTGGCCGCAGGTATCGCAGTACCACACGGGGATGCGATGCCCCCACCACAGTTGGCGCGAGATGCACCAGTCGTGGATGTTCTCCAACCAGTCCATATAGACCTTGTTGAAGCGTTCCGGCACGATCTTCATCAGGCCATACGTGACCGCGCCCATCGCCGGTGTAGCCAGCGGGGCCATTTTGACGAACCACTGCTTCGAGATGAGCGGCTCAATGATGGTATCCGAACGGTCGCAGAGGCCCAGAGGCACTGTATACTCCTCGATTTTCACGATGAGGCCGAGTTGTTGCAACTCTTCCAGCAGGTTTTTGCGCGCCTCGAAGCGATCCTGCCCGGCGTAGTGTCCGGCCTCCTCCGTCATCTTCGCGTCGAAGCCGATCACCTGGATGCGTGGCAGATTGTGGCGCACGCCAATCTCGAAGTCGGTCGGGTCGTGCGCGGGTGTCACCTTCACCGCGCCCGTGCCAAAGCTGGCGTCTACCGCCTCATCGGCGATAATAGGAATCTCGCGTCCGATGACCGGCAGCATAGCGATGCGTCCCACCAGAGCTTTGTAGCGCGCATCGTGTGGATTGACGGCGACGGCAGTGTCGCCCAGTATTGTTTCCGGGCGCGTGGTCGCCACGCTGATGTATTGCGTTTCCTGTTCACCATCCAGCGGTTTCAGTGGATAGCGCACGTAGGTCAGCGTTCCCGGCGTATCGACATGGTTCACTTCCAGGTCGGAGATGGCGCTCATGCAGAACGGGCACCAGTTGATGATACGCTCGCCGCGATAGATCAATCCCTCATCATATAGGCGCACAAACACTTCACGCACAGCCTTTGATAGCCCTTCATCCAGCGTGAAACGCTCGCGCGTCCAGTCGCACGACGCGCCCAGGCGGCGATGCTGATCCTGAATGCGGCTCTTATACTGACGCACCCACTGCCAGACGCGCTCGATAAACGCCTCGCGCCCCAGCGCGTGACGGTCAGTTCCCTCCTTAATCAGCAAACGCTCCACCACGTTCTGCGTGGCGATGCCGGCATGATCTTCGCCAGGCACCCACAGCGTGTCGTCGCCCTTCATGCGATGATAGCGAATAAGAATGTCCTCAACCGTGGCGGTGATGGCGTGACCCAGGTGCAGCGCGCCCGTCACGTTGGGCGGCGGCATGCTGATAACAAAGGTGGGCTTGCTTTTGTCCCCGCTGGGCTTGAAGTAGCCACCTTCTTCCCAGAAACGGTACCACTTGTCCTCGACCGCCCGCGGTTCATACGTTTTTGGCAGTGACGCGATAAGCTCTTTCTCGTATTCGATCATAACCCCTCCTGCATAAATCCCATAAATCCATGTATTTTGCCAGACAAAAAACCCTTCCCCGTCAAGGACGAGAGAAGGGCATCATATACTCGTGGTACCACCTTGTTTCAATCAATATCACGCGGATATTGATCCTCAAGCTGCGCGTTAAGGGGCGCACCCATCAAAGCAGACTCACAGGCGACATTCAGCGCATCTGTTCCGAGGAAGACTTGCAGCCGGGTTGATCTTCCATCTCTAACGGAGTGTTGCGCCTACTCCTCCTGATCAGCGTCAGGTATGTAGCTATGTTGTGTATACTGTAACCACTTTTGGGCGGGTTGTCAAGCGATTTTGTGGGTAGTGTTAGCGATTTTGTGGGTATTAACCCCTCGTGGTTACGGAAGATTAGCCCCTCGTGGTTACGGAAGGCGACCGCAAGGGTCCCCACCCAGCCCCACATCCACCCCCGCCTCTACTATGATTACGACGGAGTGTTCCAACTCGGATCAAGTTCACCGGTGGGTGATATATCCCAATGATTCCAGGCAAAATGCCTATTGCTCAGTTGTGAGATCAGAGAGTATGATACGCGTGATCGTTCAGGAGATAAGGGGGTAGATAAATGACCACTAAAGAAGACAAGGATAATTCGGGTTCGGGTAGGTTCTATCGTGGCAAATCATTACGCCTCCCAAAGCACGATTACTCCTGGACTGGGGCATATTTTGTCACAGTATGCGCCACGACGCGCGAACCAATTTTCGAGATACCACCACTCCACGCTATTATGCAGGAAACATGGAACGCCTTGCCCAAAAGGTTTTCAGGGGTAACATTGGACGAATTTGTAATTATGCCCGATCACATTCATGGCCTTCTGTGGTTGAATGGGCTTTCGCCAAACGCCCCAACCTTGAGTAGAGTCATAGGAGCCTATAAATCAATCACCGCCGTTGCATGGTTTAACCACTGCAAATCAACTGGCATCGATGGTGGCGGCTCTTTCTGGCTCAGTCGCTTCCATGAACGGGTCATGCGTGATGGCAACGAAGTGGCTATCTACCGGAACTATATTCGTCGCAATCCCGAAAAACTGGAACGGCGGGAATACTAATATTCCCTGCGAACGCATTAACTCTTCCTTCACAAAGAAAACCGCTCGCGTATCATAGTAGAGGCGGGGGTAGATGTGGGGTTGGGTGGGGACCCTTGCGGTCGCCTTTCTCTCTTTCCACGTCTCATGATTACACGACTCGCTCTTTCTTGAAAACGATCGACTTGAAAACGATCGTCTTGAAAACGATCGTCTTGAAAACGATCGACTTGAAAACGATCGACTTGAAAACGATCGGTACCAGCCCATACACTATAGAGACCGCCATTATCACAGCCCAAACGCATATGGCAACAAGTCAGACACCGAAAAGTCTCGCTCGACGCCATCGATGTAAATAACCGCTTGTGGGGCCAGATCGGCCAGCCATTGGCGGCAGGCTCCGCAGGGGGTG
>DATLSI010000219.1:0-2643 GCA_035534255.1 Ktedonobacteraceae bacterium | reverse complement strand
CCAACAAGCTTTGAAACGCCTGACACAAGGCCGCACGACCTTCATCATCGCTCACCGCCTGAGTACAATCCGCAACGCCGATCATATCGCGGTTATCGACGACGGACGCATTGTTGAACAAGGCTCACATGAAGCGCTGCTGGCATTGCAGGGAACCTACTGGCATCTCTATAACAGCTACGGAAGAATGTAAAGCATTTGTAGGGGCCGATTTATCGCGCCCAGGTCGATCCGGGCGCGATAAATCGGCCCCTACAAATGCTTTTCGAGTAATGCGCGCACTTGCATGGCATTTTCGCGGGCGTTGGGCGAGAGGCCGAGACAGTAAGATGTAGCCTGAGCGGCCATATCGCTGAAGATACCGAACATGAACTCGGCTTCTTCCTCCTGCGCTTTCTCTTTCGAGATATATTCTTGCATCAACCATGTGACGGCCTCGGCAGGTGTCATGGTTTCTACCTGAAATGTCTCTCTGCGATTGTAAGGATGGACAAAAAACATGACCCGCACTGGCAGCGATGTCACCACTTGATCGCGGAAATAGTCCTGGATAGGCACGAACAGCTTTTGCCGCTGATCGACCTCAACCGTCTGCATGAATGCGAATTCTCCCAGCAGTTCGCGCGCGCCCTCGCGCACGCCGATATCTTCAGGAAACGCATACACATGCACCACGCCGTCGTCTTTGGCAATGAACAGCACATCATCCGCGAGATGTAACAAGCCAGCATACTGCAAGCAGGACAGCACAAGCGTGGTCTTGCCGCTCCCCGGAGAACCAACAATGAGCGCTCCCGCGTTTCCCAGCCCGATAGCGGCTGCGTGAACAATATCGAAACCGTCGCAGCCAAACATCGCGCCAATCACCATATAGAATACGAAGCGCATAATAAACCAGGGAGCGCATATGCCAACATCTTCGATATAAATGGTCGCGCAGAGATCGGACTTGTCCAGTACGGAAGACATGCGGCACGAGACGCCAGGGAATGCCTGATATTCACGGTAGCGCATGGAGCCGGTTTTCCAGCGCGAGCGCAGGGGACCATCGACACCAGTGATCAGTTCCCACTCAACTTCGGCTGGCTTCGGCTGTGCCGGAGCGGGTGGAAACGCTTCACCTGGCCTCGTCTCGAAGAGATAGCAGGTCAGCGCCACGGGACGATGCAGTTGCTCTCCCACTTGCCATAGCAGGTCGATAGGAATATCGACGGGCAACTGCGCGGAATCAGCATAGGTATATTCGGCGAGCAATTCGGCGTAGTAGAGAAAGCCGCGCACCTGCCCGGCCAGCACGGAGCGATTCGTCACGATCCGTATTATACGATGGTGCAAGAGATACCATTGCTCGTAAAGTGGTTCGGTAAGCGTCTCCAGATAGGGCTGCGCGCGCTGCCGTTCAGCCGTGTACATGTTGATTTCCCCTTGAGCCTGCGGAATAGAAAATATCTTTTCTCTAGTGTACAATCATCGGCGTTTTCTGAACAGAAGAGATAGTACTGATGTCTTATTAGGAACAGTCAGAAAAAGTAATCAGAAATCAGCCATTATAATTTGCTACGATGACGGCTATTTGCTTTTGCCGCGCTAATATTGCCATTGATTTAACAATATTCGCCATGATAACTATTGACAATTTGTTTTTTAGCAAGTACACTACCTATCATAGTGATATATCATAGTTACCAATTATGAGGTGACGTTATACATCTTTGTCAGAGCAATTTGAAAAGGAGGTGAAGATGTATGAGTTCATTGTGCTGGCTGTGCTAATGCAAGGGCCGGGACACGGCTACCTGGTCGCCAAGATCATCAATGACATTATCGGGCCATATGCCAGCGTCAGTTCCGGGCGGCTCTACCCACTTCTGGCAAAATTGGAGCTAAGAGGTCTGATCACCACCGTTGACGAACCGGTGAGCAGACAACAAGGCAACCGTCAACTGCACATCTACAAGATCACGGACGCCGGACGCCTGCGCTTTCGCGCCTTGATGGAAGATATCAGTTCCAATCCGGGCGAATATCGCGAGCTTTTCCGGCTCAAGGTTGGCTGGTTCAGCTATATCCCGCTGCTCGAACGGCTGCGCCTGATCGATCACTACATCAATTACTGCCAGACGCACGTTTTCCATCTGCAAACGGAAATGGAGGATATGCAGCGCAGCGCGCCGTTCTATATGCAAAAGGATGATCATGACTATATGCAAATGGACGCCTATAGCGTAGAAAATATCATCAACGTGATGCAGCACATGATCGAGCAATGGCAACACGAACTTGATTGGGTCAGGAGCCTGCAAAAACGCGAACTGGAGCGCGTCGCGCAATCAGGCTTAGCGGAAAACCCGTAGAGGCGTGGGCTTGCCGCGCCCTTCATGAGGGACGATGTCCCCTGGTTTTTGGGCGGGGCCAGCCCATGCCCCTACAGGTAAGAAAGAGAAAATATATATGAGTAATCAACCAGCTTCCCTGAATCATCCGGCGGCGGCGCCGAAGAACGAGCGCCGCCTGCGCGGCGTCGCGCTCATCAGCGTGCTTACCGCCCTCATGCTCACGCTGCTACTTGAAGCCCTTGATCAGACCGTTGTGGGTACGGCGCTGCCAAAGATCATTGGCGCGCTACAGGGTTTCCAGGACTAT
>DATLSI010000218.1:0-2689 GCA_035534255.1 Ktedonobacteraceae bacterium | reverse complement strand
AAGCAGATTGCCGTCGGGATCATGCAGAAAAGCTGTGCGCAGCCCCCATTCGGGATGATCCTTCGGCTCGCTGGCAAACTGCACGTTTTTTAGGCGTAGGGTTTCGTAGAGTGTATCGACGTTCTCGACCTCAAACTCGATAGTCGCGTGCTGGCCGCCTACCGGGCTGATGGCTATTCCCGGTTCGCCTGCTTGCATCGCTGCGCGTTCAAACAGGGCAAACAATACATGCTCATGCGCTTTCAGTTCAACATAGGCGCCAAGGTCGTTTTCGATTTCCAGGCCGAGCATGTTCAGGTAGAAACTCTTTGCCCGCGCCATATCTTCTACCAGTAACCAGATGCCGGTAAGCGAAAGTGTCATGATTGTGATGCTCCTTTGCGGTTTATGACGAATTGACGAGTAAGTTGCAAATGCCAATATGCAAGAGATTCCATCACCATAGTACAGATGTTTCACAGATTTGTCAATGGTAATGTTTAAATGTAACTGTTCAGACTTGACCCAAAGAAGGTGGGAAGGTAAGGGTTGCCAAACATTGGTGGAAAGGATTGAGGTGCTGAGCCACCCAGGTGCCAAACAGGCTGGCGAGTCCCATGCGAGTTTCCGAGCCCTTGGGGCTGCGCGAACCGCCGCTGATCTTGCGGGCAATCACCAAGGGGCGAATACTGCGTTCGGCGAGATTGTTGTGGGAGGGAACGCCAGGAACGGCGACAAAGACAAAGAGTTCGGGCAAGAAGCGGACCACGCGTTCACATAAGGTACGCTGAGGGGTGGTCGTCCCAACGAAGGGACGGCAGAGAGCCGCGATCTGCTGCTCAAAGCCATGCTGCTGCGCCACGCGAAGCTGCTGCTGCTGGCGTGGAGGCAGGTTGAGGTCCGCTCCCTGCTCGACCCAGGTCACCGCTTGCTCATAGAGAGCCTTGACGGATGCGGCCCAGGTGAGGAGTGGCTCATCGTGCGGATATTTCTCTTTCAGGTCATGCACATCCCGTAAGAAATGCACCCAACAGCGTTGGTGCAGACCCTCATGGATGTTGTACCCGCCATAAAAGTCACTGCCTAGCACGCCGCCGTAGGTCTCACCGATGAGGCGCTTCACCACTTCTCCGCCACGCGAATGGTGGTACTCGTAATAGCGGATGGTTGGCGTGCAGACACTCCAAATATAGCCATTGATACCATCTTCGCGCCACCCCGTCTCATCGGCCTGGATGGCGGGACTGGCGCGAATCTCCGCTTTGAGCGCATCGAGCTGCGGTTGCATCTGGGCTTTCATCCGATGGAGCAATTCCACAATCTCGCCTGTGCTGATCCTCATCCCATGCAGCGTCAGCAAGTAGGCTTGAATCTGCCGAATAGGCAGACGCATGACGGTGCGCATCGTGGCAATGAGACTGGCAAGCCGCACGCCGATCCGCCCTTGCCCAACCACCTGCTCGCGCCAATCCACCGGAGCTTCATGCCACTGATGACATCCGGCACACCATCCCTTGTAAATCCGATGCTCTGTCACCTCTACGGGGGAAGGCGCTGGGATATCAATCACCTCTCGCACACGCGAGAGACTCACGCCACCCAACCGCAGGTGACATGTCGGACAGCTCACCACCCGATGCTCCACGATTTGTGTGGGCTGCGAGCGCCGTCTGGCTCGATTATGCCTCGGCTCACGCTTCTTGCGCACCTTTTTCGGCTCTTCGCTCGCCTTCTTCTTCGCTTTCACGAAGGCGGGAGGCGGCGTTTTCAGCTGCTCCAGTTCCTCTATGCGCGCCTGCGCGACTCGCAATTGTTCGGTCACTTCAGCCAGTCGCTCGACGGTCTGCTTGAGTTGGGCTTCTAACGACGCTATCGTTTCTTCTGCTGTCATGTTCTCAGTTTACCTGATCAGGTCAAGTCTGAACAGTTTCTAATGTTTAAATAGCCCTGGATAGACGTCATGCATCATAGGATACTTCTCGTTTGAACATGATGTTGGGAATGTTTGCACAAGTGTTGGTGTTTCTCGTAAGATGATAGACACAAATCCCTTAGTTTTCGCAAAGAAAAGGGCGATTATAAGAGTCGCTCGCCAGGATAGATGATGCGTCAGATTGAGCATTTACCGCCGTTAGAAATCAGAAAAGAGTCGCGCTGGGAACGCTATCTCATTGATAGCGTGCTGGCCGTAGTAGGTACGTTTTGCATTACGCTTATCATTGCTCATTTCAAACTCTATCCACGCATTCCCAACATTACGCTTGTCTACGTCCTTATCGTGCTGGCGCTGGCGAGTACGCGCGGCCTCTACCCGGCGGTGTTTTCCTCCATCATAGCCTTTCTGTCGTTCGACTACTTTGTCGTTCCGCCGCTCTATACCCTTAGCATGGATAATTTTCAAGAGTGGCTGGCTCTCTTTGTCTTTTTGACGACGGCGATTATAACCGGCGAGCTGGCCTCGATCATGCGCCAGCGCGCAGAACAGGCCCGGCGGCGCGAGCAGGAGACACGTATCCTTTATGACCTGGTGCGTTTGACGAACAGCGAGGTTAAACTTGAAAGCCAATTAGATATCCTGGCACATGCTATCGTCGATGTGTTTGGCTCGTGGGGCGTGCGCGAGTGTACCGTACTGTTGCCCAATCCTGCCGGAAGGCTGATGTTGCAGGTCAGCACACTGCCAGAGAAAGAGCAGCTTCCGCTTTCACCG
>DATLSI010000217.1:0-10773 GCA_035534255.1 Ktedonobacteraceae bacterium | reverse complement strand
TTCCTGTCCCCATGTTGTTCTATACTCAACATATTGCTTGCCTATCAGCCTATCTTGAGAGAAGTGCTTCTCTGCACTGAGGAGAATTTGAGATGAGTTTTTTCGACGCGAGATTTGGAGCCTATCTGGCTGTAGCCGCATTACTCATTCTGACGCCGGGGCCAGATACCGCGCTGGTCACACGCAACGCGCTCCTCGCCGGAAGACGAGCGGCCTCTTTCACCTCCCTGGGCATCGGGGTGGGAAGTCTCATCTGGGCGCTGGCGTCGATGTTCGGCATCGCGGTCCTTCTTGAAGAGTCAGCCGTCGCCTTCACGCTCTTGAAGTTCGTCGGGGCGGCCTACCTGGGGTATCTCGGCCTACGAAGCCTGATCTCAAGCTTCCAGCGCAACAGGTCGGCCACCGTAACGCCCCCAGATCCGCAAGTAACGCTGATCGGTAAACCTGTTGCTTTCAGACAAGGGCTCCTGAACAATCTGCTCAACCCGAAGGCTGGTGCGATTTTTGTTACAGCGTTGCCCCAATTTATCCATCCAGGCGATCCTCCACTCCGCTTGTTGCTGATGCTGCTGGCCTATGAAGCGATTCTGCTGGGCTGGCTCACCCTTTATGGGTATCTGGTCAGTCGGGCCGGGCAAAGCCGTTTTGGCACCCGCGTCCGTACTCTGCTGCAAGGAGTAACAGGTGTCGTGTTACTTGCGCTTGGGGCGCGGCTGGCCTTCGAACATCAATGAGCGCGAGTCAGGTCAGCAAGCCGATCCAATTTGAAGCATGAGCAACCAGGGCAAAGAGTGACCATGGTATTGAATACTTCAACAAGAAGGCCAATCCCAAATTGTGCCGTGACCCGGCCTGACAGGCCGATCTCATACTGAGTTTCGCGGACACCAAATTGGTGTATGTCGTGAGAGAGCAATACATGAAATAGCGGCAGAAGATGCATTTATACAAGATATCTTCATATTCTCTGCGAAGACCGTTCTTGATCCTTGTCGTCAAAAAGAGAACGTGGCCCTTTTCCGGTAGGCATATGTCGTCTGTATGACGACAGTCGCTGCTATCAGCGAAGGTGTTCTCGCCGCAAACGAGTCAAAACGACGACAAATGCTGTCGTTTTTCGCGAAGCGACCTATCAGGATCAAGTCACGATGTGGTTATATATTGACTGCTGTGATAAGCTATTGCTTGATACAACATCTCCGATATATTTTGTAGGGAGTAGATTTTCATCTCTTTGTTGGACTCAATAGGGGCTTCATTTGTTCTCACATGTGGGGTAATGAGTAAAACATATCTGTGGCGCTCATTCTATCCGGCCTGGAATAGGAAGAGAGCATGGCTTCATTTACCGATCTGGTGGCTCAGTCTATTTTTCAGCGGCGCGAAGAGTTTCTAGCCGGGCTGTCAATTGAACCCCGCGACGAGGTCGAATCCCTTCTCGCGGCTGGGATACAGGCCCATTGGCATCCACTTGAACTGAGAATCAATGGGGATCAGGAGAGAGCACTTGTCGCAGCGATAGACGGTTCACATGCCATACGTGCCTTGAATTTTGGAGCGGACTGGATTGTCGCGCAAGCCTTGCTGATTGGGCCGGGTGGCTTTCGACAATCCGCTGTTGATACTCTTCTGCTGCGCGGAGAGATCGAGCGTCCAGCGGTTGATCGTTGTGCTTCACTCTTAATGCGTTCACTTGAACTTGATCTTGCGCTCAAATTTGTACAGAGCGGCGCTGGCAAAATCCTGCTTCTTGATGGTTCGCTCTACTCCGATCTTCCCTATTTGCTTTACAATCTCGCCATCGGTGGCTATGAGCATTTCCCGCTCAGAGTGCTGGAACAGTACCTCGAACTCTTCGCTCTTTGTCAGAGACGCGATATTCTTTTGCTGGGTCTTGCTAAGAGAACGCGAGCGACAGTTTTGGGACGTGCCATCCTTGAACAAAGGAACTCTTCACCGATATCCACTTCTTATCAGGCAGATGCTGTACAGACGTTGGATGCAGATATACAGGATGCAGAAGTGAGCGGTGCTACTTTGGTCCGGCTTGAGCAGGAACAAAATAGAAGACGGGACATGCATAAACTTCCATCGGATGGAGAACTTTTACATCGCTGGACAAATGGCAGTGGACTGACCGATCCGGTCTTGCTGGGATCGGCCTCCTTCGGTCGCGCCAGCGCCCAGGTGGTAGCTCAGCTAGCCCTGCAAGTAAAACAGCCTGTTTATGAGTCGGCGCTTTCTTCTGCTCAGCAGAGGATGGCGACGCGATTAACCCCATTGCAAGAGCGGTTACTTGCTGCGCCTGCGATAGGGACATTTTATGTGCGCCTGGCTCCTGGAGAAGATGTTCTTCGTGTAGACGCTCCGGCCAGTACATTTGGCCGGAGCGACTTGCGTTTACTTGATTTTGCTCAGGCATTGATATCATATACCACGGCGTTACCGGTGATTCGGCATCTCGTGGACGATTATGGTGGCCTTTCGGTGTATAATGCGGCGCTATATGTTGTCGATCAAGAGGTTCGCCTCCGTGCGGAGACTGTTGATCATGTTTATCTTCCAGTATTACGACGCCAGGTGGGATACCCCATTCAGTATGATCGATCAACAAGACGCTTTAATCGCTAACTATTTTGGAATGACGCATCCATAATTCGGTATGAGGAGTGAGTGAGGGATGCAAGACACTAACCTATCCATTTGTGGTCCTGAAGCAGGCTTTATCGTCGGTGAAACCAGTCCATTGGAGTTCACATTTGTCAGCAGCCGAGAGTTACTACCACCGAGACTAGAATATCTCGTGGTTCCAGGCGTAGAGGAGAAGGGAAGTGGCGAGTTTTCCTCGAACGGCGTTGCGGGGAATTCCGTAGACATCCTTGCTCAGGTGGTTGAGATTGGCATCGGCTCGTCAATTCTTTCTGATAGTCTCACATATGATGAGACGATGGCGATCCTGCGAGGCGCGTATGCGCCGCAGCCAAAGATGTACGGGCGAGCGCGCGTCATTGGTTATCTCGCAAACGGCGTCGTCCGTATCCCCCGCTGCGCCGCCATTCCAGGCAGCACCGTCTACGTGGCCGCCGACGCATTCTTGCATCAGTTTTTCAGCGTAGATGTAGCGGCAGGCGTACACATTGGGACGCTCATTAATCGATCAAGCGTTCCGGTCTTGCTCGATCCGAATGGGCTGCGCCGCCACCTGGCAGTTATTGCTCAGACGGGCGCAGGAAAATCCTACCTGGCTGGCAAATTCTTCGAGAGCCTCCTGCAACAGGGAGCAACCATCCTCGTCTTTGATCCCAATTCTGACTATGTTCAGCTACGTAAACAGGCGGGGCAGGAACAGCGTCCATACCATAGCGCGGAAAAAACGCCCTTTGCCGATGACGTCTTGATCTATCGTATTCCTGGCATTCAAGGAAGACGTTTCCCCGACGCGCTCATTGGCGATGTACGCTCCTTTACAGCCCGCTTTGCCGAACTGGATCATGATGAGATCGCCGATCTCGCAGGTATTTCTGAGAGGGCATCGAATCAGCGTCGAGCGATTGAACGCGCCTGCGAGCAGCTCCAAAAAGAAGGCGCGGATTACCGGCCCCAGGAGTTGATCGCCGCATTGAAAAATCTTGCTGGCAGCACTAACGAGGGAGAAGAGAGTTCAGGCCAGAATGCGACTCAGGAAGAAGCACTCAGCGCCGAAGAGAAACGCGCCGCGCGTAAAGCTGCTCAGTATATCGAAGATTTGCGGCGTTTCCCCATCTGGGATTATCACGATGTTGCTATGCAGGAACTGTTACAACCACAACGGCTCACCGTCCTCGACTTTGCCGGAGCGGACAAGGTGGTCGCGGCCTATGCCGCCGAACGCATTCTGCGCGAGACCTGGAAGCGAGCTATTACGGGGCAACTTCATCATCCCGTTTTCATCGTGCTGGAGGAGGCGCATAACCTGATTCCGGCCAACGGCCAGACCCGCGCCAGCCGCATTATCAACACCATCGCCGCTGAGGGACGGAAATTTCGCGTCTTTCTCACGTTGATCACTCAGCGCCCCAGTAAGATTAGCCCGGACGCGCTTTCTCAGTGTGGGAGCCAGATCATCATGCAGTTAACGAACCCGGACGATCAGCGCGCGGTACAGAAAGCATCCGAAGCTATCTCGGCAGAATTGCTTGACGATTTGCCAGGATTGAACAAAGGCGAGGCCATTGTGTTAGGCCAGTTGACGCGCATTCCAGTCATGGTACGCATCATCGGGCGACTATCAGCCGAAGGAGGTAGCGACATCGATATTGTCGATGAACTGAAACGAGCCAGGCAAGATGTTGCTGCCGCCCGTGTGACCGCGCAAGTTCGCAGCCAGGCTGTCACACCACGCCAGCAAGAGGAGTGGTAAGATGAATGATTGTATACGGGTCGTTCTGACTGCCGATAATCACCTTTCGGCGTACAGCCCGAAGCTTTCTCCAACGAAGTTGACTGAACGAAGAAAGCGGCTGGGCATGGCGTTCAAACAAACGGTAGATGCAGCTATTGAACGCAAAGCGCATCTCTTCATCCAGGCAGGCGATCTCTTTGACAGTACTGATCCACGCAACCAGGAACGCAAATTTGTCGCGGAACAACTGATGCGTCTGCGATCAGCAGGTATCCAGGTGTTCGGCGTCAGCGGCAACCATGATACACCGCGACAAAGGACTGAGCAAGGTGGTGTTGCTCCCCAGAGTATTTATCATCAGTTAGGCGCAATGCATTACTTCGGCTCGTCTGACTTTCTGGAGCCGATACAATGTAATATAGATGGACTGCGAGTAGCCGTTGCCGGTCTCAGTTATCACCCAGGTATCCCTCCTGGTGGTGATCCACTCGATCATGTGCAAATTATCGATCCTGGCGACATGGTTGCCAGCGCCGATCTGGGAATCTTGATCCTGCACTCGGCTATCGAGGGCCATGCTTTTCCCGGTGAAATGGAAACGTTCGTTCGGCGCAGCAGCCTGGCCCGGTTTGCTGGCTTCCGTGTTGTTTTGGCCGGTCATGTCCATGCCTACGCTCGCTTTTCGATTGCTGACAAAGCCATAGTAGTATGCGGCGCGACCGAACGTATGGAGTTCGGCCAGGACGAGGACAAAACAGGTTTTGTCTACTTTGAGTTTACCGGCGACGGTCTTCGTCACGCTGAACACATACCGATTAAGCCTCAACCACGCCACGTTATCACGATACGTACAACCGAACTTTGGCCTCCACAGCGTTCCGATGGAGCGGCACAACCTGAGTATGCGTCCGAGCTGGGAAGAAAAGAGGTACTGCCGGGTGAAGCTCTTGCGCTTCCCATAACAGAGCGTATCCTCCAGCAGGTGGAGCCGTATTGCACAGAAGACGCGATGGTTCGACTTACCCTGGAAGGGCCGACTACGCGCGAGCAATATCACGCGCTTGATGTACGCAGCATCTGGATGTATGGGCAGCAGCGCGCCTTCTCGTTTGAGGTTGACGAAAGCCGCTTACTGTTAACGAACGAGTTCTTACACAATGACGTAGCACGAGGCGAGCGCATTGCTCCTCGCGATGTGCTTGAAGCCATTACCCAGGAATGGATGGAACAGGCTGACACGCCGGATGCGCGAGCGCTGTTGACCAAAACGCGCCAGCGCGTCCTTGATCGCTATGACGAGCTTGCTGGAAGGGAGGCCGATCAATGATCACATTGAAACGCCTGGAAGCAAACAATTTCAAGAGCCTGCGTTCGGTGGCTTTGGCATTTCCTGAACGCGGCAGCATTCTGATCGAGGGTTTTAACGAAGCGGGAAAGTCAACGCTTTTTGAGGCCGTCTATGTTGCGCTCTATGGAAAGCCTCTGGTCGGAGAGGATGCTTCTGCAAAGCGAGACGAAGTGATTCAGCATGGTCAGGCGAGAGCGACTGTGCAACTGGTATTCAACGTAGGCCAGCAAGTATTGACGATCTTTCGTAGCTTTGAGCGAGGAAAAGCGCAGCAGGCGACGTTGACTATCCAGCGGCCAGGAATGCAGCCAGAAACGATCAATCGTGTGAGAGCTGTTGATGAGCGTATCCTCAAAGAATTGGGGAATCTGGATGGGGATAGTCTGCGTAACTCCTGCTTCGTCGAGCAGAAAGAATTGGGACGTATCGAGGCGCTTTCACTGGAGCAACGAAAACAGGCCATTCAAAAACTGCTGGGCCTGGAGCGGCTGACTATGCTGATGGACCAGTTCAAATTTCGGCGCGAACGACGGGATGAGCTGAATCTGGCAGAACGTTTTTTGAAGCTGGCACAGTTTCAGGCCGAAGCGTGTGCAGCTTCTGCTGAAGAAGCTAAACTGGCGGAGCGCCTGGACGCCGTGAAAGTCGCCATCCAGACAACGCTTTTGGCCGATCTGGACATTCAGAAAGAAGGTATTGAGAAACGTCTGGCGGAATGCGCGATCCGTGTTCAGCAAGCGCGCGCGTGTCTGAGCCGATGTGCGACGCTCAAAGAGTATCTGGGTCGCTGCGATCAGGCTAATCGTCAGCTAGCGGATGCGTCCAACGCTCGCATCGAGTTTGATCGCGCTGTTCAGGAACTTGTCCGGCTAGATACTATTGAAAAGCGCGAACTTCCCCAGGCGCGAACGCACTTGAACGACATGTCTGCCACAGCAGAGGCAGTGGCGCAAACTGTGCAGACAAGAAAGCGCGTACAGGAAACAGAAGACGCTGTCCGCGAGGCTCAACGTCGCCTCAAAGAACTTGAGCAAGCGGAGGATGCACAGCAACAAAGAGAAGAGGAATTGTCTCATGCCCAGGCTCGCGTCAAGCAACGTCGTCAGGAAGCCGAGGTAAACCGGCAGCGCACTCTACAACAAGCAAGCGAGTTGGACGCGCGGCAAACCCAGATACAGCAGGTGCTGCATCTGGTAAAGCAGTGGGAAGCAGCATCTGAACAATTGCGGGCTACGCGACAGGTAATCAATGGAGAAATAGAGAAAGAGCAGGCTCTCCTCAAACTCCAGATGGAGGTGCAGCAACGAGAGACTGAAGTGCAGCAGGCGGAAGCTGCTGAACAGCATGCTGGGCAGGAAATGCAGCGGGCTACTGATAGCGCCCGTATGGCTTCAGCGCTTGAGGCATTAACGGCATGGGTCAGGCTAAAAGGCGTTGAGATGGCCCTGAACGGATACGAGACGCAACGTTCTGCTCTGCTTACCAGGCATCAAGAGGCTGAAACAGCGCTGGGCGTCATGCGGACAAAGACCCGGACACCGCTCTTCGTAGGAATAGCTCTCGCTGCGCTAACCGTATTGACGCTGGTCATGGCTATTCTCTGGCTCCCTGCATTGGCGATCCTCGTTCTGTTTCTAGCCGGGTCTATTGCTGCATGGATATGGTTCTTTCGATCAAAAAAGGCACTGCAACTGCAATCCACTATCGTAGCACAGCGCAGCCAGGAACTTCAGCGCCTGGATATGCAGCGTCAGGCAGCGATAGAAGCGGGCGGCGATCCCACTGCGGTGACACAGCACGAGCAGCGACTCCAGACTGCTGGTTTTGCTGTACCAACAACACTGGAGGCGGGTCGCAGTCTCCTACAGGAACTACAACAACGTCCCGGCGCTATGCAGGGACAACATGCATTACAAGAAACTGCCCAGATCGCGAGAGATACCCTTGTTCGCTTGCAGGAACAACTCAAACAAGCCCGCTTTGCCGCCGAAGAAAGCAGGAAAAACTGGAATTTCGCGCTACAGTCGGGCAACCCGACGGAACTGGCAGGTCGCTTGAAGGCGCAGGCAGCGCAGCAGGAACAGATCGTGGCAGCAGCGGAACAGCAAGCGAGAGCATCTATCGCGGGAGTTGCTCCGTGGCCGGTTACGAGTAATGCTGTAGATACACTGCTTGCCACATGCCAGGCCGAATTACGCGCTGCCAGGGAAGCTCAAAGGCAGCAAGAAGGAGGTTCAGAAAGGCTCATGCAAGAGGCTGAATCTGATAGGATGAGAGCGGATGAAGCGCTGAAGCAAGCATGGGAGAGGATTGCCACGCTCAAAGCCAGCGACCCGGTAGGGCAGGTAGTGCAGACGAAAGACAAGCTGGCCGAGGCTCAAAAGCTCAGCCGCCAACAAGAGGAAGTAACCTATCCATTGCTACAGAAGCTCAACCTCCATAGTGAAGCGGAGGTAGCGCCTGAGTGGGGAAGAGCGAAAGAACGAGTGCAGATATTAGAAAAACAGTTAGTAGCACGTCCATCGCGTGAGGAAGAACGTACAACGCGAAAAAATACTCTCACCAGTTTACTAACTGCTGCATCAACTGCACTCGGAGAACTGCTCGCCGATGCGAACCGTCTGGCTATTCCTGATCTGCCCATTTTCCCCCAGCTATCCAACGCTCCCATTTCTCTCCTGGATCAACAATCGCTATCTACGGCGTTTGGTCAAATCAGGCAAAGAATCGTCGCTATCCTCACGACATTGGATGAGCAGGGTACAAGGAGAAGCCTGGATGCAGCGCTCGACGAGCAGGGCGGTATAAAGCAGCAAAGGGATAGTGCGGAGAGTGATATGCGGATAAGTCGGAAGGCCATTGCCGCTATCTTCTCGTCGCGCGGCATCGCCTATCCAGCAGATTATACCTATGAGAGTGTGATTGCGAGCTGGCCGCTGACAGCATTGGTCTCGCCGAATGATGAACCTCTGGTACAAGAAAAGCTTGAACGCACGCGTCATCAACTCTTTGCAGCGCGCCAGCAAGAGCAGCAATTGACCAGAGAACTCCAACATCCTGGAACACCGTTGGATATTATAGAGTGCCAGCAAAGGGTTGATACGCTGATTGAAGAGCGCGAAGTTTGTACCTGGGCAACACGACTGCTTGGCGAGACGAATGAGCGAATTGCGCGCCGTGTCCTGCCGATCACAGAACGCAATATGCAGCCACTTTTGCAGCAGTTGACGGGCGGGCGGTATCGTGACGTGCGGCTGACTCCAGAGGACAGCAATGGTCAACAGGAAGGAATGGATTATCGCATCCGTGTCTGGGATCCGGCTGCCGGGCGCTTCGTTGCCAAAAATATCTTTTCAGGCGGCACGCGCGATCAATGTTCGCTGGCGTTGCGTTTAGCGTTTGCGCTCGCCACGCTGCCACAGGAACTGGGAGTAGCTCCAGGGTTCATCTTCCTGGATGAGCCGCTCAGCGCCTTCGACGCCCAACGCGCCCAGGCTCTCGTAGAACTTCTCACGACCGGAACGATTGCCCAGCAATTCAACCAGGTCGTTTTGATCTCACACTATCATGCTTTTGATCGCGAAGCATTCCGCTATCATGTTCGCATGGAGGCTGGTCAGATCGTGGAATCTGATTTGCCAGAGGGAGAAGAAGATGAAGATGGGATCATCCGGTTTCAAGTGAGAGAGTCTGCGGTATGATAAAGTACGCGCTACATCATCGAGCTAATCTCACTGAACTGAAGCAGTGGCGGCGACGATCGAGAGTGCATCGGTCATTTCCATATCATGATCGCCACAGGCTGTCCCTCATACACATCTTCCTCCAGGAAGCGCCATCCCAGCTTTGTATAGAATGCACGGGCGGAGTGCGTATATAAGTAGAGACGTGTCACGCCCATCTGAGCGGCCTGATGCACGGCATGGCGTACCAGCAAGCTACCGATACCCTGATGTCGGCGCTCAGATGTCACATAGACGCCGGCCAGCCACGGCGACAGATCGGGGTGAGTTCGCATGTCATGCTCTACTAATGTCACCGAGCCGAGCGGTTCATTTCCCTCCAGAGCCACGTAGGTGGTGGGAATCTGCTCGCGGTTCGTGCGGCGGCGTAAGCCTTCCGTCCATCCTGCCAGCGTGCCGCGTGGGTCGAGATGTCCCCACTCGGCAAAGTGCCACTGCGCGATGAGGTCAACAAGTTCCAGGTGGTTGGCAATACTCTCGATCAGGATCATATGCCTCCTCTGTGTAACACCCCTTGCGCGAAACAACCCGCCGTTACAACGCCGGGAAGTCGTATGTATCCCGGCGCTTTACGAGGATTAGCGCTCCCTGGCCGCCTGGAGCAAGGCTTTGATGAGAGGATGGACCCGGTGCTGAAACGCGGAACGTTCAGGTTGGAATAACGTTCCCAGAAAAAAGGGATGTGGCGTGAGTTCAATCACGCATGCCTCGCCCGCGCTATCTACGCCGCTCACGCGCAAGCCGCCCTGTTCTAGAAGTGACTGCCATGCAGTGTTCAGACCATAGTTGCAGATACCGTAGGCTTCCACAATCTCGCATTGCCCATAGATCGCCGCTGCGCGGGAGCCGGGGAGCAAGGTCAAGGTTTCCGTCCGTTCATTCAGCGAGCAGATCAGCGGCGTCACCAGCAGCGCCTCGGCTGTAGGATTAGACTCGGCGTGATCGGCGGTCGGGACATCCAGCACGTTGCGAGCAAACTCGATGAGCAGGTGCTGGAAGCCGCCGCAGGTTCCCAGGAACGGAAGCGCCTGTTCGCGCGCGTACCGAATGCCGTTGAGCGCGCCTTCCATACTGGCATACGGCGTAGCAGGCACGGCCCACAGGCACTGATAGCGGTTGAGTTGCTGTTGCACCTCATGCGCTAACTGAGGAGTTGGCAACCAGGTGATCTCTATCTGGCAGTCCAGATCGCGGGCCGCCAGAGCCACCGCTGCTGGAATAGCTACGTGTGCTTTGACCTGGGGATCATAATCGCCGATCAAGCCGAGACGAATCGTCATGAGTCATCCTTTCTTGCGGCA
>DATLSI010000216.1:0-12712 GCA_035534255.1 Ktedonobacteraceae bacterium | reverse complement strand
TTTCTATCGTAGCAGCAAAAATCAGTCTCCACACTCTTTTTCCCTTTTTGGGCTATGGGTGTGGGCGCGTTCTCCTCCTTTTCCAAAAAAACCTACTAGTGAAAGGCGGGGCTTGCCCCCGCCCTGGCGCGTTAATGTTGGGCACTCGCGTTAATGTTGGGCACTCGCGTTAATGTTGGGCACTCGCGTTAATGTTGGGCACTCGCGTTAATGTTGGGCAATATAGATAGAAGCCCAGTCATCGGGCGGAATCATCCCCTGTGCATTATTCACCATACCAATTACATAAGGCTTGAGCAGGTATACCTGCGTCACCTGCTCCATTGGCAGCCAAGCCACGTCGTTTACTAACTGCTGTTCAGCTTTCTGATAGGCTTGCAGGCGAGCCTGAGCCTGGAAATTCGCATCCGCGCTCTCTAACAGTTGCTGGGTGGCGCGCTGTTGCGCTGCATCGCTGTTTGAGTTTTGACCATAGTTCATGTTGTTGTTCGGCACACCCGCGTCAAACTGGCGCGTTAACCAGTCCTGTGGATCGGGATATTCGGCCACCCACGCCAGGCCCCACATTTGAATGCCCTGCGCATTGTTCGTCGCCGCCGTTACCCTGGCAAGCAGTGTAGCATAATCAACCGGATCAGCCGTTACGGTAACGCCTAGCGCATTCTGCCACATGCCAATCATGGCGGTGACTTCCTGATCGAAGTCGCTCACCCCACTCGCGTAGGTCAGTTTGATGGGCGGCATCTTTGCTATGCTTGACCATCCCTCCTCTTGCAACCCTTTCAACAGCAGCGATTTTGCCAGTGTCGCATTTCCACTCAGATTTTGCGTACCATCAGGTCCCGTCAGTTGCGGGTTATAGCCAATCATGCCGGACGGTACGATATGGTTGGTAGGGATGACGGTCCCATCCCATACCGTGTCGGCAATGGCCGTTTTATCGATGGCGAGCGCGAAGGCCTGTCGTATCTGGAGGTTGTCGAATGGCTTGGCCAGGTAGTTCATGCTATAGTAATTGATCCACAATTGCGGCACCTGGTGGAAATCCGGGCGTTTCTTATCGTTGGCGAAGGTGGAGATTGGCACCCCCGTAACATCGACTGTGCCTTTCTGGTAAGCGTTATAGGCGGGTGCATCCTCTGTATAGAATGGAAAGACCACCTTTTCAAGCTGTGGCAGCGCATCGTAGTAATAATGGTTCGGGACAAAGTCGATCTCTTTCCCATGAATGTACTGCGAGACGCGGAACGGCCCCGCGCCCCCTCCATCCACCAGGTGATCGGTAAAGGTCGAGCCATAAGTTTCGATGAGCCGCTTCTCAACCACATAAGAAGTGGGATGGGTAAGCATTGCCAGGAAATAGGCCGCTTTCACCTTCGTCTGAATAATGATCGTATTCGGGTCGGGAGTAATCAAGCTATCGTTGATGAGCGTGGTAATGCTCCCGCCCAGCAGCTTATCGGAGTCGCGGATCAGACCGAGATAAATCGGGGCAACCGTCGATTTGGTGGCTGGCTGCAATGCCCGGTCTATGCTGTAGGCCACATCAGCCGAAGTCAGCGGCGTTCCATCGCTGAATTTCAGCTTCTTCTTCAGGTGAAACGTCCATCTCAAACCATCAGGACTGACGCTCCAGTTCTGCGCTAACTGTCCTACCACCTGCTGCTGATCGTTGAGTTGCACCAGTCCGGTAAACACCATCTGTATAGCAGTGATCGATTGTGCGTCATAGGCTAGCGCGGGATCAAGAGTGGGAATATCAGAAATACCCGTCATAGGATCGATAAATACCTGTTTATTTGGCGGCGCTTTCACCACTTTAGGCTTTTGAGGCGCGCTATTGCCGCCAAATAAGCTGCACGACGTTAGTAAGAGCATCAACATACACATAATGATAAACATAAATTTGCGCATAGTATCCTCTTCTTCTCACCAAAAGACATCTCCACCAGGCATTCCCAGTAATAAAAAAGAAGTGGATGTGGCGTGATGGCAGGACGGTCCACGCGGATCGCCCTGCCATCACGCCACATCCACTTCGTTATTGTCGCGTGACGGCACGCAATGCGACGTGCAGCAACCCATCGATATTGGTGTCGCGCAGCGCGGCGGGCCAGGCCAGATATTCTTCGCCAGCCGCCTGTACAATTTGCAGGGTGTGGCCCTGGTCGGCGGCAGCATCCCCGCGCGTGGCTGCCAACGCGATGATGGCGAACATAGCGCGCGCATCGTGATCAAGTAAGACGTAGCGGTGAGCCGTTGCGAACGCGCCGTTCAGGTCCCGCGCGCCCAGTTGTTCGGCAAGCGTCTCGATCAGTGATGGGGCGATCAAACCGCCGCCCAGGACAGTAGAATGAGGCGTACCAGCCTGCGCTGTACCCGTCGACGCTGGCTGCTCAGTATGCAGCGCGTGCAGGTAACAGGCAGCCGTAAATAGCAGAGGCAGTGCCTCAACCTCCTGCACCTGCGTCACTGCGTTGCGCACGGCTGAGGCGTAGAGCAGGCCATGCGCGGCTGTCACAAAATCATCGTTGTCTCCAAACCCGACTTGCTGTAACAGATCGGTCGCGGTCAGCGCGAGCACCGAACCGATACCACGCGAAGATGCACCGTTCTTCATAAGCGCGTCGTAGACTCCCTGGCAGATTTGCGGCATACTGGCATCGCTCAAAATAAGACGGCGTAGTGGCAGCGCTTGCTCTTCTTTGGGCGCTGCCAGGCGAGTGCGGTAGCTTGCCAGGCTGTGCGACGGTTCGGCGAGGAATCCGCGTATCGTCTCAACCCAGGTTGGCTCTTGTGTATGCACCGGAAGATGTGGCGCGAGCCAGTGCAGGATATCAGGCGCGCGCGTTCCCCATTCAATGGCATCAAGCAGCTGGAAACCTCGCACCGCGAACATGAATGGATGTCCGGCACGCTGAAAAGTGGTGGAAATAGCGTCGTAGACACGAATACACATCGTGCGATAATCCGCGCCTGTACCATAAAGTCCAAATAGCAAGCGCTCTACCGTGAGTGTGTCGTTCTCAAAAATAGCCCTGGTCAGGGCCGAGTTGACGGTTTGCCCCTCCGCTAACTCACTGGGGAAAAGTGGTTCTGGATAGCTTACCTGTTTCTGAGCTTTGTAGTCGGCTTGCACGGCGGGCGTAGCTACGGCCGCGGCCTGTAATAGTAAAGGCAGTTCTGGCCGGTGATCTATCGGGTCCTGACCTAAGGTGTGTTGCAGGGAAACGAACCAGCGTGCCATCATGCTGGCCGCCGCGAGGGTCAGCATCACATGGCCCTCGCTATCACTATGCGCGACAATCGTGCCGATACGCCCGATCAGCTCGCTGGTTCCCGCTCCTCCGTCTACCAGTTCGTTCGCGACACCCGTTATCTGATCTGCATCGCCTGCGACGATCGCATTCACGAGTGACGTTATATCCGTATTCATTCCTACAGTTGCCATATCTTTTTCAATCCTCTATCCAACCCGGGCGGGCGGATGCAACTAATTTTGTAATTCCCGAATGGTGCGCTCTATGCCGGGGATATCCGCGTATTCTTCGTCAAGCAGTTTATAACCACGTTCGAGATACAATTGAGCAAGACGCGAACCCCGCTCGCCTGTATCAGTCGCGGCTGCGATCAACTCAGAGCTGCGGTATTTTTCTGGCATAAGCCTGGCAATATGCGTCATGCGGTTGCGGGTTTCTTGCAGCAGAGTGGTATCATGCCCTTCGATTGCATAGCGCGCTACCCCCACCAGCTTACCCAGTTCTGCCAGGCGTTGGCGGTCATTCATAGTCTGGAGCAGCAGTTCTTCGGTGTCCAGGTCATCCAGTGGAACATTCTCTCTCACCGGTGACTCAATCGCGCCTGGCTTCGCGAAAGTCGAGGCATAGCTAACATAAAATTGGCCATACTCCTGGCAGCCCTGGGCCACCAGTTGCATACGCGCCCCTTCATCCCTGGGATTGATTGGGCCGAGGTCAACCATGTCATCAGCGCGTCGTTCCGCCAGTATCTCCAGTTGTTCCAGCGTGCTTCCCTCTTCGAGCATAGGTGGAATCGGCATCACAGGCACATTGGTCGCATCCTGCAAATCCTCCTGCGACAACTGCGAAGCCAGAAATGAGGGCAGGTATTTCGCGAGCGACAGGGGAGTCGGGGGAACAACACAATAAGTCGCCAGCACCTTGCGTGAGTCGGCGGTACTGCGCGCGATAAAAATGGCATGGCCTTTGGGAGCCTGTGGATCACCACGTAAGAATCGTATCGTCATGACGAAATCCTCTCAGTCGTAGCGGTTCTTTCATCCAGATTGAGCATAGGTATTTGTCTCCATCATAATATGTCTTAAAAGAGTGAAGAGCAAGCTTTCCAGTGCTTACCCTCGCGGTCGCCCTGGAATTTGCCCTGATACCGGCAATCATTCACAGCTCCTGCACTTTCTAAAGACTTTTAAGTAATTGGTTCAAACGCTTCAAAAACTCTCTATTCGCGCCTATCTCCGCTTCGGCTAGCTCTTCACCGGCAACAGGGACCTGTTCTTCATAAGCATTGATATAGTCTCTCACAGTGGCAGACGACCCGGCCAGCTGCGCGTATGTTGCTAACGTTTGTCTTGCCTGCGCGTATTGCTCGTCTCTCACCTGTGTAATGGCGGTCTGCGCGTACAGTTCCGCGTATTGCTTGAGGAAGGCGCGTCGCTGCTCAGGCAGGCTCAGGGTATTCATCACCCGCTCGACAAGAGCAACCGCGCTGGCAAATGCGCGTTGCGCCCGTTCCAGGTTGCCTTGTTCTAAAGAGATACCCGCTATCTCATAGTGGGCGTCAGCTTCACCAAGCGGCTGCTGTTGCTGCGAGTAAAGCGCCAACGCCTGTTCAAAATGGCTGGCTGCCTCTTCCGCCTCCTCCGTTTCGTCAGTGCCGCGCCGTGCCAGCCCCAACGTGAACAGCGCGTCAGCCTGCCCCACCTGGTCATCACTTTGCTGGAAGCGCGTCAATGCCCCTTCGCAGTGTTCTCTGGCCTGCTCCCATGCCTGTTGCCCGATGAGCGTCTGCGCGACTCCCAGCATCGCCAGCCCGTCTCCGCTGGTACTTTCCAGCAGTTGAAACTGGCGGCCAGCCGCGCGAAACGTGTTGGCTGCCGCATCCACCTCACCACGTGCCAGGCGTGTTTGAGCCAATCCAAGCAGGCTTTCCGCGCCCAGTAATGGTTCCTGCTGTGCCTCGGCCTCGTTGTGTGCCTCGCTGAAGCGCGCCTCAGCCCGGGCAAAATCACCCAGCGTCAGCCACCACTGTCCTTGAACAAGCGAGGTCAATGGATGTACCTGCGATGGCGGGTCGATTTCTACCTGCACGACTTTCGCGGAGTCCAGGTATGTGTAAGCATCGCCCAGGCGTCCATTGAAGAGGGCCAGGCGCGCCAGCCGTACCGCGATGTTTGCCATCACGCGCGCTTTGACCGGTGAGGCCAGCGACCCGGCCAGTTTTTGCGCTTGCCTGTAACTGTCTTCCGCCTGCGTCGTGCGTCCCTGGCGGCTATAGGCGTCACCCATCCCGCGCAACGCGGCGCATTCAACAGGGGTATTGTGGAGCGCGTTCGCCAGTTTACGCGCCTCTTCAAAACTCTTCAGACTGCTCGACAGGAATCCACGCAGCAATTGCGCTTCACCCAGCGCTGCCGCTGTCTCTGCCTGCCCGATACGATACGCGATAGCTTTATAGGTACGCAAGGAACGTTCCAGCATGCCACTGGCATACGAAAGCTGTCCCCGCCGCAGGTTTATTTCTCCCAGCAAATGGTTTGCGTGAGCCGTCCCTAATGCATTACGCATATCGGTATACTTTTGTTGCGCCACCTGCGCGCCTGTCAGCGCCTGGTCAACACGATTGCGCAGCAGGGACAGTTCCGCCAGACCGAGATTGCCATCTGCTTCTCCCAGTTCGTATTCAATGGAGCGCGCCATCTTGATAGCCTCCGCGCAAGTTTCGGCTGCCTCGTCCAGGCGCAATTGGTCGATAGAGATGCGCCCCAGTCCAAGCAGCGCGTCCACCACGCCGAAGCTATCCCTGCTGGCGCGGTATACCCCCAGCACGCGCTGGTACTCTGCCCTGGCTTCATCGTAGTGGCCGCTAAGTCGCTGCACGTCAGCCAGGCTGCGGCGCGCATCTGCCTCGTTGGTGCTATCATGCGCACCGGCATAATATGCTGTCGCTTTCTGATAATGTTCAGCCGCCGCTTCCATACGCCCGCGCTGCATCTCGATATGTCCTGATGCCAGCGCCACATTGCCTAACCCTCGTGCCTCATCCAGCGTTACATAGAGATTCCACGCCTTCTGATAGGCTTCCTGCGCATAGTCAAGGTGTGCCTGTTGTCGCTCGACGTGACCCAGCGCAAGCGCGGCGCTTGCCTCGCTTGAAGGCCGCTGTGCCTGCTGGTACAACTTTATGGCCTTCTGGTAGCTATTAGTTGCCTGTTCGAGCATGTTATTTTGACGTTGCGCATCAGCCATCAATACCCTGCTGTCTCCGGCACGCTTGAAATCACCGGCTAACCGGAAACGTATTTCCGCGTCGTTGAAAGCCTCGATCGCCACATCCAGTTTGCCATCCTGCCAGGCATCGATGCCATCCTGAAAACGCTTCTCTGCCGCTTTAACATCCTGTGCTGCCATATCCATCTATCCTTAGAATCGCGCCGCGTGTACTATACACCAATATTAACGCGATTTTACACATCTTGTATCTCTCTTTGCGTCTATTGTAGTTCGTAGGCAGCAGAAAGTCAAAGCAGGAGGTGAGCAATAATCTTGACAGGAAGCGTGTGGTAAGATACTCTCAAGACACAAAGGGGCATCATAATCTCGTTCATTACAGCATATTTGCAAAGGAGTTACCCTCATGTATGAAGACACCCTTGCCCGCGTTGACCTCTTTTCCGGCCTGGACAAAAAAGAACTTCAGGCCCTGGCCAAAAGTTGTCAGGAACGCAAATATAGCGCAGGCTCCGCGTTAATCAAGCAGGGCGATTCTGGCGTCGGGTTATATGTGATCATTAGCGGTCATGTCAAAATCACACTGACGAATAACCCTGATCGGGCGGAAGGAGACCTGGGAGTCTACGGCCCCGGCAGCGTGATCGGTGAAATGGCTTTGCTGGATGATCTACCCCGTTCAGCCACCGTGACAGCCATTGAAGATGTAGACGCTCTCCTCCTGCCAGTCTGGGAGTTTCGCGCGACGGTACGCAACCATCCCGAAATCGCCTTGCAACTCCTGGCGGTCCTCAGCAAGCGACTGCGCAAGCTCGAAAGCAAAATCGACAACTAAAGTAGAAGAGAAATGCAAGAG
Organism: Ktedonobacteraceae bacterium; assembly: GCA_035534255.1. GTDB lineage: Bacteria > Chloroflexota > Ktedonobacteria > Ktedonobacterales > Ktedonobacteraceae > CF-113. The sequence continues at coordinate 5,368 of DATLSI010000216.1, read as the reverse complement.
AGGCAGGTTGTGCCTGCCTCTCTGCATTTCTCTTACACCTGTTCCCCTTTTTCCCGGTTCAGCAAGTTTTGTATTTCCTCAAACATGGTTTCCACGTCACCAAAGGAGCGATAGACGCTGGCAAAGCGGATATAGGCGATCTTATCCATCTTGCGCAGGTGATCCATCACTAGCTCGCCTATGACACTACCAGGTACTTCCTGTTTGCCCTGGCTATAGACTTCCTGCTCGATTTCTTCAACCGCGTTCTCAATCTCGTTGACCGATAGCGGTCGTTTCTCACAAGCCTTGCTGATACCGATGAAGAGTTTCTGGCGATCGAAAGGCTCTCGTCGCTGGTCGCGTTTGATGACCATTAATTGCGTCTTCTCAACTCGTTCGTAGGTGCTAAAGCGCCCCTTGCATTGCTCGCATTCGCGGCGGCGGTGAATGGCATCACCAACGTCACGCGAGTCTTTCACGCGTGACTCGCTCCCTCCACAGAACGGACATTTCATCCTGCTTCTCTCTCCAGTCTCCAATGCGGCGTTCAAACAAAACCTCTTGCATCTATCAGCCCCAATGGTAAATCACATTTTACCACAGGTAGGTAGATGCATCGTAAATCAGCAATCAGACACCTTGAGAGAAAACGGGACAGTCTAACAGCCATAGACGGTCAGTGGGCGACAGCCATTTGCGTGCTTGTAGACTCTTCGGGTGAAACTTTCCCGATGTAGCCTGACCGTAAGCGCGATCCTTCGCGCCAATAGGCATACCAGTAAGGTCCATGTCCCTGACCATCACGGCAGGTGCTGCATGATGACTTGCCACATTTGCGATACTGCAATTGATAGGTGATATGTTGGTCATTGGGTAACTGCGTCATACCTGAGGCCCTCCCACAGAATATTGTAACATTTGTCTGCAATTTATAATACATCTTACCATCAAGATATGAACATTGTCTGAATAGTGGGGACAAATAAGTGACAAAATGTTCACCTGACAACAACACTTCCGCGTAGCCTGTAGCAGAAAATTATACAAGATTTTCATGTTGCTCTCCTATCTATTCCGCGTGAGTGGTATAATTACAAATGTAACCTACCTTCTATTCTGACGTTGAAATCTCACGTTCCCTGGTTTTGTCATGTTGTTGGATTTGAAAGAGAAGGCAAACCATGCAAATCATTATTAAAGGGAAACAGATGGATGTCTCACCCCGTTTGCACCAGTATATCGAACGCAAGGTACAACGGCTTTCCCGCTTCTTAAACGATGTTGTGCGTATCGAGGTGACTGTTTTAGAGGAACAAACGCGCAGTGCGCATGACCGTTACTGCGTCCAACTTGCGCTCTCTAATATCGCGCACCCCATTCGTAGTGAAGCCAGCGCGGCCAACGCGAATATGGCCCTTGATCTTGTCCTGGACAAAGTCACGGTTCAACTGGGCCGCCAGAAAGACCGCCAGACCTCGCGCAGGTACCGGACCCCGCCATTGAAAATACTCTCTCTTTCGCGTTCAGGCGATCTCACCACGCTGGAAGAAGAAGAAACGGAGCGCCAGCCATCGCGTGTCGATGATCTTGTAGATGTCTCTATAGACGAGGAGCGCAACGAAGAAATCTGGTCAAAGGTCATGGAGATTCGCCGTATCACCACGCGGCCTATGGACGACCACGAGGTAATCGAGCAGATGGAGAAGGATCACCTGGATTTCTACCCGTTCTATAATCAAGAAACCGGCAGTGTCAACGTCATATACCGCCTGGCTCAGGGCGGTTATGGACTCCTGGTACCTGCCCTCGAAGGAGTAGCGGAATAACATACAGGGCGTCTAATCCTGGCAACCGCCAGGGTTAGACGCCCTGTATGTCACAATGTTATCTCAAATTGCCAGGGCAGCAGCGCTGGTTGCTCGAATTGCCCCAGTGGATCGGCGGCCTGTATAGTTAACTGCCGCGTATCAACCGGGAACAATGGACTAAAGCGCGCATTTCCCTGGTAGACTGCCAGGTTGGGATCGCTGCTCAGCTCCGCGCGCGCCAATAACATCCCCCCTCGATCTCCCGCCCACAGATTTCCATTCCTATCAGAAAGTTGGAAGATGATGCGCGGAACGAACGCAAAGCCAGCCTTAAACGGCGGTCGAATCCACAGGTAATGCAGTTCAAAATGTTGCTGGTATAACTGCAACTCGCGCAGCATGAGGGTTTGATCCTGCTGCTTCTTTTCCACTTCAAGCGTGATCGTGCGCAGCGGTTCCTGCTTCGCGGTCGTCATAGAGGGCGCGGGCAGTTCCTGCGGCGCGGCGATCACGACCGGCGGGCGCGAGGCCAGTTCCAGCGCCCGAGGTGAGAACGGCGCTGGATCATCTAAAATCTCCTGGCATAACGCCAGGCATACATCACATATGTAGGCGGCTCCGGGGCCAGCTACCATTCTTTTGACTTCTGGTGGGCGTTTCCCGCAGAATGAACATCGTGCCAGAGACCTATCAGTACTCATGTGACCTTCCTGGGTCACCAGCAAGGGCCATCCTTGCCCTTACCTGTGACGTAACGCGGCTTCTGCCGCATGGCGCAATCCAAGACGTTCAAGCATTGAGGCATGGGCCTCCCATTCCAGCGTGTCATCCAGATCGGCGCGCGCGGGTAGCACTGCTAAATCGCCGTTCACCGAACCGTTCGCGCCATTCCTTCTGGCGACGCGTCTTTTTTCCCGCGTTCCTCGCGCTGCCCCTTCTTGAAATAAAACGTAGCGGGGAAAGATTTTTTTTAGATCATCATCGCTCAACCCGTAGGAACGCCGCAGCGCCAATGCCAGCAAGTGATCGGCAAAATGCGGATTCTTCGGTAAGAGCGACCCATGCAAATACGTGCCATATGCATTCCGGTAGATGGCCCCCTCGCTGTGATCTTCGGCATTATTGCCATAGCCTTTCAGCACTTTTCCCAGCGGCTTTGCCGTTCCGAGGTAGGTGCGTCCGCCGTGATTCTCAAAACCGACCAGCGTGCTGCCATTCCAACTGATGGCGATGTCGCCAATACAACGCGCAACGTTAGCCCCTTTGTGGATAGTCCACGCGTCAAAAATGCCCAGGCCGCGCATGTCCGGGCCACTGGCGGGCCGGTAATAGTGCGCGAGCAGTTGATACCCTCCGCACACAGCCAGCACTGGCATGTCATCTTCAACCGCCGCCCACAGACCGATGCCCTTCATCTCGAAAATATCTTGCGCCACCGGCGCCTGCTCTTTGTCCTGTCCTCCACCGATGAACAACAGGTCGTACTCATCGGGTGCCAGCGCGTCGCCTATGCCCAGCCCAACCACGCGCAACGCGATACCGCGCATCTGGCAGCGACGTTGCAGCGTCAGGATGTTGCCCCGATCTCCGTACAGATTCAACTGGGCAGGATACAGGTGCCCCAGAGTCAGCGTGAAAAGTGGCTTCTTGCTCTCGTTCACGGGCCTTTCTCCTCCCAGTAGTGTGGCGTCAATCCCCGCCGTTCAAGTTCGCGGTGGATATCCAGCAAGCCGGTATAGGTTGGAATAACAAACAGTGTCTCACCAACAGGTGTCTGCTGGATCGCGTGGTCTAGCGCGTAGGCCAGTCCATAAGTGCGAGCAACCCTTGCTCCGGGCCTTATTCTGCGCGTCCTTAGTTTGCCGTTTGATATCGCGCGATCGCTTTCGTCTTCTCGCGCCCTCATTACGAGCGCCTCTTTACCATGTGCTATAAGTGGTGGAGTGAGCGTAATGATACTCATTTCTTCCTGCTCGATGCCGGCGTATTTCAGGCGCAGTCCCAGGTCGAGCGCGCGCGTTCCCGTCACTGTCAGCGACTCCGTCTGCCCCACCATACGCTCAAAATCAACGTCCCACACCCAGGAAATATCGCGGCCATCGGCGATATTATCGCTCAGCATCATCAGGACATGCCGTTTTTCATTCTCGCTGAAAAGTGTGCGCAATACTTCATTAAAACCAGTTGGGTTTTTCGCCAGCAAGATACGTAGAGTGCGTCCCGCGACCTGCACGCGTTCCCCGCGCCCGAAGGCAGGCTTGAACTGCTGGATGCCCGAAACGATTGGTTCCCAGTTAATCTGTAGCGCCTGAGTCGCCGCGACAGCCGCCAGGGCATTGTATATATTGTAAAACCCCGGCAGCGGGATCACAATTTCACCCTGCTGCGTGGAAGTAGCTACCGTGATACGCAGTTGATCAAAGGCATTCATCGTAATGCTGGTGGCGCGTACCTCGGCCTGAGGGCGTGTGTAGCCACAATGCTCGCAGTGATAATGCCCCAGATGGCTATAGAAACGCAGGGTATACGTCAGTTCATGCCCACACTTTAAGCAGGTGCGCGTATCAATTGTCTGGTGACGTTCCTGCGAGATGCCCTGGGCTTCCAGGTCCAGCGTTGCGTCGTCGATGCCAAAATAGAGAACATTCCCTTCGTGTGACTCGCCGAGCAGGGCCACTGCCGGGTCATCCGCGTTGAGAACGAGCGTCGTGTTTTCAGGCAGCGCCTTCACGGCCTGCTGCCAGCGCGCGGAGACGCTGTCCACTTCTCCATAGCGATCAAGCTGATCGCGGAAAAGATTGGTAAAGATGGCCACACGCAGGGGAACAGCCTTCACAATATGCGGCACAACTGCCTCATCGACCTCAAAAATCGAGATGGCCTGCCCGAAACGCCGCAGGTTTCCGCCTGCCCTGGCGCGTATGACCAGCGCGCCGGCGATGCCGCGCATCAAGTTGGAGCCTTCCCGGTTGCGCCAGACCCGCAGGCCAGCGTCACTCAGAATAGCCGCGATAAATCCGCTGGTGGTAGTTTTGCCATTGGTGCCCGTCACCAGTACGCTTCCATAGGCCAGCTGCGAGGAGAGACGGTTGACAATATCAGGATCGATGCGCTGCGCCACCACCCCGGCAATGCTGGTGCCGCCGCCCAGGTGCAAGCGGCGGCTGATCGCCCCCGCCGCGCGGCCACTCATCACAGCCAGCCCTGCTCGCAGCGAAAGACGCAGGCGTTTCACCGGGCGCTTGCTATCGGCTGCCTGGCGACCAGAAGGAAGAAGCGAAGATGCATCCTCGCCTTTTCTCTGTCTTCCGCGCTTCTCTCGCTCCACCGGTAGAGAAGGCTTCTTTTCAGGCATAATAATTCCTCCCACGGGCTGCTGTACCACTATTGTAACAGTTGCAGCATAGCATGCAAGCGCAAATGGGTCAAGTGCAAATGTTCGCAAATCATGCCAGGGCGACCGCAAAAACAGACCCTGTTGGCGAATGGTATTACGGGCAATTCAGAGGCATTTTTCGTTCCAAATTGTGGATAAACCATCGGTTAAAAGGAGTGTAGTAGAAGAAAACCGATAATAC
>DATLSI010000215.1:0-15888 GCA_035534255.1 Ktedonobacteraceae bacterium | reverse complement strand
CCCCATGACGACAGGACATCGACGACCGCCTGCGCGATGGTGTGAAGTTGCTGCGCTGGCTCGGACTCCTGGTTGGTGATGCGCACCAGGTCGTAGAGGATATGTGTCTCGCGTTCTCTGCGCGACGCTTGTAGAACGCGTTCGCGCAGGGCGACGGCCAACTGGCTCGTGATGATGGCCGTCACCAGGAAAACGAAGAGCGCAATCCATTCTTCCGCGCGATTGATGGTTAAGACGAACAATGGAGGCACGAGAAAATAATCGAAGGAGAGAAAGGCGACAATAGATGCGAGGATGGCAGAGTAGCGCCCGCGTGTGCTCGCCAGCGCCAGCACCACCAGCAAATACACAATGGAGATGTTGGGTATGCGTGGGTAGAGCTTGAACAGGAAAATGATCGCGGTGGTTATCATTGTTCCGACGATTGCCAGCGCACTATCGAGCAAAAAGTGCTGCCAGGAAAACCGATTGTTTGTCTCAATGGGTAAGACATGTTCAAGTGTAGCCATAGACTTATGACCTTTTCTTTCCGTTTTCTCTCTCAGGGAAACCTTTTCGCAAAGTGAGTATAGGACGTAGATGGTAAAGAAGGATTATGAATATTCTGTAAAATAGTCTGGATTTGCTCAAGAAAAGCACATCGGATTACCTTGCCGCCTGTGGCGGCGATTTTAATAAGAAGCAGTGTGTTCTTACTTTTTGCGAACCGCGAAGCGGTGCAGATGGCTGATCTATTATGAATGACTTGGCCGTCCAATCCTCCAGTGAGATATGCTAAAATATAATAAAGGAAAATTACATGAAATGTAGTTTGCTCACTGCATGTTCGCTCTTCTCGAATCAGGAGGCTGTTATGTCCGACGAAAAGACTTATTTAGACATTCCCGGAGAAAAATCGCGCGAGCTGATGGCGCGCCGCCAGGAGTTTGTAGCACGTGGCGTTTCCTCGGCGATGTCAGTATTTGCCGCGAAGGCCGAAGGGGCCATGATTGAAGATGTCGATGGCAATCGCTATATCGATTTTGCCGGCGGCATTGGTGTCATGAACATTGGGCATGGCCGCCCGGAGGTTGTGCAGGCTATCGCCGAGCAGGCCGCGAAATACATCCATACCTGCTTTAGCGTTATGATGTACGAGCCATACGTGAACCTGGCCGAACGTATCGTCAAGCTCGCGCCGGGCGACTTTCCCAAAAAGGCCATTTTCTTCAACAGCGGCGCGGAGGCGGTTGAAAACGCAGTCAAGATCGCGCGCTATGCCACCGGCAAACCGGCCATTATCACCTTTGATAATGCCTACCATGGCCGCACCTTGATGACTATGACCATGACTTCCAAAGTGAAGCCCTACAAGCATCGCTTTGGTCCCTTTGCGCCGGAGGTCTATCGCGCGCCGTTCCCCTACCCCTATCGCATGAATATGACGCCGCAGGATGCCTCCGAGTACTGTATCGCTGAACTCGAACGCATGTTTGTGGGTGAGGTTGCCGCCGACCAGGTAGCGGCCATCGTGATTGAGCCTGTGCAGGGTGAGGGTGGCTTTATGCCCGCGCCTGCCGGTTTTTTACGCGCCCTGAAAGCAATCTGCGAGAAGTACGATATCCTCTTTATCGCTGACGAGATCCAATCGGGCTTCTGCCGCACGGGTCGCATGTTTGCCGTTGATCACGATGGGGTCGAGCCTGATCTGATGCTCATCGCCAAATCGATGGCGGCGGGTATGCCCATCAGCGGCGTAGTTGGACGCGCCGACATTATGGATGCGCCTCCTCCCGGCACGCTCGGCGGCACCTATAGCGGCAATCCTGTGGCATGCGCCGCCGCGCTCGCCGTGCTTGATCTTTTCGAGAAGGAAGATTACGCGGCCCGATCCCGCGAGATCGGGCATATCATCACGCAGCGTTTCTTGCAGCTCCAGCAGCGCTTCACACTGATCGGTGATGTGCGCGGACTGGGTGGTATGGCCGCCATCGAGCTAGTGAAGGATCGCACGACGAAGGAGCCTGATGCGCACGCCGCCAGTGACGTGCTGGTAGCCGCGCATCATCGTGGGTTAGTGCTGATCAAAGCGGGCATGTATGATAACGTGCTGCGCATCCTGGTTCCGCTGGTTGTCACCGATGAGCAACTCAAAGAGGGATTGGATATCTTCGAGGACGCGCTCAGCTTCGTTGCGCAAGCAGAAGCCATCACCTCAGTCAGCTAGACGCGCACAATCCCACGCCGCTCCCAGGGCTTGTCCCCACCCTGGGAGCGGCTTAATGCCTATTGGGCGGGAACTATCCGCGTAATGATAGTTTCACGCGACTCCAACATTCAATCCCGTCAGTTCCGCGCATGCCTGCCACAGTTGTTGCTGGAGCGACTTGTCGTAGGTAAGTGGGGCTGACATCTTCGGAACACTCCTCACGAAGTATTTGCCGGTAATGCCCTCCACGTCGGGTGAGGAAGCCAGGTAGATGGAAGTTTTGGCCCCTTCTTCGGGGCTGATACCAAAACGGAAGATGAGGCTTGCGGCCAATCGACCGGGAAGTGGGAGGTCGCGCTGCGCAATGTTGGTTGCCACAAAGCCTGGATGCAGGCCATTGGCCGTCACGCCCGTTCCTTCGAGGCGACGCGCCAGTTCGTAGGTGAAAAGCACTAAAGCCAGCTTCGATTGCCCATAGGCGCGCATGGGACGGTAGCGTTTCTCCGACTGTAGATCATCCAACTGCAAGTAGTTCGCTTCATGCGAATTGGAGCTGACATTCACAATACGCGCGGGCGCGCTGGCTTTGAGCACGTCGAGCAGCAGGTTAGTGAGCAGGAATGGCGCGAGTTGGTTCACAGCGAAGGTCATATCGAGGCTGTCTACCGTGGTACGCTTTGTCAAAGGGAAGACTCCAGCATTATTTATCAGGACGTGTAGCTGCGAGTAATGCTGCTTGAAGTCTTGCGCCAGTTGTCGTATAGACTTTTGAGATGACAGGTCTGCGACCAGCAGGTCAATGGCATGGTTGCTGCTTTGCGCCTTGATCTCGCGCTGCGCTTCCTCACCCCTGGCGCGGTCTCGACTTACCAGCACTACGGTAGCACCCATCTTTGCGAGTCCAAGCGCGGTAGCTTTCCCAACGCCGGAATTAGCCCCGGTAATCATGCAGATCTTGCCCTGCATTGGCGCTTGTATGTTTGGCATAATGTTATCCTTGTGTTATCCTTTCAAAACTCTCCGCGCTCGATCAACTCGATAAAGCGCTGTTCCAGTTCGTAGGTGCGCGGGCCTGGTTTACCGCTGCCGATTTGCATGTCGTCTATCTGCACCACCGGCGTTATTTCCTTTGAAGATGAGGTGATGAAAGCTTCCTCGGTCAAAGATAATTCGTTCAGCAAGATAGGGCGCTCCTCGATGGTAAATCGACCACGCGCAAGTTCCAACACCACGTTGCGCGTGATGCCGTATAATACTCCGTCACGCGGCGTCACCAACGTATCGCCACGGAAAATGAAGAAGTTGCTGCGCGTGGCTTCCAGCACGTGTCCTTGCTCATTGACGAAAAGGGCATCTGTGGCATCGTGTTTCGCTGCCTCCTTGAGAGCGCGCACCGCCGACATATAATTGGTGGTTTTCGCCTCCGGCGCTTCGCGTTGCAGGCGAGTCGTAATCAGTTTGATACCCCTGGCGAAGCGCTGCATGTCGCGCTCACCGAGCGGGGTAATCATCACCACCAGCGTTGGCTGGCCGCTTGGTGTAATGCCATCCTCGCTTTCACCGCCTGTTACAAGCAGGCGAATGGCGGCGTGATTATAGGTATTACGCTCGATGGTTTCTCGTATCACGTCCGCGATAAATGAGGATGGCCAGGGAATCTCCATCTCGATCAAGGCGGCGGAATGATAGAGACGTTGCAGGTGCTCATGCAGGTGGAAAGGTCTGCGGTCATAGGTGCGCAGCGCCTCGAATGTGCTATAGCCACGCAGCACGGCCATATCGTTAATGGAGATTACTGCCTCGTGGGGATGTACCCAGCGTCCTCCAACGTACCAGTTTGCGGATGTATCCATCATCAAACCCTTTCCTGCCCTATATTACTTGCTTCTCTTTTAGCCAACTCACCACCTTATCCGGCACGCTCATCGTTGAAAGGCGGCTCTGACGAACGAGCGCCCAATCGTCGAACAGGTGGCTCTCCTTAATTTCACGCAAGGTGACAGGCTGAGCCAACCGGCGCACAAAAGCCACATCCACTACCCAGCTTTTGGGTTCATTGGGGTCGGGTCGCGGTTCGGAGACGACGCGTGCCAGTCCCACAATCGCAGCTTCGCCCTGGCTATGGTAGATGAGTACCTCGTCGTCGGAGCGCATGGCACGAATAGCTTGCAGCGCGGCGGCGTTGCGCACTCCATCCCAGACGGTCACTTTGTCCCGTTCCAGGTTGTCTATGGAATAATGTTCGGGATCGGTTTTCGCTAAAAAATAAGACATTATGCAGCCCTTTCATTTTTTCAATTAATGCAGATCAGTTGAACCATGATAGATAGAATCTAGCAACGCGTAGGTTGCCGGGTCGTATTTTTTCAGCTTATCATATCATATGTGACCCTGCTACTTCTCTTCACAACTCAATCCTACTTTCATTCGTATAATCAGTGTAGTTGTTGTGAAGAATTAAGTGTGTTAACGATAAACAGATATATTGAAAATTCGAAGGAGAAGGACAATATGACACAGACAGATAACTCGAACGGTGAGCAGAAAACCGGCTATCAGACGTATACGGAAGATTTGCAAGTGATGGGCGAACAGTTGCTCGCGAAAGTGAAGGAGCTGGTCCACGAGGGTAACGTGCGTCGCATCATTATCAAGCAGGAGGGACATACCGTTGCTGAGTTCCCTCTAGCCTTTGGAGTAGTTGGCGCGCTGGTGGCGCCTATGCTGGCGGCTATCGGTGCGATTGGCGCGTTGATTGCCCAGTGCTCCATCGAAGTGGTGCGCACAGAGCCTCGCACTCCGGATAGCGATGTGCCTCCTGTTTCCTTTTAAGCCAGGTAGCATAGCGCGTGACATACGCGTTTGAAATGTGAAGGCCAGAGAATCCACTTAGATTCTCTGGCATCTTTGTGTTAATAGGGTGTATTATGCTGCTTACCGGTGAATCATTTAGTATAATTAGGAAGAAGAATCAACTTCTTGAGTTAGCTGTAATAAAGGAGTCCATCATGCCTGCACCAACACCCGATGAGATCGATGCTTATGAGTCCGCGCCCGCGCAATTCGCTGCTGCGATCGAGGGATTGAGCGATGCGCAATTGCAGCGTTCACCAGCGCCTGGAGAGTGGAGCATCCGCGAGGTGCTTATCCATATGCCCGACAGCGAAATATTTGTCTATGAACGCATACGCAGGATACTTGCCGAAGACAAGCCGATCCTGCATGCTTTTCCAGAAGAAATGTGGGCCGCCCACCTGAACTACGGCGCTCAGAACTACAAATTGTCGCTAGACCTGCTCGCGGCGTTGCGCCATTCCAATGCCGCGTTGTTGCGTTCGCTGCCCGCCGCAGCCTGGGAACGTACCGGTATGCATAGCGAACGTGGCGAAATGAGCCTGTTCGATATCTTTACTGTGTATCTTGCACATGGCAAAAACCATCTGAAGCAGGTTGAGCAGATTAAAGCAACTCTTTAGTACGTTTTTTGTGAGAAAAGGAGCCAGACGGGTATGTCGAAAAAGTTTTCCGGACACGCGGTGACCCGCGCGCGCAGTCGGCGGCAGGCAATGATTTTGCTCCTGTTTGGTGTCATATGCCTGCTGCTAGCGTGGCTGATTCATCCTTCAACCAGCGCGTATCCCCTGGGTGTCCTCGTGTTCGGCGCGGGTATGTTCATAGCCGCGCTGCTCAATCCCTATCGACTGATGGCGGCAGGCTGGCTCGTGCTGCTGTTGGGGTTTGCAGTGTTCCTCTTTTTCGGCGGTCATATACCTGGCAGCCAGGCGTTTCCCGCTTATATTGTTGCGATTGGGGTTGCACTGCTGGGTATCGCGTTTATGGGAAGGCGCGGCTATATCAAAGCCGGGGCGGTCACTCCCGGCTTGATCGTATTGATCGTTGGCATCATCGAAGTATTGCTGATTGCCAATCGAACTCCAGCGAATTTTGTTCCCTTTATGCTCTCCCTCTGGCTGCCGGGAATCGGCCTGTTTGTACTTGGACTGGCCTATCTTGCTGCGAGTATTCGAGAATAAGCATATTTGACGAACCTTGTGTAATATGATATAATTAGAACATAAAATCAATGTATATCGTACACTATAGACGGATTTCCATAACCAGATAGTAACGGAAGAATAGTGACAAGAGTGCCTGACATGCCCGTTAAGGAAAGGGGCAAATCAAAATGAGTGTTATACAACTTACCCAGACCATCCAAATTATGCCTTCTGCATTGAGCAGATTAGGGAAGCAGCCGGTACAACCCATGTTGCCGGGCCTGGAGACAGAGGAGGGCAGCAAGCCGGTGGTGACAAACGGCCAGATTGCTGAAGTGCTCCTGGGTATTGCTAATCTGCTAGAGTTCCAGAACAGCAACCCTTATCGTATACAAGCCTATCGCAACGCGGCACGCGGCGTGCTTGATCTGCAGGAGTCAGCGGCGGCCATCGTTGCGCGAGGACAACTGTTACCTGTACCGGGATTAGGAAAGCGGTTGCGAAATCGCATCGCCGAGCTTGTCAATACAGGTAGCATGACCTTTTACAATGATCTGAGTTTACAGTTACTGCCGCCGGGAGCGCGTGCCTTGACTGCCATAGAACATGTCGGCCCGCATATAGCTATCCGTCTTTACGAAGAACTGGGCATCGATACACCCGAGAAATTGTGGTGGGCGGCGCACCGCCAGCGTATTCGCGCATTAGCAGGTTTCGGTGCGCGCAGCGAGGCACGCCTGAAAGAGGCTGCCGCACAATTCGTGGGGCGCAAAGATGTAGCACAGCTTGATGGCGTAGCGTAAACTGAAGCGGGTTGCATCTCAAAAAAAGTTGGCCTGGCCTGGCGACCATTGCGGTCGCCAGGCTTTTTTAACTCTGCGAAAGCTGCGTTTAAGACAGTATTGTCGTTGACAAAGCCGGGACAGGCATATATGCTATCGAAAACGAGGAAGTGACCAGTTTATGTACACACCGATTTTAGCGACGCTTGGGTATATTTTATCGCCGGATGCCAGCCAGGTTTTAATGATCCATCGCAATAAGCGGCCAGACGATATCCATTATGGCAAGTATAATGGTCTTGGTGGGCGATTGGAGCCCAACGAGGATATTATTAGCGGCATGCGTCGCGAAATCTTCGAGGAGTCGGGGCTGATTGCTGAGCGCATGGCGCTGCGCGGAACAATATCCTGGCCTGGATTCGGCAAGAACGGTCAGGATTGGTTTGGTTTCATCTTTCGTATTGATAGCTGGCACGGGGAAATGAACGACGGGAATCATGAGGGTACGCTTAGCTGGGTATCGCGCGCGTCGCTACTCGAATTACCGCTCTGGCCGAGTGATAAGCTCTTCTTGCCGATGGTATTTGACGACGACACGCGTCCATTTCACGGCTATATGCCTTACCAGAATGGTGAAATGGTGAGTTGGAGCTATGTGCGAGTTTGAGTTGTTTAGCTCTATATTTGTCCTCGTAAGAACATGCCGATTTCGCTTAATGCTGCCATGGCGCGGCAGGTAATCTCGATGGACTCGTAGTAGGGGATGCCTTCGGCGTGCAGGATATGCAGCGCGGGGATATCGTGGCGCGCGTAGATGCTCTGCACCAGTACCGGCTTGTTGTATTGTCTTACCAGCTTGCCGAGTTCGCGTGCCGCGGCTTCTTCGCGGGGACCGAAATCTTCTGAAAGCAGCCAGCGATAGCCGCCGAAAAGCCCGGTGATGATCACACCGTCTACATCCGGGTCGCGCAGGCATACTTCGGTCAGCCAGGCAAAGGCCAGGGGGTCTTCGTCTGCGGCTCCGGCCACATCCACCGGGTTGGTTGAAGTTGCGCGAGTTGGCATGAGCTTGCGTAGAGATTGTTGTGTTCCAGCACACAGAACGGGAACTTCCAGCCCTGCGCGTATGGCCGCGTCGCCGCTGGCAACCACGCTGCCACCGCCATCTCCGATAATAGCAATGCGACGACCACCAGCGGGCGTAGGTGGTTGTGACGCCAGTGCCTGGGCAACGGGAAAGAGTTCGTCTGAGCGCACGACGCGAACAACGCCGCTGCCGAGCAGACCGTTATCATGGTCGGGTCGCACTGTAGAGATGGTGCCTGTGTGGGCCAGCGATGCTCGCACGCCTACTTCAGTAGCACCGCTCAAGAGGATAACAACTGGTTTGTAGCGCCCGCGTTGATACATGCTGTGCGTTACATCTCTCAGCGTTTGTTCCTGAATGGCCTCGACATAACCCGCGATCACACGTGTCTCCGGGTCATTTGCCAGGTATTGCATGCATTCGGGAAATGTGACATCGACGGCATTGCCCACGCTCAGAAAGGTGGTGAAGCCGCCACCGTCCAGGTGTGCCTGCGCGTAGAAGTACATGCCGAGGTTGCCGCTTTGCGAGACCAGTCCTATAGGGCCTGTCGGCAGAGGAAAAACCATCCCCAGGGCGTTAAGCCGGGCGTGTTTGATATATATTCCCATGCAATTGCTGCCGATAATGCGGATGCCATGTTCTCGGCAGCGCATCACCAATTCCTGCTCCAGTGCGCGCCCCTCTGGCCCTGTTTCACTGAAGCCGGCGGTAATAATAACGATGCCTTTTACGCCGTGCGCGATGCAATCATCAATGGCCTGGGGAACATGTTGAAAGGCGGTCGCAATAATAGCCAGATCAACCTGGGTTGGCACGTCGCGCAGCGTTGGATACGTGGCCCGGTCAAGCACTTCGGGAATGGAGGGATTGATAAGATACACAGCACCAGGGAACCCCCCGGCGATCAGTTGCCTGGCTGCCACATGTCCCCACTTGTGCGAAGCGCGAGACGCGCCCAGGATAGCGATGGCGCGGGGCTTCAGAACCTCCTCAAGCGTGTAGGGAACGCTATTCATTCGTTCTCCTCGTCACTATCGTTATCATCGTGGTTGTTGTTCTCGCGCTCCTTGCGTAGCAGTTCTTCGACGCTGCGAATGAGGCTGTCCGCGCTTGGCAATGGACCTGATACTGCTGGTTTATCAGGTGTAATGCTGGCCTCATCATCGTCATTATCATCATCGTCACCCTCTGCCAGCATTTTCTCAGTCTCGCTCTCCAATTTTCGCACATAGGCGCTGGCTTCGGGGTCGCGCGCGACCAGCGCGGTAATCTGTTCTTCAAAGCGGATAGCGTCACTCTGGAAATCACTGATATCCAGGTCGAAGGCCAGGAACGTATTCAGGTAGGTCAGTAGAGCGGCTGTGACTTTGATATTGGGCGTGGCAACCAGGTAATGAGGCGCGGCGGCCCACAGACTCGATACCGGAATCTTGGCGCGAGTAAAGGCATCGTGCAGCACGCCTGTAATACCCGTCGGCCCCTCGTAACGAGAACCTTGCACATCGATTTCATGCATGCGTTCCAGCATTTCCTGCGTAGAGGTGTAGCCGGTCATTGGTACATCTATAGAGTGAGGGATGTTCGCCAGAAACGCTCCTAACAAAAGCGCTTCGGAGGCATTAAAGCGCTTGCAGACGTCCATAAAGGCTGAGGTAAATGTCTTCCACTTGAGCTGCGGTTCAGTGCCTACGAACAAGATCACATCACGTTCCCATACTGGATCAACATATGCGTAAAATTGATTGCTCGGCCAGTTGATCGAGCGTACCAGTCCCTTTTTAGCCTGAACTGTAGGGCGGGTTTCGGTAAAGACATAAAATTCTTCTGGCTCGATCTCGGCAATGCGCATCGTCTTCCAACGATCCTTCAAAAATTTAACCGCTGTTGTGGCTGCTTCTGCCGCGTCGTTCCAACCTGAAAAAGCAGCTATGACAATTGGACTGCGCAATTCTGGCTTTTTAAGATAGTGTACGAAAGCCATCTTGTCTCCTCTACGGATGCATGTTTTTATTCCCTGGCATGCATGGTGATAATTGTTCTTATTGTACCATGCTTGAAAAGAGATGCGCGTTTCATTTCCCGGATGGATGCCAGCGTTGCATATGTTCAGCGTGTGTGTGCAGGTAAGCCCCTTCGCCATAGAACCGATCGTAAAATTCACGCTCTAGATGCTGCGCCTGCGCGTAAATGCGCAGCAGAATGGTGGGGAAGCGCGCCGGGAAGCGTCCGTAGGCGTTGTAGATGTAGTGCGCCATTTCGCCTATGCATGCAACCTGCTCCGCAGTATACGGTTTTATGGTGGCCTTTATTTCGCTATTGTGCAGGAATGGGCCGCCTGTCGCGGGATCATAGGTGCCGCCCGGTCCGAATTTGCGCGCGGCCAGCTTGCGCGCAGCCTCGTACATATCGTGTGAGTAGGGCGGGCAGACCGACTCGAAATAGCCATCGAGACCGATTGGATTGGGGAAGGCCCAGTCGTCTCGCCTGTCGAAGCGGAAACCCAGCCCTTCGATACCCTCATCGGCGAACGCGCCCAACGCGCTGTAGGGGAAAATGCCGCTATACATCCAACCGCCCAGCCCGATGGCTTGCATCATGTAAACAATGTTCTGGCAGATCAAAGCCAGTTCCATGGCGACGGTCGAATAAGCGACCTGCTCGATGTGCGACAGCGCGAAGCGCATCTGCGGCGCATCGCTGATAATCCCGGCCCGTATAAACGGTTCCAGGTTGCCGCCCAGGCAAGCGCGATCATCGTCATACAGCGTGTAGCCGTTGGTGACGTACATGGCGAGCAGGGCCAACAATTGTTCGCCGACATCACCGACGGGCATGAACAGGGTTGTGCCGGGACGATTGCTGTTCCAGATATTATGCTCATCAAAATGTGGCGGCTCAGGCGGGAGATGCATGCGCTTGTTGCTTAACTGGAGCGTGGCTGCCTGTGAAATACTGATGATGCGTGTGATGTCGTCGATCTCTTCAAATTCGCGCAGGCGATCAGGTGCCAGGTCGCGCGTGCGCGTCAGGTAGATGCCCGTATCATCAGTATAGAACAACTCGGTGGTGCAGATGGTAGCGGCTGATGGCACCGTGCGACCGGTCAGGCGCAGGCTATAGCTGCTCAGGCGATCATGTTCATTGATGGTATAGGGGATGCCGAAATTCCAGCCGGTAACACCTGTAGCTGCCGCCACCAGCAGCGAGCGTTCCAGGTCATCGAGAGGCAGGGGTGCGTGTTCGGATTTGTAAGCAAGCGGTCCATCTGGTATTTCCATGCCGTATCCGAAGCGGCGAGAACGCCGACCGAATAGACCTTGCACCTGTGGAAAGGTGAGGACTTGTTCTAAACGAGGGTCTAAGCTACTCAAGCAAGCCTCCCAGGTGAGCCAAATTTGGCAGGGAACAACACGAACAGTATAGCACAATTACAGCCATAAATATTTCCTATAGCCACAAACTATCTATTCATTAACACGATATCATCAACGCTTTTGGAATAGGCAATATGATATTTAACAATCAGATAATATTTGTTTAACCTCTCTCCATTACGATTTATGCAACAAGCCAGTACTTCAGCTTGTTTGGAATTTGAGTGTGTGCTTATTTCTGAAGGAGAGACTTACTACCAATGAACAAGGCTACCAGTGTAACTCGGCATCGTTCGATGTTACAACGTTCTTATGTATTTATAGCAGTGTTAGGCCTCATCATGGCTTTGAGTGCGTGCGGTGCAACTACGACGGCTGGCACGACGCCGACTCCATCGAGCGGCGGCTCGACCTCAACCGCGCAGACGTGTAATAGTTCCACGGGATTGACGGTATATTCCGCGCAGGGCTACGACTCCGATACAACTAAGGCCTTCCAGCAGCAGACGGGCATTACCACCAAACTGGTGGACGATAGCACCGGCAACCTGCTCGCCAAGATTGCGGCAGAGGGCAACAATCCACAGTGGGATGTAGTGTGGTTCGATGGTAATGTGACTATGCAGTCGCTCGATGACCAGGGCTTGCTGCTCAAATGGCAATCGCCCAATATCAGCAACTATACAACTTTGGGTGCGAAGTACATCGCCAGTGACTATAGCTACTATCCCACGGGTCTGACTACCGTGGGAGCCATCGCTTACAACCTGCATCACATCCCGGCGGCAGGGCTGCCCAAAGACTGGAGTGATCTGCTCAATCCGGCCTACAAGAACATGGTCGCCATGAATGATCCGGCGTACTCCGGCCCCACCTACCCGTTACTAGCTGGTTTAGGGCAGCTTATGGGCGGTGAGACTCAGGGCAAACAATACTTCACGCAGCTCAAAGCCAATGGTCTGAAGATCTTCCAGACCAACGATCCCACGCTGAACAGCGTAGAGACGGGCGCGCGCGAGTTCGGTATTGTGCAGGACTCGGCCATTTACGGCGCAATTAAAGCCGGCCAGCCGCTGGGGATCATCTATCCGTCATCCGGTGTCATAGGGCTGCCGGCAGTCATCTCTGTTTCGGCCAATTCACAGCACAAAGCCTGCGCCGAGCAGTTCGTCAACTGGATAATGTCAAGCGCCGGCCAGTCTGTCATGACTCATCATGATCCGACCGATGGAGACACCTACTTCATTCCCTTGATTAACGGTGTCACCGATATTGTGCAGCGCCAGACAACCGGTATCAACTACATCGACCTGAATGTGTCCCAATGGGCAGGAGTTGAGGCAGAGTATAAACAATGGTTCCACGACAACATCGTTCAGTAGCGACCGTTGACGAACAGGAACAGGGCGTAGTGGAAGAACCCACTATGCCCACTCTGTCGTTCAGCAGGTCTGCTTTCTTACGCTACGCGGGCGCGGCGCTGGTTGTAGGCGTTCCCGTCCTGATCCTTGTGCTATTTGTGCTGTACCCTCTGGCAGCCATTATCCTTCAGAGTATCTTTCCCAATATCTATGCCATCAATCCAAACCTGCTTCCGAGCTTCTCCGCTTTACAACAGGTCTTCAGCAATCCCCTGAACTACCAGGCGCTTGGCAATTCGCTGTGGCTCTCGGCCATCACCGCGGTAATAGCGTCGATGCTGGGAACGGTTCTGGCCGTGCTTGCCAAACGAACCGATCTGCCACTGCGCGGAATGATGGATACGATGGTGTGGATTGTTTTCTTCTTCCCATCGTTCTTGATTGGCGAAGCCTGGTCGCTGGTCATGATTCGCGGCGGCATTCCAGACCAGTTTTTGCACTTCTCGGATGGACTCATCAACTGGTTTTTCTCACCCGTCGGAGTTATATTTATCCTGAGCCTGAAATCGTTTCCCTTTGTGTATCTGGCGGTGAGCGCGGCTTTACGCTGGCTGGGTTCAGAGTTCGAGGATGCAGCGCGCCTATCGGGTGCGCGTCTCTGGCGCGCATGGCTGAGTATCAACTCTCCGCTGCTGTTGCCAGCTATATTTGCGGGTGGACTGATTGCCTTTGCCGAATCGCTGTCAGATTTTGGCACGGCGGCCACCATCGCGCAGAGTTCGAACGTGACGCTCGTTACCTACCAGATTTATTCAGCCATCAATACCTCGCCGGTCAATTTCGCGCTGGCGGCGGCTCTCTCACTGCTACTTTTTATCGCCATCGCCCTGGCTTTGCTGTTTCAATCGGGTGTGCAGCGCAGAAAGTCATTTCAGGTGATTAGCGGACGCAACCGACCCGCGCGCGACATCTCTCTCGGTGCCTGGAAATGGCCTGCATTGCTTTTTTGCGCGCTGGTATTTATATTTGCGCTAGTTATTCCCCTGGGCATGTGCCTCATCCTCTCGTTGCTCCAAGCTTTCGGAAACGGGCTGACTGCGAGCAACTGGACGTGGAACAACTATGCGACTGTGCTGACACAGGGGTCAGATGCATTTAATGCTCTCGTGCGTACTGTGCTGCTGGCTCTGGGCGCGGCAACAATTACCGCTCTCCTGGGTCTGCCTATCGCCTTCATTATCAGGCGCACGCAATTGCCGGGGCGCACCTTACTCAGTATGTTTACGCTTGTCACCATCGCGGTGCCTGGCATTATTCTGGCCTGTGGCTATATCTTTGCCTGGAACGCGCCATACCTGGAGTTTATCGGTATCGGCGGACCCAATGGCATTCAATTCTATGGCAGCATCTGGTTGCTGTTCTGCGCTTATATCGGTGGCAGCCTGCCCTATGCCACGCGCTTGAGCATCGGCGCGCTTGAGCAGGTGGGGACAAATATGCTTGAAACGGCGCGGGTGCAGGGTGCGAACGTCTTTCAACTATTGATACGCATCGTTGGTCCGCTCTTGCGCTCAAATCTGTCCAGCATCTGGCTGCTGGTATTCACTGGCACCATGTTTGAGCTGGCGGCCTCCGAGCTACTCTATCCGCCTGGACAGCCGACATTGTCGGTGCAAATCGTAAGCTATTTCAACGATTTCAGGCTTGGACCGGGTATGGCGCTTTCCATGCTCACCGTAGCCATTGTTGCGCTAGCCCTCATTCTGATTCGCGTTATTCCCTGGATTGTCGGCGAAATCCGGGGACGTATTCAACAGAGAGAGACAGCACGTGTACTTGCAAATCAAGCAACTCAATAAAAGTTATGGCCCCAGAAAAGTTGTCAATGATGTCGCGTTGGAGATGGTGGAAGGAGAAATCCTCTCATTGCTGGGACCGTCTGGTTGTGGAAAAACGACTATTTTGCGCATGCTCGCGGGCCTTGTCGTACCCGATAGCGGTTGGATCAAGGTGGGAGACCGCGTCTTCTACGACGGGAGACGCGAGGTAGCGGTGGAGGATCGCCAGATTGGTATGGTCTTCCAGGATTACGCGCTCTGGCCGCATATGACAGTCGCCAAAAACATCGCTTTCGGTATGCGTCTGCGCCGCAAACCAAAGCAGGAGATTAAAAAACGCGTCGATGAACTGCTGGAACTTGTCAATCTGCCTGGTATGGGGCAGCGCTATCCCTACCAGATGTCCGGCGGGCAACAGCAGCGTGTGGCAGTTGCGCGCGCCCTGGCGACGGAGCCGCGCCTGGTATTGATGGACGAGCCGCTCTCCAGCCTGGATGCTGGCCTGCGCGAGAGCATGCGTACAGAACTGGTGCAACTTTTCCGGCAGCTCAAAATCACGGCCATCAATGTTACCCACGACCAGGATGAGGCGATGTCGATGTCTGATCGCATCATGGTGCTGCGTGATGGCAAAGTGCAGCAAATTGGCACTCCTACAGATCTGTACCTGCACCCTGCCAATATTTTTGTAGCCTCGTTTATGGGTCACGCAAATATGCTGGCAGGGGAAATTGAAAAGAGCGTGAATGGTACTGATACTATCTCGCTGCGCCTGGATGAAGGGATACCGGAAAGACGGGTTGTCACTGGCCAGCTAAATGACAATGTGCGCGGCAATCTCAACGGGAGAGCGCGCTTGATGTTTCGTCCAGAAGACATCCGCGTGTATCAAGAGGCGCGCCAGTTCGATCACCTCAACGTTTTCGAGGGCATGGTTTCGCATACCTCGTTTGTGGGTGGCCAGTGGCGCACTCTGATAACTCTTGACGAAATACGCCCCTTGCAAGTACTTGCTTTCCCGGCGTTCCAGCCTCAAATCGAGCAGAGATTGTGGCTGGAAATGCCACCCGAACGCTGCCAGGTTGTGCCTGAGTGACTACTCCCCACGCGTAAACGCGGGGGCTTCTAGGGACAAACCCACGCTGTGTAGTCCCACAGCTTTGATGTTTAAGGCGGCGTTGACATCGCGATCAATCGAAAGGAGGCAACAGGGACAATGATACACACGCTCACTCAAGGGCATCTTTTGCCGGTGGT
>DATLSI010000214.1:0-2232 GCA_035534255.1 Ktedonobacteraceae bacterium | reverse complement strand
CTGGCGGTAGCGCGGGTCGCGTCCGATAGGCGCATCAATGCTGCCAGCATCAAGAGCTACGACGCCTTCCACCAGAGCGAGGTAGCGTTTGATGATGGCATGTTGTTTCATCTGCTCAACCAGGGCCGCCTGCGCGCGCATATTTTTGGCAACGATGAGTAAGCCGGAAGTATCTTTATCCAGTCGATGCACGATCCCAGGGCGTTCGCTATCTCCAAACTGCCCCATTTCGGGATAGCGAGCCAGCAGCATGTCCAGCAGCGTATCGCCGAAGTGGCCGCGAGCAGGATGAACCACCATACCAGCAGGTTTATTGACGACGAGTAAATCCTGGTCTTCGTACACAATAGCCAGTGGAGTTGGTTGAGGTTGTATTTCTGGGGCATGTCGCTCGCTTTGCAGCGCAGAGATGGCGACTGCATCGCCGCTTCTGAGCAAGTAGCCAGCTTTGCTCGCGCGCCCATTGACCAGCGCCTGCCCAGCGGAAATCATGCGCTGGACAGCAGTCCGTGATATGTTATCCAATGCGGCGACCAGGAAGTGATCCAACCGCTGGCCCGCCTGTTCCTCCGGCACAACGTACATCTGGGCTTGCGCTGAAGGCAGCGCTTCGGGATTATACATCTTGTTTGGTAGGCTGGAATGAGTTACTGCTTTCAGATGACAGCGGAGCTTTTTCCGCGTCTACTGGAGCAGCAGGGACGGCATTTCCCTGTTCCGGCGGCTCAGGTTGATCGGCAGTTTTCCTGGTCTGCCGCAGTCCACCGGCCAGGACGAAGAACAACAAGAGAACCACGCCCACGGAAATGGAAGCATCAGCAAAGTTGAAAATCGCGAAGCGATAGCCAATTTGTGGAATCTGGAAAAAGATGAAGTCTACAACATAGCCCGCGTGCAGCGCTCTATCGATGAGATTGCCCACCGCTCCGCCGATGATCATGCCAAAAATGAGTTTGTAGCCCATCGGGCCGCTATTAAGCATCCTAATATACAGATACACAATAATGCAGAGTGCGACCGCGATAAAGACGATCAAGACGGCATTATTCGCGAACAGGCTGAACGCAGCCCCGGAGTTCTGGATATAGTAGATGCTGAGATAATTCCCCAGAATGGGAATGGGAGCCTTGCTCTCAGGCGGACTAAGATTCGCGACGATAAGCGCCTTCGTCACTTGATCCAGCACGATTACGCTAATCCCCACCAGCAGAGCCAGGGCATCAAAGAGACGCGCGCGTCTAATTGCCACGATGTTTCCTACCGTTTCCTTTCCTTGCATTTCGTGAATGTATTGTACTCGATCTTGCGCATCTTGAAAAGAGGGAGTTTCTTGTTATGGCTATATTGCCGGGATAGGACTCACGCCGCCCGGCAATAGTTGTCCTGGCGTTGTCAGGAATTGTTCTGTTCTACCTGGCATTTGAGGCAAAGCGAGGCCCAGGGCAACGCCTCCAGGCGCTTTTCGTTGATAGGTTGGCCGCAATTCTCGCAAATGCCATAGGTTCCCTGCTCAATCCTTTGCAGCGCGGCATTGACCTGGTCAAGGAAATTCTGTTCGTTATCC
This sequence comes from Ktedonobacteraceae bacterium, assembly GCA_035534255.1. Classification (GTDB taxonomy): domain Bacteria; phylum Chloroflexota; class Ktedonobacteria; order Ktedonobacterales; family Ktedonobacteraceae; genus CF-113. The sequence continues at coordinate 668 of DATLSI010000214.1, read as the reverse complement.
AGAATTTCCTTTTCCTGCTGTGTCTGCTGGACATCAACGGATCGATCTTCAAGATCGCGCGGTCCTTCGTCCAGAGCAATTGATCCCTCCAGTTCTGGATGAGCTTCAGTGAGTCCAGCCATATTGCGTTCCAGTTCAACACGTTTGGCTTCGAGCCGCTGCTTCATGCGCGCTAAATCAATAGCCATTGTTCCTTCCTTTTCTCTGCTCGATCATACGACGTCGTAAATTCTATTGTAACGTATTTGCGTATTTTGGCAAACACGGGCTATGAACATAAGCTGCGATAGTGGCAGGTTAACGTGATGGTAGCGACATGCCAATCTCCCTCTTCTCCTTCGCCGGTCGTCTGATGTGGACCCGAATCGACGGCAAAGAGGTAGAGGGGATGGCCGTTATAGGTCACTTGCCTGCCATTGGCATCAATCAGGATGCCCAGTTTGCCCGGTAATGGCTGTACGCTGGTTGGCGCGCCGTTCGGCACAAGCAGCGGCGGCCAGTCCCACGCGCAACTATCGGTGCAGACTTTGGTGGGTGTGTCTTCAATGTCATAGTACAGTGTCATGCCCTGATTATTGGTAAGAGCCATCTCAGGTTTGCCATTCACCATCAAACGAGCCACGCGGATGGGCAGGCCGCTATTACCCACAACGATCACTGTCGAAGCA
>DATLSI010000213.1:0-15654 GCA_035534255.1 Ktedonobacteraceae bacterium | reverse complement strand
TAAGCGAGTACATCTGGGTAGGAGATGCACCGTGACTACCGTATCACATGCTGCTCATGAGGACAATCCCTCTTTTGTTATTATTTCCCTCACCCAGGGCTATAATGCTGTTGTTGATAGCACTGACGCTGATCTTGCTCAGTTGCATTGGCAGATTACAAGAGGTAGATATGCCATGCGTCGTCCTCGGATTGAAGGTAAAAAATCAGTTGAACTTATGCACCGCGTCATACTAGAACGCAAGTTAGGTCGTCCTCTCGCGCCAAAGATGATAGTAGACCATATTAACGGAAATGGTCTCGATAATAGACGAGCAAACCTTCGTGAAGCTACAGTAGCACAGAATGCTGGAAATAGAAATCCCAAAGACGGCAAAGGGGTGACTTTCAAACGTGGCAAGTGGGCTGCAAATATAGGTTATCACGGTCAGATTATCTATCTAGGTCAATTTGATACGAAGGACTTGGCATTAGAAGCTTATGATCTAGCTGCGATCAAGTTATTTGGCGAGTTCGCTAGAACAAACCAGGAAACATTAGAGGATACTGCACAAGCAGATATCAGGGCAATTACAAGTCAACATATTCCTCTACCTCATGACGATGAAGCCCGTTCTCTGGATGCTTCATTTGTTACCATTCCCATGAATTTGGGGAAAGTTGCTCTTGTTGACCCGATTGATGCCGACTTGGCAAGCGTTAAGTGGTTTCTTGATCGTGGTCGCTATGCAGGACGCCGCACTGAAAATCATGGCAAGGGCAAGCATCATTCTATGCATCGTATTATCCTTGAGCGGAAATTGGGTAGACCCATCAAAGAAGGTCTGCGTGTCGATCATATAAATGGTGATGGGTTGGATAATCGCCGTGCGAACCTACGTGAAGTAACTCAGGCGCAAAATATGCAAAATACACGATTGCGCCAGAACAATACGCATCGCTACAAAGGGGTTGGGCGCGTCGGGCTTTATACCTGGGAAGCCGAGATAAATGGGCAAGTAGTTGGCTACTTTGACACCGTTCTTGATGCTTCATTTGCCTATGATAAAGCAGCCCTAGAGCAATATGGTGAATTTGCCCATCTTAATCACTCTCTTGAGGAAGTTCATGCATGGAAACCACCCATGCGTCAGTTTGGCCGGAAGAGTGCGAGTGGCTATCGTGGCGTACAGCCTTGTGGGGATCGTTGGATTGCTTCTATCCATAACCAGGGACTTCACTATTATCTTGGCTCTTTTGAAACGGCAGAAGCAGCAGCCTATGCTTATGACAAGGAAGCACTGAGAATATTCGGTAAAAAAGCTACCCTTAATCATGCTATTGAAGAGGTAAAAGCGTGGATACCCCCTGCTCGTATGCTGCGTAAGACGAATACAAGCGGCTATCGCGGAGTAAGGAAATTGGGAGAGCAACGCTGGTATGCCCAAATACACGCCAAGGGACAAAGAGCCTATCTTGGAACATTTGATACACCAGGAGAGGCCGCACGCGCTTATGATCGTGCAGCGATAAAAGCCTATGGAGAGTCAGCCCAATTGAACTTCCTAAAGGAGGATTATAACGATGACTGAGAAATTATATAAGCATACCCCTTATCCCCACGTTCCCAAGAATGTAAATGCAATTCACGAAGCAGAGAAAGCGGCAGGAAACTTCAATCAGAAGATTGCGGTAGGCTTAACCAGCGTTTTTCAGGCGATGCCAACTTTCTGGCTTATCATAGCCTGGATAGTGCTGTGGATAGCGGCTAACGCTACTATTGTCCACTTTGACCCGTTACCCTGGCCGCTCTTGTTGTGCCTCGCCAGTGTGCCACAGTTGCCGCTTATGATCGTGATTATGGTTGGTCAGGGCTTGCTCGGACGCAAGCAGGAACTCCAATCCGAAGAGCAGTACAACACAACCATGAAAACCTACCATGATATCGAAGAGATTATGCAGCATCTTGTCGCCCAGGACGCTGAACTGCTCAGGCACACAAAAATGCTCATTCACCTGTTGAGCGCGGCTGGTATTACTCCAGAGCAACTACCGGATGTGCTACCCAATGACGCCACAATTCCAGCAGCAGGAACCCAGGGATAAGTCAGGGCGACCCGCGCGGGTCGCCCTCATTTTCTCGATATCTATACTAATTCACAACACAAGCCCGGACTAAGCGCCTCTTATATACCGCGCGTGCGCGACCTGGTGATGAGATTGTAGATCAACACAATCAATGCGATCACGAGCAGGATGTGAATGAGGGCACCACCGATGTTGAGAACTAATCCCAATAGCCACAATACGACAAGCACAACGATTACCGTCCAGAGAATACTTCCTAACATTTTTCTTACTCCTTTATCACTTGTATCACTTGTATCACTTGTATCACTTGCGTTAACATCATGCGAGGACCCACCTGGCTTTCCTTACCGGTGTGGAAAGCAGTGTCTCTCTACTAACCTATACACGCAATAGCCGAAATAATAGTTTTAAAACTTGTCAATTGAGCGGAACTGCTGTAAGGTATACGCAACAGGATATTTTCACAATTAACCACTATTAAGGAGACATAATCCATGTCTGCTGATACGCAGACAACGGCACACATGGCGCAAAACTCGGCGCGAACCGATCTGCACGCGGGCGACGCAGCCATAGTCGTTGATAATTTCACAAAAAGCTACGGCTCGCAGCGCGTAGTAGACCAGTTACATTTGACGGTGCAGCGTGGTGAAGTTTTCGCCCTGCTGGGACCGAACGGAGCGGGCAAAACGACCACTATTGAAACACTCGAAGGGTATCGCAAGCCCGACCAGGGCAGCGTGCGCGTGCTGGGCCTGGATCCCATGCGCGAAGCACAGGCGCTCAAAGCACAGATCGGGGTGATGCTACAACAGGATGGCCTCTACCCTGGCCTGACCGCTCGCGAGGTGCTGCGCCTCTTCGCCGGCTATTACCGGCAGCCACAAAACGTTGACGCGCTGTTGGAACGCGTGGGGATGACATCTGCTGCCCGAACGCGCTGTCGCAGGCTCTCCGGCGGACAGAAACGTCGTCTCGCGCTGGCGGTCGCGCTGATAGGCAGCCCGGCGCTGGTATTTCTGGATGAGCCGACTGCGGGTATGGACCCCCAGGCGCGTCTGGCTACCTGGGAAATCATCCGCGAACTGAAGCGCGACGGCACAACCGTGCTGCTCACCACGCACCTGATGGATGAAGCCGAACGACTGGCCGATAGGGTTGCCATTATAGATCACGGGCGGCTTGTTGCTCTTGACACACCTGGCGGACTGACCGGCACACAGAATGCCACGCTGGTGCGCTTCGTTGCTCCGGCTGGCCTGGACTGCGCGCAACTGGCCGCGTTGCCCTTTGCTGGCAAAGCCGAGGAGATTCGCCCCGGCAGTTACCTGCTTGAAACAACAGATGCGCCAGCGCTCGTTGCCGAGTTAAGCGCGTGGCTGCGCGACCAGAAAATTACTCTGACGGAATTGCGCGTCGGTCATGGCTCTCTTGAAGACCTGTTCCTCAGATTGACCGGAACGGAAGTGAAAGATTAAACTAGCATGGCAATACAATCACTTCAACAACAAAACGACAAGTCCCAGGCCGCGCCTTTTGGTCGCCAGCTCATGGCGCAGACGCGCGTCGAACTGCTCCTGACATTACGCCGGGGAGAGAGCGTGTTGATTACGATCATCGTGCCAGTTGTGCTGCTGGTTTTCTTTGCATCGCTCAATATTGTTCCGACATCGTCGGGCAAAGCCGTTGACTTTCTGCTGCCGGGCATGCTCGCTCTGGCAATTATGGCAACCGGCATGGTTAGTCTTGGCATTGCTACCGCCTATGAACGCTACTACGGCGTGCTAAAACGCCTGGGAAGCTCGCCTTTACCGCGCAGCGGCCTGATAATCGCCAAAGTGATCTCAGTGCTGGCCCTCGAACTGCTCCAGGTAATCATCCTGGTGGGTGTTGCGGTCGCGCTCTATGGCTGGCGACCGGCAGGCTCACTCGCGTTAGCCATACTCGTCATAGCTTTAGGGACTATCACTTTCGCGGCTCTCGGTCTGGCGATGGCGGGCGCATTGCGCGCAGAGGTGACGCTGGCAGGCGCGAACGGGCTATACCTGCTCTTCCTGCTGCTTGGCGGGGGCATTCTTCCACTCAGCCATCTCCCGACCGGACTGGCAGCCATAGCGCAGCTTCTGCCGGCAGCAGCTTTGACGCAGGCCCTGCAGGCATCAATGTCCAACAGCGCATCCTTTCCGGGTTTCTCGCTGCTGACGCTGGCAATATGGGCAGGGGTGATCCTGCTGTTCGCAGCGCGCACATTCCGCTGGGAATAGGATAAGGAGAGTTATGCTATTGCTAACGTTGACGTGAAGGACGAGCTGTTTCTAACTTGTCGCTATGTGTACTCTCTGCCTCAGAATCGACTTGCTCTCGCTCAGGCGAGGTGAGATGTAACAAGGTCATAATAAACATCAAGAGAATGAGTACATGCAGTGCGGTACACCAGGCACAGATAGCATGCAGCCTGACGATTTCTGTATACACCAGGTAAAGCACAGTTAGCATGCCAACCAGCGCCCAGGCAAATTGCGCGGGCCGTAACCAGGCCGACTGCGCGTTTAGTCCCACGATAGCCAGAGCGGCCATGACAGCGCACCACGCCAGCCCCGGAATAGAAATGGGAATAGGCGTTCCCGGTACAACCGAGTAGGGGCTGGCTAAGACAACGGCGCAATTGACTACACCACTGCCCGAACAAACCAGGGGAACATTATCATTATAATGCGCGGCAGTCAGATAGACAGCGATACCCACGCCTGCCAGCGAGCATACCAGCAGGAATATCTGACTCCACGAGCGTTTCTTTCGCACGATGCTATCCTCTTTCAAACGCGCGTTCTATGCAATGTCTGCATCACTTTTCTAGATAAGTATACCATACAGGTCGCCCTGGTCACGTCGCTGCAACTTCCGTGCAACAAATGAACGACACCCACTGTCAACCTTAGACGGGCGTCACTTTTTCAGAGAAGTGGCAGGCGGCATAATGTTCGCGTCCCTCTTTCGCCTCGTAAGCCGGCTCTACCTCGCGGCAGATATCCTGCGCCATGGGACAGCGCGTATGGAAACGACACCCGGAAGGAATCTTGATGGGACTTGGCAGGTCGCCGGAGAGAATGATACGCTGGCGACGCCTCTCGATCTGCGGGTCAGGAATAGGAATCGCTGAGAGCAAGGCCCTGGTATACGGGTGTTTGGGCGCGCTGTACAGTTCGTCGCGATCCGCCATTTCCACGATTCTGCCCAGGTACATGACCGCGATACGGTCGGCCACATGGCGCACCACGCTCAGGTCATGCGAGATGAACAGGTATGTCAGGTTGAACTGCTGTTGGAGATTTTGCAGCAGGTTCAGCACCTGCGCGCGAATCGAGACATCCAGCGCGGAAACCGGCTCGTCTGCGATGACAAGCTCAGGGTTGATGGCAAGCGCGCGCGCGACCGCGATACGCTGGCGTTGGCCGCCGCTAAACTCATGTGGATAGCGATCAATATATTCTGGGCGCAGGCCAACCACGCGCAGAAGTTCTGCCGTGCGGTCGCGAATCTCTTTGCTGGAGGCTACCTTGAAGATGTGCATTGGTTCAGCGACGAGCGAGCCGATGGTATAGCGCGGATTCAGCGAAGCAAAGGGGTCCTGGAAGACCATTTGCACTCGCTGTCGTATCTGGCGTAACTGTTCGCCATGCAAAGTGGCAAGGTCAACATCACCGAAGAGCATTTGCCCGCCCGTTGGCTTGTAGAGACGCACGATTGTACGCCCAATCGTCGTTTTGCCGGAGCCGCTTTCACCCACCAGGCCCAGCGTTTGCCCGCGCTCGATCGTTAAACTGACGTCATCGACGGCGCGCACATAGCCTACCACGCGTTGGAGGACGATACCCCTGGTCAGGGGGAAATACATCTTGAGATTGCGCACATCGAGCAATGTTTTGCTGGCTACAGCCGTATTCGTCTCAAGCATTTATTTCTCCTCCAACATACTGGCAGCAATTTCCTTGACAACCGCCTGCTGCTTTTCGCTTCTGGCCAGGCGTCGCCTTTCAGCGTAAGCCTGTTCTTTCGGGTCTGTGACGTTCACCCAGCACGCTTTGAGATGATTCGCGTTTCCCTCCACCGGGTCAAGCGGCGGGTTGGTGCGACAAATGGCGCGCGCAAAGGTGCAGCGAGGCATAAAAGGGCAACCGGAAGGCGGCTTGATAAGATTGGGAGGAGCGCCTTCAATAGTCTTGAGCTGCGCGTGGCGCTTTTCATCCAGGCGTGGCACCGATGCCAGCAATCCTAGCGTATAGGGATGGCGCGGATTGGCAAACAACTCGTTGGTTGTAGCCGTTTCAACGACTTTTCCGGCGTACATTACCACCACGCGGTCGCACATGCCCGCCACCACACCCAGATCATGAGTAATCAGAATGACAGCCGTGCCGAAGTCAGAGCAAACGCCATTGATCAATTCGAGGATCTGCGCCTGCACCGTCACATCAAGCGCCGTAGTGGGTTCGTCCGCAATCAGCAGCTTGGGGTTGCATGCCAGGGCGATGGCAATCATCACGCGCTGGCGCATACCACCGCTGAACTGGTGCGGATAGGAGTTGACACGCTCCTCCGCGGCGGGAATGCCGACCTGTTGCAGCAGCGAGATGGCGCGTTTCTGCGCTTCATCCTTGTCCAGCTTCAGGTGAATACGCAGCGCCTCGCCAATTTGTTTGCCCACGGTCATGGTCGGGTTGAGACAGGTCATGGGGTCCTGGAAAATCATGCCTATTTTGCCGCCGCGAATCCTGCGCATTTCCCTTTCAGACAGATCAAGCAGATCCTGGTCGTCGAATAATATACCACCTCCGGCATATTCTCCAGCCGGTTTAGGCAATAAACGCATAATCGAGAGGGCGGTCACGCTTTTCCCACAACCGCTCTCGCCCACTACACCGACCTTCTCACCCGGCCTGACGCCAAAACTCACCCCATCCACGGCGCGCACGCGACCTGCTCTGACTTTGAAATAAGTTTTCAGGTCCTGTACCTCTAACAGATACTCTCCCACTGTAGTCGCTCCTTAAACGCACTATTTTTAACGTTCCGTCATATAAGGGTCGAGGGCATCGCGCAATCCATCGCCAACCAGGTTAAAGCTGAGGACTGTCAGGAAAATGAGCATGCCTGGAATAAAGACCAGCAGGGGATTCACGTCGAAGAGATTATCGCCAAGGTAGATCATGTTTCCCCAACTCGCTGTGGGCGGCTGAATGCCAAAGCCGAAGAAGCTCAGGACCGATTCGAGAATGATATTATTGCCAACCAGCAGCGTCGCGCTGACGATGATCGGCCCGGCAGCGTTGGGAAGGATATGCCGGAACATCAAGTGGAAGTTGCGCGCCCCAATCGTCCGTGCCGCCAGGACATACTCGCGCTCCTTGAGAGCCAGAAATTCTCCGCGCACCAACCGCGCGGTATACATCCAGCTCAGCGCGGCGATGAGAATGATGATACTTTTCGGGGAACCATCCGTAAATGTGGCCGAGAGCACAAAGAGCAATAGGTACAGGGGGACTGACAGGAAAACGTCGGTGAAACGCATCAACAGGTTGTCAACGATTCCCCCGAAGAAACCGGCGACGGAGCCTATGCCAATACCCAGAATAATGGCAATCAACATCGAAGAGAGTCCAACGAGTAGGGATATCTGGCCGCCTGCCATGGCCCTGGCAAGCCAATCATGCCCGACATCATCGGTGCCAAAGGGATACTGTAGCGTAGGTCGCAGTCCTCCTTCCAGGACAGCGTTGAGGGGGATAGGATGCAGAAGATCTGGCTTATTATGACTAGTAACCGTGGGACCAAAGTAACAAAAGAGCACCATTAAGATCAGGAATAACAGCCCAAAGACAGCAGTACGGTTGCGCATGAAGCGATCAAAGATGATGCGTCCCTGACTGCGCCGCTTCTGCACAAGCTCCACTGTTTCTTCCAGAAGTGGCTCAAGTTCATCTGGCGTTACAGCCGTCTGGTTGAGGTTGATCTGTTCAAATATTTCCATATTGTTCTCCTCTCGGACGCGGATTTCAACAGGTCAGAGGCGCTACGCATATCTGATACGCGGGTCCATTACTCCATAGAGGATATCAGCTATCAGGTTGAACATGATTACGAGTGTTCCGCCGATAGTTAAGATAGCGAGCAGGACGGGATAATCACGCGCTGCGAGTGACGAGAAAAAGAGCGACCCCATACCCGGCCAGGCAAATACGCCTTCGGTAATCGTCGCGCCTCCCGCTATCGCGCCAAAATCAATAGCCACTACCGTAATCAGGGGGATCACCGCGTTGCGTAAAGCGTGGCGGAAGAGGACGGTAAAAGGTCCAACGCCTTTCGCGCGAGCGGTTCGCATGTAATCTTGCTTAATGACCTCAATGGTACTGGAACGCATATAGCGGCTCCAGCCCGCGATAGAGAGGGCAGCCAGAGTCAACACGGGCAGGATGAGATGCTGAATATGGTCGAGAAACGCGCCAAAGGGGGTGAAGTTGGTCCCAAACGATGCAGTACCCGACGTGGGCAAGATGTGCAGCCACACGCCAAAGACATACTGCAAGGCCAGTCCCAGCAGAAAGGCCGGCATAGCAATGCCGAAGTACGAAATGGTGGTCAAACCATAATCGGTGATAGACCCCTGGCGAACGGCAGAGATCACCCCTAAGAAAAGAGCGAGGATCAAGGCCAGGGCGAATGCTGGAATAAAGAGCTGCAAGGTTGCCGGGAAGCGCTGGCCAAGCAGGTAGGAGACCTGGAGATTATCGGCATAGGAGAAACCAAAGTTACCGGTAAGCGTCTGCCCCAGCCATTTCAGGTACTGGATAGGGAGGGGATCGGTCAGACCAAAACGCACGCGCATTTCTTGCCTGGCCGCCGCCGACATGTGTGGATTGAATAATACCTGTTCGGGTCCGCCAGGCATCAAGTGGATCAGGATGAACATAAAAATAGTGAGCAATATCAATAAAGGAATGGCCTGGAGCAATCGCCTGATAATGTATCGTCCCATAAGCACCTCCGAAGGGCGAAACACGTGGATACAATATAATGGACACAGTGTACCATATTTATATCCGTTTGATGGCACTTTTTCAAGAGAAAAAAGCTTCCCTCACTGGATATAGTCGATGACCCAATCCAGTTCAGCAAGATGTCTCCAGCCGGATATTTCTGTAATATCCAACTAGAGACATCTCCCTTGTTATACACCTACAGCGCTGCACGCTCGATTGAAGATAGACTCAATCCAGCTGTACTAGCACTGCCCACCGTTACACCACCACTCCCAGTTGTTGATCGTCTCAGATGCGCCTTCCGGAGCCGGAGTGTAGTTGTTAACTGTCAACTTGTGCATTGACAGGTCTACCGGGGAGTACAGCGTGATGAACGGGAAGTCTGTCAATTCGATCTGGTGGATCTGGTTGAATACATTCTGCTGTACCGTCGGATCGCCGGACGCCTGTTCCTGTGGGAAGAGCGCGTCCAGGTTCTTGTTGCAGTAGTAGCTGAAATTGGAGCCGGCGGGTGGGAACTGGCTGCAAGCCAAAATCGAAGAGTCATCCGCGGTATAGGTAAAGGAGTTTTCAAACTCCGCCAGGTCGTAGCGACCTGACTGCGCGCCTGTTGCCGGGGACGGCGTGTTCTTACCCAGGAATGGGCCAAAGAACGTACTTGCCGGATAGTTTTCGATCTGGATCTGGACACCAATGGCCGCGAAATCCTGCTGCAAGATCAATTCGTCATCGGCACGCCACAGGTTGTTGGCCGTGGACGAGTACTCGAAGCTCAAAATCTCGCTGCCCTTGTGACGGGGTTGACCGGCAACCAGAGGCGACCATCCATCCTGGTCCAGCAACTTATTGGCTGCTGCCGGATCAAACTTGGGACAGGCGGCATTGGCCTGATAGCCAGGCACAAGGCCGGCGGAATGATCGGTACACAGGGGTGAGGCGAAGCCGCGCCGCGCCGTGTCGATCAACGCGCCGTGGTCGATTGCCATCGCCATGGCCTGGCGCACCGCTGAATCGGTCCCCAGAATCGGGTTGCGATAATCAAGATACATGGCTTCAAAGTTCGTGGCCTTCGGGTTGTATGCCAGTTTGTAGTTGGTCAATTGCTGGTAAGCAATCGTTTTGGTAACATCCAGGAACCACGAGGAGTCGATCGAACCAGACTGCAGGTCCTTGAGGATGGTATCCTGGTTGGTCACGATGCGGAACACGATACTGTTCAGGTAGGGGAAGCCCTGCGAAGCGAGGTAGTAATCCGGGTTGCGTACTACCGTGTAGTGGTCGCCCGGCTTGCTTTCGCTCATCATGAATGGGCCGCTTGTCACCGAGGGATCAAGGTTGTCAGATGTGGTCAGCAGCTTATCGGGAGAAATGCCCTGGTAATGATGCGCCGGCAGAGGGGCATTCAAACCATCGGCCCAGAGCGCAACGAAGTCTCCGTAGCCTGACTTGAGGTGGAATGTTATCGAGAGATTATCCGAAGATACGTCGGCCCCTGTGATGAGGTTATAGCCAATGGTGCTGGCAGCCGTAAATTTCGGGTTGGTCCACAGACGCCAGGTGAAGTCCACGTCCCGCGCATCGAGCGGCTGGCCGTCGGACCACTTGAGACCTGAGCGCAGGTGGATTGTCCACGTTTTAAAGTCCGCGCTTGCCCCACCATTAGCAACCGTAGGTAGTTCGGTAGCCAGGCCGGGGTGCAAAATTCCGTTGGCATCACCGTAGAAGAGTGGCGCGTAAATCGTCTGGTCAACCATATCCGAGAAGGTTTCGGACGAGGCATTGGTGATCAGCGAGTCAGGCTCTTCGTACAGGTCATCGATCCATGTACCGCCTTTAACGGGAGTGCCACTACTCGTCGTTGGCGTATTTCCGCTGGGCGTCGTAGTACCTGTACTACAGGCGGCCAGTACCAGGAATAGCACCGCGAGTCCGGCAAAGGACATCCTGAGAAATCGCGATCTGGGCTTCTTGAGCATCGTGTCCTCCTAGAACAAAAAATACATTCGGGGAATCCAGTTGCCCGTTTTATCGAACGGGAACCGACTCTGGTTTCACGATGGCAACTAACCATGCTGCCGGGAAGTATACGCCGCAGTGAGCTTCGTCCTCTAAAAATTGCGATAGTACACGGCGTTACATTATATACGTCCGGTTTCATCAACTTCTCACATATTACGGGAAACTAATCGCGGCAGTTCTTCATGCTTCGATGTGGATTGCAGGTACGCGCTATGTCGCGCCCGCGTGAATGGGGTGGGTTCAGGGGATTATCGACGGTTGAGGTGTTCCAATCGTAGACGACACGCGGAACAGCGGCCAAAAAGGGTGATGGAATGACCCTCGATGGCGAAATCTGTTTGATTGCTAATAGAGGCAAGTTGCTCACCGGGCAGACAAATATCCACCTCGACCACGCGATGACACTGCGTACAGGTCAGGTGGTGATGATGCGTACCACCACAAACGCGATAGTGATGCGTGCCATCCGCGAACTCGATGCGATCCAGCAGTCCCATCCCGACCAGCATCTCAACAGAGCGATAGACGGTCGCTCGTCCCAGGCGTGAATCTTCCTCGCGCAGCATTTGCCACAGGTCGTCAATCGTGAAATCTGCCCCACTCTCCGCGAGTTCAATGAGGCGTTCCGCGATAAGACGGCGCGGGCGAGTATTGCGTTGACTGGTCTTCTCAAAGGCGGCCCAGATTTTGTCTGCGATCAAGATTCAAGATTCCTTTCTTAGCGACGCTCAGATATCGGCTTGCATTCCCTGGTTGGATGGGGCTGCGGCCTGTAGCGGTGTGGAAAACGCAGGCGGCTCAGCGGGATGGAAAGAAAGTAGGAGAGGGCAGCCAGCGCCGAGATGTAAAATCCGACGGGAAGATGCTTTCCAGTGCCAGCAAAGGCCAGTAGTAGCCCACCCCATGTTATACACAGCCCCAGCACAACTGCCAGCGTTATTGATGTCAAAGGACGATGAGTCAGGCGCAGCGCCGCAGCAGCAGGAGCGATCAACAGCGAGAGCGCCAGCAGCACGCCGACCACCAGTACCGCCTCGGCAGTGGTAATTCCAAGTAGTATAAGGAATACGATAGAAAGCAGTCGCACCGGAACGCCGCGCGCCTGCGCCACTTCCTGGTCAATCGAGGCGAAAAGCAATGGACGAAAAAGGAACGCGAGCAGCAACAGGACCGCGCACCCACTGATCAGGGTAATCACCACGTCACTACGCGTCACACTCAAGATTGAACCGAACAGCACGCCAACACCCTCCGACGCGTTACTGCCAAATTGCGCGTAGATAGCCAGGAATAAGACGCCCAGGCCAAGCGCGAACGAAAGCACCATACCTATCTCCACGTCGCGCCCGCGTATACGTTCGCCCAGCGCGCCCATGCCCAGCGCCGCCAGCATCGTCAAGATAATCATGCCAGGCAATGCACCGATTCCCAGCACAGCCGCGCCCGTCGCGCCGGCGAAGCCGATATCGGCCAGCGCTTCGCCAGCGAATGCCTGCGCGCGCAGCACAACGAAATAGCCAACGATGCTGCTTATCACGGCAACCATCGTCCCCGCCAGAAACGCGTTCTGCACAAATTCCTGTCGCAATAACTCAAACATGCTTTTCCTCTAACTCAGAAGTTCCCTCTTCGTCTACTGTAGGGGCCGGGCTTGTCCCTGCCCGCCCATATTCGTTGGTCGGCACATACAGGCGGGCGGGGACAAGCCCGGCCCCTACAGATATAGCAGGCGGGCGGGGATTCTGCCTGGCGCGGCGTTCTCTCCACAAGGGAGACAAAAAGCGCACCGGCAGGTATACGCCGAAGGAGATGGACGCGATAAAGAAACTGGCAGGCCAGTACAGGCTTTCAGCCGCGATGTAAATTCCCAGGCAGGTATAACCCACTCCCAACGCCATTGCCAGCAAGATAGCCCGCATAGGGCTGTTGGCAATCCTGACAGCAGTCGCGGCAGGACCCACCAGCAGTGTAAAAACGAGCAGCGCGCCCACTACCTGCACCGCGAGCGAGACCGTAATGGCGACCAGCACCAGAAAAATGATGGACAGCGCGCGCACCGGCAGGCCGCGCGCATCGGCCACCTGCGGATCAAACGAGCTGAACAGGAGCGGCCGGTAGAGGAAAACCATGAAGATCAGGGTAAATGCGCCAGAGAGAATCGTAATGATGACATCTTGCCCACTGATACCCACGATTTGACCGAACAGAAAGCTATACACCTGCGACGCGTAACCCGCGTAGAGCGAGAGAAACAGGATACCCAGGCCAAGCGCGAAGGTCATGATGATACCGATGGTCGTATCTCGCTCACGTGCTTCGCCGCCCATCAAAGCGATACTGATGGCAGCTCCGATGGTGAAAACGAATAGCCCGAAAACCGGGTCAATGCCCAGCAGGACAGCTCCTGCCGCGCCCGCGAAACCGATATTTGGCAGCGCGTGTCCGGCGAATGTCAGACCGCGCGCGATCAGGAAATAGCCGGTTACCGCTGCAACGACTGCTACAATCGCTCCTGTGAGTAGAGCATTCTGGATGAATGGATAATGTAAAATGGCAAACATATGCTATATTTCCGCGCCCACTACAAAGATGCGTCCCAACGCATGCACTACTTCGACCGTCGAGCCATAAAGCTGGCTAAGCGTGGCGCTGGTAATAATTTCGTCAGGCGTGCCGCTAGCACATTGCCCGTTCGCAATGTACAGAACGCGATCCACCACCGGCAGCAGGGGATTGATATCGTGCGATACCAGCAGAGCCGCCACGTCGCGCGCCCGGCACACACCGGCGAGCAGCGAGACGATTTCCTGCTCATTAGTGATATCCAGGCTGGCTAACGGCTCGTCTAGCAGTAGTAGGCGCGGGTTAGTCAGCAAGGCCTGGGCGATTAACAGGCGCTGCTGCTCTCCGCCCGATAGCTGCCCGACCGGAGCGTCAGCATAGGCGCAGGCATGCACCTCATCCAGCGCTTTCTCGATGACCGCGTGCCGCTTCGCACTGGGAAAACCGATGCCCCAGCGATTGCCGTCCAACCCAAAGCCAACCACGTCGCGCGCCCTCAGCGCCAGGTCGGCCTCAAGCACGCGGTGCTGTGGAGTATAGCCAATGGCGGCGTTGCCACGACGCGGGGATTGTCCTAACACGCGCACATAGCCCTCAGAAGGCTTGAGCAAGCCAAGCAAGAGCTTGAGCAGCGTGCTTTTCCCTGCTCCGTTTGGTCCTAGCACCGCGATAAACTCCCCCTGGTACACCTTCAGACTGATGTCTCGCAATACGGGTCGCTGCCCGAAGCGCACGCTGACATGCTCTAACTCTATGATCGGTTCTCGCGTTATGATTTCTTTCATGTTCATTTCCTACTTACCCGCCTGTTGCAATGCCTGGGATATCGCATCCAACTGGGCAGACATCCACGCCTGGTATGTTTTGTCAGGCGGCATGGTTTCCGTTACAGGCACTACAGGAATGTTATGCTGTCGCGCCTCACTCTGCAAATTGGTGGTGATCGGTGTAATGGTCTGCGCGTTGTAAATCAGAATTTTCACCTGACGCTTATTGATCTGGTTATTCACGGTCACAACCGTATTAGCCGGGGGATCATTACCCTCGGCAATCGCCTTCATGAACGCAACAGGCGTTAACACATCCAGACCTTCCGGCATGCTCTGATAGAGATAAATAGTTTCGGTCAGCGCCACCGGAGTTCCCGCGTATTTTGCTTTGATGGCAGCCATTTTCTGTTCAAGCGGCCCCAACGATTGCACAAACTTCGTCAGATTGTTCTCAAAATACGCGCTATCTTTGCTATCCTGCTGTTTCAGGGCACTGGTGATAGCCTGAGCAATGACCGGCATATTACCAGGTCCATACCAGACATGAGGATTATCGGGCAGTTTATGATTAGCCAGTTGACCGGCCACCAGTACAATGCGGCCCGCCGCAGGCGAACCCGCCAGCACTTTATCCATCCAGCTATCGTAGCCCAGACCGTTTTCAATGACCAGTTGCGCGTTACTCACCAGGATGGCCGTCTGTACGCTCGACTCGAACTCGTGCGGGTCAACATTAGGATTGGAAATAATGCTGGTAACAGAGACATGACTTCCACCCAGTTGTTTGACAATATCCCCGTAAAAATTCTCCGCCGCCACCACGTTAACGACTCCCGGCACCCGCGCGGCATCTGGCCCACTGACACATGCCACCAGCGCCGCCATAACCAGTAGTGAACTCAGGACTACCAATCCCACGTGTTTCATTCGATGCACAACATTTTTCTCAATCTATAATGATACGTCGTATCGTTATTCATAATATAGCATACACCAGGGCATGTTGTCAATGATATTCCGTCTCATTAAGGAAAGATAGAAGAAAACAGGCTCATTTTCTTGTCAACAGTCCATTTACCTGCTATACTATTCCTCGTGACGGTGTAGCTCAATGGATAGAGCGTTCGCCTCCGAAGTGAAAGGTTGCGGGTTCGAGCCCCGCCACTGTCGTTCCAGTCTGTAATGATTTCCTCAGAT
>DATLSI010000212.1:0-7409 GCA_035534255.1 Ktedonobacteraceae bacterium | reverse complement strand
ATGGATCTCCTCGTTGTGTGTTTGATAGACAACAGTCTAAACGAGAAGATCCTTTTTGCCTAGCTCCTGTTTTCCGGCTTCCACTCCTTTTCCCTCTCCTTGCAAGGTAAGGAGTTTCAGAAAAATTAGGGATGACTCATACTACATTTTGTCCCTCCGTAGTAAACGCTATACGACAGTGCCTCCGCAACTCGAACCAGCGCCGGCTGTACAACCATAACAGTGCTGACCAGGCTGGATGGCACGGTTGGTCAGTTCATCGAACTTCGCATCCAGGATCGTCTTAGGAGCCTTCGGTTCCAACCCGATGTTGAGCATCTGGTTGAAATCGCAGTCGTAGAGCGTGCCATCCCACCCGACCGAAAGCATCGTCCTGCACATTACACCTGCAACCGCCGCCGGGTTAAAGGCGTTGACCAGCTTCTCCATGTAGTCTTGCAGGTTGTTCGACTGAAACAGGTAATCCAGGTAGCGACTGATGGGTATGTTGGTGATGGTGTAGAGGTTGTTAAATTCGATATCATAGCGGCGTTTCAGCTGGCGTTTCCACTCGACTTCGAGCGATTTCTGATTGCCGGGCAGGAACGCGCCGACCGGATTGCTGACAAGGTTGAGCAACAGACCCGTTCCCTCTTTGCCATAACCGAGAGAGTTCAGGTGTTGCAATGCCTCGATAGATTGCTCATAAACCCCATCACCACGCATAGCGTCGGTCTGGCGGGAGGTATACGAGGGCAGGGAGGCGATAATTTCGACGCGATGCGCCGCCAGAAATTCCGGCAAGTAGGAGTAGTTGGGCAGTCGCGTTATGGTCAGGTTGCAGCGATCAATCACATGCCGTCCCAACGCGGTGGCGCGTTCGACGATTTCGCGAAAGTTTTTGTGCATTTCCGGCGCGCCGCCCGTGATATCAAGGGTAGGGATATCGGTCCGCGCCAGGAAATCGAGGCACGCTTCAAGCACTTCGCGCGACATCATCTCCTTGCGACCGGGGCCGGCATCAACATGGCAATGCTGGCAGGTCTGATTGCAGCGCTTGCCAACATTGATCTGCAATACAGCGATGCCATTTGCTCTCAGAGGGCGATGACCCGCGCTCGCGGCAGCCTCGGCGAACGAACGAAACGGCAGGTCATCGAGAATCTGTATCTGCGTCTCGGTCTTCGAGAGACGATCGCCGCGCTTGACCAGGGTTGGTATGATTTTTGCCATCACAGGTCCTTCCGGGGCTACATGGAGAGCTTGTGTACGTGATTGCGCATTTGAACGCCGTGTACGAGCGAAGAGCCGCTGCGAATGGCGGCAGCGACGTGAATGGCCTCGGTCATTTGCTCCACATCCGCGCCTTTCTCAAGGCAGCCAGAACTATAGGCGTCAATGCAATAGGGACATTGCACGGTATGGGCTACGGCCAACGCGATTAAGGCTTTCTCCCGTTCGGATAACGCGCCCTCCTGGAAAACGGCGGTATACCAATCCAGCCATTTGTTCCAGAGTTCGGGTACGTCTTTGCCAATATCACCGAAATGGCCGAGGTCTTTGGGGTCGTAGTATGTTTCCAAGTTGTGCTCCTGTCTTTTCAAATAAAGGCATGCGGAGTGAACGATGTACGATGGCTTTCGACGAGACGAGTGATCTCACTTTGTTCTACGTTGGCAGTGTAATGTAGATTACACGTAACTGTACCTGAGAAAAATACGGCCGTCAAGGCAGCGTATTGCCCGTAATGCCCCCAAATTGTTAGCGGCTACAGTTGAATTAAAGGAGATAGCTATGATATGCTACACTGTACAGTGTGTGGGATATCTATACTGCCTGACCTGTATGCATTCGTGGGTATAATCAAATATACCCCTACATTTGCTTTGCCCGTTAGCTTGAGGGCGTGACGAAGCAGGCCCCTACGAGGTGAAATCGCATGTCTACCGCCATTTGGGGAGAATCAGAAACACAATCAGACGAAAACTACCCCCTATCTTTGCTGAAAAGCCTCTTGCTCCAGATGATGGAGCAGTTTATGACGCAGGGTGCCTGTCTCGCGCTGTATGATGAGAACATCCGGCAAATGGTGATTCGCCTGCATAATCGCGCCCAGAGCACCAGCCCGCATCCTGCACACGTGGATATCGAAAATATTGAAACGATACCCATGAACCGGCGCAGGTCGTCTGGCATCGCCGCTTCCTCTACCTCCTCCACAACGGGACGCATGCGGCGTCTCTCACGATCATTACCTGCCCTGGAACAGACAGCGATATCCAGCAGGGACCTTTTTCCATTGGGAGAGGCCTACACATTCGGGCAAGACCTGATCGGCGCGGCATGGCGCAAAAACGACCTCATCATGGTGAGCTACGACGAGTATATTGCTACCTATGCCCAGAGCGGCGTTGCCCCCCACTCCGAAGGTGGGACGCCCACCTACCTGTTAGCCATCCCGATCCCTGAACCTCTCATGCTCTCCGATCCCAACACAAGCAACCATTCGCAGCAAATTCTGGGAGTGATCATACTCTACCAGGTGGCTCCCTCGCCAGGCTTCCAACACAGACAAAACAATGATGCATGGCAATGGGCAGAACGCTTTGGACTCTACATCCAGAATCAACGCTTGCGTCGTTTGCACACGCGCAATAATGACTATATGAAGGGCTTACAGCAGATCAGCACAGCCTTCCCCTCGGATGTCATACTCTCGAAGCTGGTAGAGCAAGTCTACCAGTTTGTCATGCTAGTCGTACCTGTGTCCTCCATGTTGCTCACTTTATATGATCGAGACACAAAAAAGATTTACGATGTATTCGCCATCGATCACGGCACCCGCATTGAAGGACTCTATGAACGTCCGGTTATCGCGCGGCCCGAAGAGCGTCCTCTCTGGTGGAAAGTCACACAAGAGCAACAGCGCACCGTGCTCTTATCTCCGGCCCAGGATGAGCCAGAGCTTATCAGGCAGTACGGGGAGTTGCTAAAAGGCTCGTGGCGAGACCAGAGCGGCGAGGAAAGATTCCTGCTCCTGCCTATGAAAATGTTTACGCGGGTGGTCGGCTCGCTCTCCCTTGCCAGTCCGCGCCCGGATGCGTTTAGCCCCGAAAACATTCTTGTATTGGAAACGATGGTGCAGTTGATTACGGTCAGCATTGAAAACGCCAAGCTCTACGATCGCTCGCGCCGCTCGGTCGCGAAGGCCCGGCAGCGCGAAGAGTCGCTGGCCGCTATGAACAGCGCGCTGCAGGCTATCAGCAGCGTGCTGAATCTGGGAGAATTGCTGCATAAATTCGTAGAAACGGCGGCCAAACTGGTGCAGGCGGGGCTATGCACATTTTTCCAGTTGACAGGCGACGGCGAAGAACTGATCGCGCAAGCCATTTTTGATAGCACGGGCAAATGGAATGACGCGACACAGGCGAGTAGCCGCGCACAGCACGATGATCTGATTAAAATGATCCGCCTGCCATTTCAGAACTCGATCCTGTGCAAGTTAGTGGAGGCGGATTCGTTTTTCTACCTGGACACAGCCTTGATCGACGAACTCGCGCTGATCAGCCCTGAAGGAGGGTCCATCTTCCTGCGCGAGACGCACAGCCACAAAATGTTGATGATACCGGTGCGCTACCAGTCGGAACTGGTAGGCATCCTGGCAGTGCATACCCCGTGGCAAGACCGCGTATTCCGGCCCGAAGAGGTCAGCACGCTGCTGGCAATTTCAGGGCAGGCGGCCAGCGCGATCCGCAACGCCCAGCTTTTTGAGGAGATCCGCGATGCCAACGCGGAGTTACAGCGCATGGACAAACTGAAAGATGAATTTATTGTGACGGCCTCGCACGAACTGCGCACGCCGCTCAGCGCCATCAGTGGGTACGCCTCCATGCTCAAAAGACAGAGCGCGCGCATCGATTCGCAGCAGGCGCTGCGCTATGCCACGAAAATCTCCGGCGCCACACAACAACTCACCGACCTGATTGGGCAAATGACTGAGGCAGCGAAGGTCGGCTCGATTGACAAAAAGCTGGAGTTGCAGTCAGGCCCGGTGCAGTTACTCACAGCAGCAGAAATAGCCACGACCATGCTCAGTGTCAATATCGAGCAGACCATCACGGTGCAGATCGAACCCGACCTGTGGGTACAATGCGACGCTCTGCACTTGCGGCAGATCATCACCAACCTGTTAGACAACGCCGCCAAATATTCGCCGCCCGCCGGGCAGATCGTCATATCGGCGAGCGCCACCACGCTCTCGCAACTCCCCGAAGACCAGGTAGATTACAGCAAGATCGTGCATGGCGAAGATGCGCCTGTCGCCCTGGTGCGCGTGCGCGACGAGGGAGAAGGCATTCCACTGGAAGACCAGGAGAAGATCTTTGAAAAATTTGTGCGCGCGGCTCGCTCATTGACGACGCCTGTACGCGGGTCGGGTCTGGGACTTTTCATCTGTCGCCGCTATATCGAGGCCATGGGCGGCAAACTCTGGCTGGAGATGAGCATTCCCGGCGAGGGGTCGGTCTTTAGCTTTTACTTACCACGCATTGAAGCGCCGATAAAAACGGGGGAACGGCATGAGTCAGAACGGCAAAACGCGTAAAGTGCTGGTTGTCGATGACGACCCCATTATTCGCGATATGATGGTTGACATGCTCGAATACGAGGGCTTCTCCCTGCGCGTGGCGCGTAATGGGCTTGAAGCCTTAAAGATACTGCGCGGTGACGAAGGCTACCTAGTTTTCCTCGACGTGATGATGCCCATGATGAGCGGCAAGGAGGTCTGCGAACAACTCGAAGCCGAGCCAGGCACGCGCAGCCGCCATACCATCTTCCTGATGTCGGCCCTGGATAAGCTGGATGAAATTACTTCCTGCAAGGTGGACGGTATCATCACCAAGCCATTTGTGGTGGATGACGTGTTGCAGGTGTTGGAACCTTACCTGGGATAGTTTCTATCGAAGCATGTGAGATGTAACTTCCCACCAATTTTCAGGCGATAAGCGGCAAACCAAGCACGAAGAAAATCATGAAAACAGCCTGCAATGCTGCAAAGAGACTTAGCACCAGGAAATGACGCGCTGGTTTGTTGTCGTTATCACTCCACAGGGCCAGAAGCATCAATGCAGGAAAGATGGTGAGATAGTAGCGGCTTACACTGTTAATGCTCGCTGATGAAAGAGGCATTATCACCATCACAAACGAATAGAGCGTGTAGGTCATGGACAATCTGCGCAATGACCAGATGATGAAAACGAGAAAAGCAAAGATCACGATGATATTCAGCAGCCAGAAATTCCAGTCCATCGCATCTGGCGCGCGTGGGTGTCTGAGCGCATTGGCAAGCAAGAGCCAGGGAAACTCAAAATGCCGTCCCCATCCTACGGTCTGGCTATGTATCGTTGCCAAAAAATCCCCCGTTTTTATTTTCGAATAGATAAAAAATGGAACCATTCCAAAGGGTATAAGCACGATCGCAAGCAGGTCGAACCAGTTACGCCGTTGACGCGTTGCCAGCAATAGACCGGCTAGACGTGAGTGCAGCCAGGCATCTGCTTTTTGCCAGAGCATCATGCCACTTCTATCGGGTAGAGGTGAATAGCGATCGCTGAGTACCTGCCAGTATTCCCAGGCAACCGGTACAATCAGTAAAAACCCCTGGATGCGGCCCAGTGATGCTAATACGCCGCACATGCCCGCCAACCACCAACGCCTCTGGCGCGCATAATAGATGCAGGCTATCACACAGGCCAGAAAAAGCGACTCGGCATAAATTGCCGAAAGGTAGAAACTTGTAGGGAAAAGGGCCAGGTAATAGACCGTCCTGCAAGCGATACGCGAACCAAACTCACGGCGTACCAGCAGGTACAGGTAGCTAACCGCCACCAATCCTGCACCGTTGGAGACAATGATCCCCGCGATATCAAAGGCCGCGTCCTTCCCTCCAAAGAGATGTCCGAGGGGATTCACGAGTAGAGGATAGAGTGGGAGATAGAGCCAGTCCGATTTCGCCTGCAAGGTACTGGCAGCCCAATAGCCATGCTCGGCAATATCCATATAGAAGCCCGCGTCAAAATGTCTCCACATCAGCCAGAGGGCATCGGGGAAATGGATATTCAAAGCGACGGGGGATATGAGTGCATTGCTTTTTAATAATGGCAAAATATAGAAGTCGGCCAGTAATCCTACCAGCACAAGCACCAATCGCGTCCCCAGGTACGGCAGGAGCGCCTCGCGCCATACAGAGACAACAGAGATTTTGCCTTCAATATCACAGGTCGATAAAGTTGACTGTGCTTCAGCTTCCTTTTCTTCAGCGGTCATCATAGCATACGCCCACCCACGCCTTTCATTTCCTTATGGTAAGGAAACGTTTTGTACATTTCAGAGTAACTGGGTATTGTATGTGGATAACATGGAGAAAGATATCTGGAAGGACGGAGAACCTCCAAACTACCGCTATTGCAATGTTCGTTAAGTACTGTCATAATTAGGAACTGGCTAGCATTTGCCCGGACTTGCTCTACAAGCCCATCAGGCTCATCTCTTTTCTATGACTACTTAACGATCACAGCACTATACAATGGCATTGGATAGCAGTTTGTTGCGTGAAGCACGCAACAACCACATGGAAGGCAGTATTTATGAGTGAATACCAGCGTTACGAATTCATGGCCATAGATCGACCTCTGACACGGGCGCAACTCGATGCTGTCAATGCCCTTTCAAGTCACATCGAAGCATCTTCCACCCACGCTCTCATCGAATATCACTGGGGCGACTTCAAGCACGATCCCATCGACGTGCTCCATAAGTTCTTCGATGGCTTCCTCTATTGGGCCAACTGGGGCACGCCCCAATTGGCATTGCGCTTCCCGCATGGAATCTTGCCAGCCGATCTCATCGATAGCTACGATCTCGATGATTTCGTCACGTTCACCCGGCACAAGGAGTGAATCGCTGTAGTGCAAAATGTATTGAAATGTAGGTACTCTTAGGCTTGTGGCTGTTCCCTACTGTGCCTCATCCATCTTCGTTCAAGACTTTTCTTCTCTCAGGATTCGTATCTCGTGTGAAGTTCCGCCCGATAAAGAGGAGAAGTTGCTACCTTTCAATTCCGCCCGGAAGTCCCCAACGACAGGTATGTCCGCCTATCCAGCGTTCTCCAGCTCTTCCAAATACTTACATGCGCGACGAAGTACATGGTCTCACTGCAATTATGGCGCGCGCCGAAAGAACTCTTGTGCTGTCTTACTATTTCGTGAAGTATGATGTAGGTGAAAATCCAGTTTCCAGCCGTGTGTCGTGATCGAGGCCGATCTGGCGCATGATCCGCTCTTTCATGACCAATGTCATTTCCGATTTCCCAATTTCCAAGTAGGCGTGACTACACCCGGTTCAATGCCTCGACAAATGAGATCAAGTGAAAA
>DATLSI010000211.1:0-24535 GCA_035534255.1 Ktedonobacteraceae bacterium | reverse complement strand
CAGCGAATACTCTTTCAAAAAACTACGCCCGCCCGTCACCATCTCCTACGGAAAACCAATCCTCCTGACCCCTAAAGGCAAAAAGATTACCCGCGAAGACATCGAAGACGCCACCAACGAAGTCATGCGCCACATCGCCGCCATGATGCCCCCAGAGTATCGCGGCATGTACGGCGAACCCGAAAGAGGCGAGGGCGACTTATGCCGTCAATGCTGATTAGCGCAGCCCATTTACCCATTCTCGAACGGTTGCCACGAACTTGTCCGGTTCTTCGATGAATGGGAAGTGGCCACTATCCTCGAAAATGACCAGCTTCGAGTTCGGTATGGCGGCGTGGAGACGTTCGCCTCCCTGTGCTGGCGGCGTAATCCAGTCGTGCCGGCCCGTTAACACTAGCGTTGGTACCGTAATCTCGTTCAAACGAGCCAAAACGTTGAACGTTGGCAGCAGCTTGCCCATGCCCTGGTTAAAAGCGCCAGCGCTGTAGAGGGTTGCCTCATCCATCGCAGCCGCCACTTCAGCATCGTATTTGTTGAAATAGATAGGCAAGATCGTTGTCCAGATTTGTCGAAAACCGGCATCGTCCGCTACCGGCGCTGAGAGTCCGGCGATCAAAGCCTGAAATTGCTCAGGTGTACCACGCACCTGGGCGTTAGCCATGGCAACCTCTATGTAATCTACAACAGGAGCCGTGTCACAAAGAATCAGACCATCCAGGTGATCGCCATGCCGCAACGCGTACTCTTGAGCGATAAAGCCACCGTAGGAATGTCCCAGCAGGATAATCTTTTCATGGCCCAGGTGAGCGCGCAGGGCATCGGCTTCATCCGCCCAACTACCCAGGCTGATGTCTTCATAGTTTTCCGGCCTTGTCGAGCGACCCTGACCAAACTGATCGTAATAAATCAATTGCAACTGGTCGCTTAACGGGTCGAGCCAGGGCCGGAAATACGTATGGTCAAGCCCCGACCCGCCATGCATAAGTAACATCGGACGCCCCTGACCATTCGTAGTGAAAAATACCTCGTGGTTATCAATCTGGGCTTGCATACTTCTCTTCTCCTCGCATACATAGAAAACGTATTCAAAGTATAGCCGGGTTTATTTTCAAAAGCAATAGACTACGCCGGGCAAATCAAGAAGAAAGGGCAGCCCGGACAGGTGCGCGCATCAGGTCGCGGCGGAAACTCGTTGCGCTCCATAGCTGCTATAGCTTGTAGCAATTCCTCGTAGAGCTTCTGCTCTTTTTTCTCTTTCAGCTCTATCTCGAAGGTTTTGCCCGTACTCATATTGTGGAAGCGCAATGCGATAGGTTGCGCGGGATGGTGCTGGCGCGAGGCGCGCGCGTACAGTAGCTCGCGGGTAGATGGATCGACTTTGTCTTTGCGCCTGCCAAAGCCGGTCTTGACGAACTTTACAGGCTCGCCCGCATGCGTCGGCGTCTCAACGCGATCAACCGTCACCTCGACGGTTTTTCCGGCCACCTCGACTGTATACTGTGGGCGCAGTTGCCAGTGCGTATCGCCGCTTTCCACCAGTTTATGCCGTAGCAATTGCGCCACTTCGTGTCCATGCTCTTCGTACATTGTGCCAAATGGCAGCGTATGCCCCTCGTGACTCTGCCAGTAGCGCGTATAAAGTTCGCGCGCTTCCTCCTCGGTTGGGAGATGCGCCTCGCCGTTTGCGTTTTCTTTTGACGCCGCGATCTGCTTTTGCAGTTCATCCAGCGTTTCGCCTGTCGCTCTCCAGAACAATTGATAGGCGGCTGATTCACTGTGAAAGTGATAGATCGAGCTATAGAGGTACTGGCGCGGGCAGCGCTGGTAGGCTTCGATATCGCTTGAACGCCAGGTTGGGGGCTTCATGGTCTCGATAAATGCCTCGCCTGGCTGTACGGACACCGTTTTGTCGTTCTCATCACCCTCTGAGATTGTGAGAAGATTCTCCTCGATTCTGGGCCAGGCAACCCGCATGGCTCGCTCGTCCGCTACCCCCGCCAGCAGCGCATCGATATAAGGCGAGCGCGCGCGGTTTACCTTGCCATAGCGATTGGCGTGGCTAATCACAAGGTGATCGCGCGCGCGGGTGGTGGCAACATAAAAGAGACAGGCTTCCCCGCTTTCATGCGCGCTCTCCTCGTCACTGCCCGTTGCCGCCAATCCGCGTGGAGGTGGTGCCGGCTGCCAGCGTTTGGACGCGGGAAAGCGTGTTTTAACGATGCCCGGCAGGTAGACCACGGGAAACTCTAACCCCTTGCTGGCATGGACGGTCATCACGCGAATCACATCAGGCGATTCTTCCCCGTTAGTGTTCTCGCTTTCGCGCCGGCTGCCGCCATCCTGGCGCAAAGAAAGCAGCACGGTAATGTAATCCAGAAAACCCGTCGCCTGCTCCACGATATCGGGCACCATTATTGGTTCTGGCTCCTCACCACGTTCCACGGCCTGCTGCTCTTGTTGCTGGCGCAGCGTTTGCTGCTGCTGGTCATAATAGCGCGCCATCTGCAACAAACTACTATAATCGGCGCGCAACGCCGCGCTCTGTAGCGTGCTTCGTACAGGGTAGGGGCTGGGCTTGCCCCCGCCCTGGTCCGTCGCCTCGCCCCGGTTCGTCGCTCCGCCCTGGTCCGTCGCTCCGCTCGTCGCCTCTGTGCCAATATTAGAATCCAGCAACTCCCGCCCAATTGACGATTCTACAAACAGGTACTTCGCTAGCAGCGACCATACGTTAGTGCATGTATTGCGCAAGTCCTTTAGAATGGCGGACAGGCGCGCGAATGACTGGCGACCCGCAACGCTCAATGCGGCTGGCGCGTCATTGCGCATCAGCATAGCGGCTAATGTGCGTTTTTGCTCGCTGCTTCTGCTTTCATGAACAGCCTGTAACAAAATCTCGATATCTTGCTGCGAGAAGAGATGATCGCTCAAGCGTGCTGCGCGCAATATGCCTATGCCGCCGGAGTCGGTCAGCAGCATGACGAGCGCGAGTAAGCTCCTGATATGCTGCTGCTCCAGCATCCCGCCGCGTTCGATCACGGGCAGGTCAGCCGCGATCAGCGCGCGTGTCACCTTGCGCGCCAGAGAGCGCGTGCGGCAGAGCACGACCATGTCCCGGTAGGCGTATCCCTGCTCGTGTTTGCGCCGCATATCGTTGACGATGCCGTTGAACTCGCTGGCCTCGTCGGGCGCGTTTGCCAGCGTGATGTAAGGTTCCGTTTGTGTAGCGCGTGCCGTCTGAACCGTGCCGGACTGCGCTTCCGCTTCGAGTTGTTGGCAGCGGAAAGCATCTGCCAGGTTGACGATATCGGGCCGCGAGCGATAGTTACGAGCGAGCGGCAGCACGACCGCGCCGGAGTAGTCCTCGTGGAAGTCGGCGATATTGGCGGGTGAGGCTCCGCGAAAACCATAAATGGCTTGATTAGCATCTCCGACCACCCACACGCGCTGCTCTTCGCCCGCCAGTAAACGCAAAAGCACGCCACTGGCGCGGTTGATGTCCTGAAATTCGTCAACCAGAATGTGCTGGTACTTCTCATGTAATGCTGCGCGTACCTCTGGACGTTCCTGTAAGAGTTGCACAGCGAGCATAATCAGGCCGCCAAAATCGGTATCGCCCTGCTGCTCTAATCGCCGCTGGTACAGCGCGTAAACGGTTGCCACTTCTAGTGCCTTCTCAGCCTGTTCCTGCTGCTTTTCGTTTTGCGCCTGCGCCAGCATAGCCTGCGCCAGTTGCCTGTACATGGCTGGTGTAGCCAACTCGTCCTTCGCGCGCGAGATCGCGCCGAGTATATCCGGGAAAGACGCAGCCGGATAAGCCAGGTTCTGATAATGATGCAGTGGCAATTCTCCGGCTATACGGCGCAGCAGGAAATACCCTTCCGCGTCATCGATAAAGGCGAAATCCAGGCGCAACCCAACCAACTCGCCATGCGTGCGCAGCAATTCAGCGCAAAAAGCGTGGAAAGTGCTTACCTTTGGCAGGGATTCGTATTTTTGCGTATATTGTAGGGGCGCACCCTTGCGGTCGCCCTGGTTGGGTATCTGCTGGGATTCGTATTTTTGCGTATATTGTAGGGGCGTATCCTCCCTGCCCTTGCGGTCGCCCTGGTTGGCTAAGCGTTCCTGCATCTCGCCCGCCGCCTTACGCGAAAAAGTCAGTGCCAGGATATGGCCGGGCGCGATGCCCTGCTCTTGAATAAGATATGCCGCTCGCCCGATCAGCGTGCTGGTTTTCCCGCTTCCCGGTCCCGCTACAATCAACGCTGGCGTCTTCGCCATAATCGCCGCCCGTTGAAACTCATCATAGCGCGCAATCCACGACGAATCCCCCACATCTCCACGTCCCGATTCACCTGTATCCCCAACGTTGTCCTCCCTAACCTCCTTATCACCCATAACCAGGTCGGCCAGCCGGTTAAGCATCGCGCTCTGTGAAACTTGAAAAATACCTGCAAGCCCTGATGCGCGCACATCTCGCGCAAGATACAGCGCGCGCACCCTCTCCAGCGGCATCAGCAGTTCCGCGGCGAAGATGTTGGCCGCCATCTCACGCTGGCTGCGTGGATCATAGGCTACCCCTGGGCCGAGTATCTCTTCCGCCTGTTCCTGAAAGATGGGGCCGCTGACCTCTTCACGCACATCATCCGTCAGGCAAGGGTCCTGGCGAGATGGTTGCAAGCGCGGGGTGATTTTGCGATGAAGCATGGCATGGCCCAGTTCGTGAGCCAGCGTAAAACGGCGCAATAAGGAAGGAAGAGTACGGCACAACCAGATCAGGTTTTCCTGTGCATCCAAAAAACCAAAAGTGCCTGCAGACTGATCCTGCGGATTGAATGTTTCAACTAGCAGATCGAGCCACGCGACCATCTCTTCGATTGGCGTGCAGTTATCCTGCCACTCAGGGTGACTCTCGCGAAAACTTTGTAAAAGTTGGCGGGCGACCTCTCTCGCCTCAATTTGCATGCGCTCTTCCATATAGCCACGTTGTCCTTGCTGCTATTGCCTGCACAGTATTGTATCATGCTCTTGTTCTTCCTGGTACACACGGAGTCGGCATTCGTAGTCATTATATCGCGTGTCTGATATAATCAAATACACCACCCGTGTACAGCATAAGAAAGCGAGAAGGATGCTATGGAAGCAGCCGAGATACTCGATAAGGCCAGGTCAGGCGATGAAACTCCGCAGGGCTGGCTTGTCCTTCCATTATTGAAACGCAAGGTGAAGACTGGCATCGTCGGCTGGATAGTAGGCGCTATTGTCGGTTTCGGTCTCTTCGCGTTTGTTGCTTTTGCCACTATTCCCTATAACTATCAACAAGGCGTGTTCGCTGGTTGCTTTTCGACGGTGCTTCTGCTTATGGCACTTTTCATCGGCGGCGGCAGTGTCTGGTCGATAATTACGGATGCGCGACGATTGCGGCAGGCGGACAAGTACCTGCTCGTGATCACACCGGATGATTTTGTAAAGCAGGAAGGCGATAAGATTGTGCATGTTCCGCTCTCCTATGTTCGCTATATCACAGCGCGAGGCGCGCCCCCGCCTGATCGCACAACTCCTAAGAATGCCATACGCGAGATTCCCGGCGCGGGCGAAAACGTAGCGGGCTTCATCTTCGGACGTGGCTTCTTCCCGTCAGGTCAACGCGCGCGCCGCAAACGCATGCGCACTCCCACCACGCTGGCATTTTTGGATATGCGCAGCGATACAGAGGTGGTCGTGGCTACCGACGGCTCTTATGGGGATACCTTCGAAATTGCCGCCTATCTCAAACAGTATGCCGCCCGGTTGCAGCAAATGGTGTAGGGACGCGATAAATCGCGTCCACAGGGTGCTGTGGGATGTTCCTCCGGGAAGCTCAATCATAGGAGATGATTAAAATGCTGCTCGCCATTGATATCAGCAACACCAACATCAAGTTTGGCCTCTACAACAGCGTGACCATGAGACATCACTGGGTTGTTTCAACGGCTCGCCAGCGCACAACCGACGAATATGCCATGGTGCTCAACGACCTGGCGCGTCACGCCGGCCACCAGTTGACCGATATCGACGATATCATCCTGTCGAGCGTCGTTCCACCTCTGACCCCTGTCTTCCAGGAACTGGCGGTGCGTTACTGCGGCAAAGAAGCTATCGTACTCGATCACACGCTCGACCTTGGCATCAAACTGCTGGTCGATAATCCCTGGGAGATTGGCTCTGATCGTATCGCCACCTCCATCGCCGCGCATCATCTCTATGGTGGCCCCGCCATCATCATCGCCTTCAGCACAGCTACCACGTTCGATGTCATTTCCCGGCGCGGCGACTTCCTGGGCGGTGCTATCGCGCCCGGCCTCATGATTTCAGCCGAGGCATTGAGCAGCGCCGCTTCTCGTCTCTATCGCGTGGACATGACGCCGCCGCAATACGCGCTGGGCAAAAACACCATCGAAAACATGCAATCAGGCATCATCTTCGGACATGTGGGCCTCGTGCAAGGGTTAATCGCCCGCTTGCGCAAAGAGATACCAGACGTAACCAGCGATGAGCAGGTAAAGGTCATCGCGCACGGCGGACTGGCCCAGTTGATGGCTCCCATCATACCGGAGATACAGTACGTCAACCAGTACCTGCCCCTCGAAGGCTTGCGGCTGGCATACGCGAAATTGCGGGGGTAAAGCAACTTCATTCACCCTACCTCATCGCCGCTCTCACCAGCCGTATCTCATCATAAGAATACGCGTCTCCCAGGAAATCCTTGATCGGCCTCAGTAAATCGCCGCCCACCTCTCGCAGCGCGTCGGCTATCACCTCGTATCGTTCAGGCTGTATCAAACGCGCCATATCGAGGGATTCGCCCGATTCGAGCAATTCGGTCAGGTGCGTGAGAATCGTTCCCCGGCTCATGCTGCGTCTCTGCGCGATTTCAGCAATGCTCAAACCTTGCCGGAACAGTGCCAGTGTCAACTGGCGCGTCACGGTGCTGGCGGCTGGCGACGTTGTACTCATCTTTTCGGATGGCCCTGCCGCCCTGGTCTGCGGCGTTTTGACCGTTCCCAATTCCATCTTCAGCTCATGCGCTTCGCAATAGTCGCGAATCTCATTCGTGAATATGCTATAGAATGCCTCCAGTTTGCGCGCGCCCACGCCAGAAATTTGCTCGAACTGGCTCTGGCTTTGTGGGCGTTGTTGCGCCATGGCGCGCAGGCTCGCGTCGGAGAAGACCACGTAAGGCGGCACTCCCTGCTCGTCTGCGATCTGCTTGCGCAGCGCGCGTAAATGCTGGAATAACCCATCAGTCCCCGGTTCGTCCGGTGTTACGGCATCATCCCCGCCTCGTCCCGTATATGTCTGCCTGCCAGATCTCTCCATACGTGTTTGAACAGGTTTCGCCGGGGCGGCAATCTCTACTGTGCGTTGCTTTCTGATCACTTCCAGCGAGAGCGCGTTCAGGCGCAGCACGGGATAGCCATCGGTGGTTTCTTCAAGCAAGCCCTGGTGAATGAGCGCGCGGCCCACGCGCAACCATTCGTCGGCGCTTAAATCTTTGCCATAGCCATAGATGGGCAACTGATCGTGCCCGGTATCGCGTATCTTCTGCGTCTGCGCCCCACGCAACACGTCGATCACGTAACGCATGCCGAAACGCTGCTGTGTTTTCGCTACGCAGAACAGCAATTTGATGGCATCTTTAGTACGATCTTCCAGAACCGCCGGGCGCGCGCAATTATCGCAGTTCTCGCACTGCCCACCGGCTAACGTCTCACCAAAATAGGCCAGTAATACTTTGCGGCGACAAACGCTGCTTTCACAGTAAGCCACCACCTGCTGCAACTGCTGGCGAGCGATGCGCTGCTCCTGTTCATCGATCTTCTGGCCAATGACGTACTCGACCTTCGTGCGGTCGCCGTGGCTGAAAAAGATGATGCAGCGAGCGGGCAGGCCATCGCGCCCGGCGCGTCCCGATTCCTGGTAATATCCTTCCAGGTTGCGCGGCAGATCGTAATGTATCACGGCGCGCACATCCGGCTTGCCGATACCCATACCAAAGGCGATAGTCGCCACCAGCACCGGCACATCATCGCGAATGAAACGGTTCTGGTGCTCGGTGCGCTGCTCCGTGGTCAAACCCGCGTGGTAGGGCAGTGCTTCGATACCGCTCTGGTTCAAGGCCGCGCTGAGGTCTTCCACGCTTTTGCGGCTCTGGCAATACACAATCACCGACTCGCCCACCAGTTCGCGCAGCAGCAGCACCAGTTCGCCATAGGAACCCTGGCGTTTCTGGCGCACCTCGTAGGACAGATTGGGGCGGTTGAAGCTGGCAATATGCACAAGTGGATCGCGCAGCCCCAGTTGTGTGAGGATATCTTCACGCACGCGTGCCGTCGCCGTCGCCGTCAATGCCATCATCGGAACGCCTGGAAAACGCGTGCGCAGCGCTCCAAGCTGGCGGTACTCCGGGCGAAAGTCGTGTCCCCATTCACTCACGCAGTGCGCCTCGTCCACCGCTACCAGCGACAGGCCCGCGTTACGCTCAACCTCGTCCAGCAGCGCCAGGAAGTTTCCCGTCATCAGTCGCTCTGGAGCCACGTAGAGCAATTGAAGCTGCCCGTTGAGCGCCGCCCGTTCTCGCTCGGTTCGTTCGCCAGGGCTGAGCGAACTATTGATGAAGGTGGCCGCGATGCCGTTAGCGCGCAGGCGATCTACCTGGTCGTGCATCAGCGCGATCAACGGCGAAATTACAATGGTCAGGCCCGGCAGCAAGAGCGCGGGTAGCTGGTAGGTCAGCGATTTCCCGCCGCCTGTAGGCATCAAAACAAAGGCGTCCCGGCCTTTGACGATAGATTCGATGACCTGGCGCTGGCCCGCGCGAAAGGTGTCATGCCCGAAATTCTCCTTGAGTACCTGCTCGATGGAATCCAAACCCTGCATCCCCTTTATAGGTTTTTGTTGATGTTATACCAGTATTACGTCAACGTCCAATATCGTTGCAGTCCAGCCGTTGGGTCCGGCGTGATTCCAGGTGATGGAGTAGGCGATGGACCGGGACTTGGGCTGGGCGACGGGCTGGGACTTGGGCTAGGCGACGGGCTGGGACTTGGGCTGGGCGATGGACTGGGAGTCGGGCTGGGCGACGGGCTTGGTTTGGGACTGGGCGACGGCGTCGGTGTCACGACGGGCGTGCCGTTCGGCGCGTAATTCCACACGTATAATGTAACCGTCTGCCCTGCCTGGATAGACTCACCAGCTTGCGGTCTTGTCCTGGAGACAACGTTAGCGCCCTTGCTCGTATTCATTCCGTCAGATACAGCAAGATATT
This sequence comes from Ktedonobacteraceae bacterium, assembly GCA_035534255.1. GTDB lineage: Bacteria > Chloroflexota > Ktedonobacteria > Ktedonobacterales > Ktedonobacteraceae > CF-113. The sequence goes on along the minus strand of DATLSI010000211.1, from coordinate 15,231 downwards.
TAAGACCATTTTGCAACAAGATGTATTCAGCCGCCGCGAGCGTATTCCCCGCCAGATTGCCCGGCACTGTCGTCTGCAATCCCATGATGACATAAATGGTCGCTCCCTTTTTAGCGGTTGCATTGCCCTGCGGACTCTGATCCGTTACCACACCCTCCGATGTTTGACCGTTGTCCAGGGCCAGCTGAAAGCCTGCCGCCTGCGCCGTGGTTTGCGCCGCCTTAAATGTATAGCCTTTCAGCAGGGGTACAGTTACCATAGTCGATGTCGGCGTCTGCGTGGTGCCATTATTTATGAATGGGAGAGAGATGAATTTTAGCTCGACTGCCAGGTAGATACTGAAGCCCAGCAATAAGAGCGTTGCTAACAGGATAAGTACTGTGACGATGGTGGCAACACGCGAGTCGCTTCTTTCGTTTGATGGCATGCCCCGTTGGAACGGGCGCGTCGTGCCGGATTCGCCTGGCGACAGGGGCGCGTAAATCTGCTGATCGATAAAATTTGGCTGTTGTGCTCCCGGTTGCATCCTGGCCGGTGGATATGCTCCATTGCCATTGTGCTCAGCGGCGATGCCCGGCGGCGGCATATTATTGGGCGATGAAACAGGCACGCGCGGCGGTATAGTGCGAGCGGACGCGCGCCCGCTCGTGCCAGGGCGCGACGGTATCTGGGTCGCAGGCGGCGATGCAGGCATTATGCCCGGCGTAAATGGGGTGGTTTCGCCAGTTTCCATGTCGCCCAGCGACTCCAGGGCGCGCGCCAGTTGCGACCCATCGCGGAAGCGCATCTCCGGTACCTTCTCCAGACAGCGCAGGATAATATCTTCCAGAGCAGCTGGAATACCGGGATTGTACTGGCTGGGCGGGACGGGCGGGTCCTGGATGTGCTGCATGGCGACCGCGACGGGCGTATCCCCATCGAAAGGCGTGCGTCCCGTCAGCATCTCATACATCACGATACCCAGCGCGTAGACATCGGCTGCCGGATTGACAATTTCTCCCTGTGCCTGCTCCGGCGCGTAGTATTGGACCGTACCCAGCGTCATGCCCGTTGTGGTGAGGCGTTCAGCATTAATATCTCTATAGACCATGGCAATGCCAAAGTCTGTCAGTTTAATCGAACCGTCTCGCCCCACCAGCACGTTTTGTGGCTTCACGTCGCGATGCACGATACCCCGCCGGTGGGCCGCGCCCAGGCCAAGCGCCACATCGTGCGCGATAATAATCGCGCGTTCGATGTCGAGTACGCCACGCGAGCGCAGGTAGCGGCGCAGGTCGGTGCCGTCTACCAGTTCCATTACAATGAAATAATTGCCGTCGGTCTGCCCATAATCGAAGACCTGCACAATATTTGGATGCTGCAAAGCCGAAGCCGCTTTCGCCTCGATTTGAAAGCGCGTCACAAATTTAGGGTCCGTGCTGTAAATGTCTCGTAGCACTTTGATAGCTACAACGCGTTCCATGCGCGTGTCCCAACCGCGATAAATGGTGGCCATACCACCACGCCCTATAGGGTCCTGTAACTGGTATCGATCTCCCAGAAATTCATTCTGCATAGTTCTCCCCAAATGTGAAGGGAAGCATATCCATTCACAAAAATGCACTGGTTCCTATCCATCTCACCAACGCTGCTGCTTAGCTATACCACCTGTCAGGCGAGATGCAACGACTACTTACCCGCGCACACTATTGTAACGCATTGTGCTACTTAATGGAACACCCTGTGCCACGAATCTACCAGTTACCCGGCTTCTTTATGGCTTCTTTATGTCATCGCCGTTGGACTCAGGATACGCTCGTCGCCCGTGCGGCGCGTGATGCGTCGTTCGTCCATATGTTCGAGAAGAGGCAAGATATACTTGCGCGTGGTTCCTAAGACATCGCGCGCCTCGGCTGCCGTCATTTTGCCATGTTCCCGCAGATAGGCGACCAATGTCGTCACCGCTTCGTCATAACTCTCGCGCAGGAATAACACGGCGTCTGCCGCGCTGCCTACTTTCACCAGCACTCCCTGCTCAATCAATGCCCCCACCACCTCTCCTCCCACGATTGCCTCGGCCTCGGCGCGTCCAGGGGGAGTAAAAGGGCGCTCGCGAAATTGATGCAATAACCTGTCAACCTGCTGCTGTTGCGCCGCCGTGAAGCCTGGTGAGAAATCAGGCAACCGGAGAATGCTGCCAGCCGTGCCTGTCGCGCTGATAGCTTCCATCACCAGTCCCTCACCCTGTAACGCTGCCAGCGCCTCGTTCGCTATTTTTGGCGACAGTCCCAGCCGCGCGCGCCATTCCTCTTTCGAGAGTCCGCTGCGTAATGGAAAATGGGAATGCTGCTCGCGTAATAAGCGTATAGTTTCATCGCACAGTGTTTCCCAGATCACCTGCGCGAACCAGAATAGGCCAACCTGTCGCGCGCGTCCCTCCTTTAACAACGTCTCCAATGCCTGGCGCGTCACATCCAGAGATAAACCACTGCGGCTCACGATATCCGCCAGTTCATACCCCATCGCCGCAGTTTTCCTCGTCTCGCGTCGCCTGTCGAGGGCTGCCAGGGCCAGTTCTTCAGGCGCGCCTCGCTCAAGCGTCTCCAGGCTGCTTAACACCGGCGGCTGGAAACGACGATGATAGCGTGGGTGCGCGTCGATGACCTCTCCTCCTCCAATCGTCATGCTGGGCGACGGGATGCGCAAGATGAAACGGTCGCGGCGCGCTATCACCGCCGGACGGCTCAAACGTACCTGCGCCCACGCGCGCTCACCGGGCCGCAGTTCATCCGCATCGAGCAATCGCACGCTGGCCGGAACTTCCTGCGAGCCGGTATAGAAATCGACCAGCGTATTGTGCGTAAGCGGATGCGCCGCGTCGTGTAGTAGTTGCACTCGCGCATCAATCAGCACGGTGGGCTGCAACTGACCTGGCAGCGCTATCACGTTCCCCCGCTGCAACTCCGAGCGCGGCACATTCGCCAGGTTAATGGCGACGCGGCTACCAGGGTAGGCTATTTCAACCGCGTGCCGGTGGGTTTGCAGCCCGCGAATACGCGTCTTCAGTCCCTGTGGCAGCGCTTCGACTTCCTGGCCAGTTTTGAGGATGCCATCCAGCAAGGTACCTGTGACGACGGTGCCAAAGCCGGTCATGGTGAATACACGGTCGATAGGCAGACGCGGGCGCGCGATGTTTTGGCGTTCCTGGCTTTCGTCCAGTACGCGCTCCAATTCGGCGACCAGGGCGGCCAAACCTTGTCCCGTGTACGCGGAGAGCGGGATGATGGCGCTTCCGGCCAGCGAAGTCGACTTCAAGTGTTCCGCGATCTCTTCGCGCACCATCTCAATCCAATCTTCATCCACCAGGTCGGCTTTCGTCAGCGCCACCACGCCGCGCTGCACGCGCAATAGATCAAGGATGGCAAGGTGCTCGCGCGTCTGCGGCATGATGCCTTCATCGGCGGCAATTACCAGCAGGGCCGCGTCGATGCCGCCAACTCCCGCCAGCATATTCTTGATAAAACCTTCATGCCCCGGTACATCCACAATACTGACCTCGCGCCCGCCTGGGAGCGTCAACCAGGCAAAGCCCAGGTCGATTGTCATACCGCGTTCTTTTTCTTCTGCCAGCCGGTCAGGCTCGATGCCCGTCAACGCTTTAACGAGCGTCGATTTGCCGTGATCGATATGCCCGGCTGTTCCAATACAACTCATGCCATTTAACCCTGTGTAGCATCCCTACTTGCTACTTGCTCCTTGTTCCATTGTGTCCCAGTATACAACAGTAACCACCCACTGACTATATTCCCCGGCGGTAATTTTCCACAATTTCGACAGGTATCGATTTGGCGAGGTTTTTTATACTATAGGTGAGGAAGCAAGTGAAGCACGTTTTGTACTGCGATCCCTCGCCAACATTGTATCATTAGTAACAAAGGAGAATAGTACAGTACTATGCCTTCAATTCATGTAAATACCGAGTTGATGCGTCAGCTCGGCCAAATCTTCGTCCAGCTCAACGACCAGCTCTACAATCAGACCCAGCCACAGATTCAGAACCACATCGGTCAGCTAGAGAGTGACTGGCAGGGCGTCAGCCGCAACCGTTTCGAGCAGATGTTCCAGAGTTGGCGCTCGGCCGCCAATCAGGTTGTGCAGCAGGGCGAACAAATCGGTCAGCACCTGCAAAACACCGCCCAGCAATTCGAAAACGTCGACTCGCAGTCATAACTCTTATCTGTCCCAGGGTGCGTCTCATTTTTTGCACCACGCTTGTGCTAGCAAGAGCGACCAGGGCTTGTCCCCGCCCTGGTCGTGTCCTGGTTATATGCTATACTGTGGCATGAACGAGAAAATCCAGTCGGTCTTGAACTCTCTACCGCACAAACCGGGCATCTATATTATGCGAGATGCGCAGGGAACCATCCTGTATGTCGGCAAGGCCATTTCGCTCTACAGCCGCGTGCGTTCCTATTTCCAGGAATCTACCGATCTCAGCCCCAAGAATCGCAGCATGGTGGCGAAAATAGATGATATCGAGTTCCTGGTGGTCAAGAATGAAGTAGAGGCGCTGGTTTTAGAAAGCAACTACATCAAGCAGTACCGTCCCAAATACAATGTGCTGCTGCGCGACGATAAAAGCTACCCCTACATCAAAGTTGCACTGACCGAAGACTTCCCGCGCGTCTATCGCGTGCGCAGCTTCGCGCGCGACGGCAATCGCTACTTCGGGCCATACACCAACTCAGGCGCGGTAGACGCCACGCTGGATTTACTCAACAAGCTCTTTTCCTTTCGCACCTGCCGTTATGACGCTACGAACTGGGCACCGCCGCGCAGTGGAGAACCGCCCGCCGGTTGGAAGCAAAAACTATTACAGCGTCCCTGCACCCAGTACTATATCCACCGCTGCATCGCACCCTGCGTAGTTTATGCCACGCGCGAAGAATACGATAAGGTCATCCAGCAGGTCATCCTTTTCCTTGAGGGCAGACACGACGAAGTGGTGAAGCAGTTGCAGGAGAAGATGCAGGAAGCGGCTGAACACCTCAATTTCGAGGAGGCGGCGCGTATTCGCGACCACATCAAAGCGGTTGAGCGCATTCTGGAAAAGCAGCGCGTCATCTCCACCGAGGGCCAGGATGACCAGGATGTCATCGCGCTTGCCAGCGGCGAGGACGAAACCTGCGCCCAGGTCTTTTTCTTTCGCAATGGCAAGCTGGTCGGACGCGAATACTTCATCTTGCAAGGCACGCGCGAAAGTTCGCCCGGTGAGGTGATGGCCTCGTTCTTCATGCAGTTCTACGAAAGCTCGCCGCATATCCCTGCCGAAATCATCGTCGAGGCCGAACCCGATGATCGCGCCGTTTTGCAGGCGTGGCTCAAGGAGAAACGCAAAGGCGCGGTATCGATTACCGAGCCTAAACGCGGCGAGAAGCTGCGCCTGGTCGAAATGGTCAAACAGAACGCGCAGGAAGTGCTGGAGCAGCAGCGCATCAAGTGGCTCAGCGATAGCCAGAAGACGCAGCTCGCGCTTGAAGAGATTCAGGAAGCTCTCAACCTGGCCGCTCCGCCCTATCGTATCGAGTGCTACGACATCTCCAATACCCAGGGTACGAATTCGGTGGGCGCGATGGTCGTTTTTGAAGCAGGACGCCCCAAAAATAGCGAGTATCGCCGTTTCAAGATCAAGACAGTCGAAGGGCCTAACGATTTCGCCAGCCACCAGGAGATGCTGCGCCGCCGTTTCCGCAGGCAGGCAGGCAGCGAACATGTCGCCGCTGAACAACATGAAACGATCGCTTCGCAAGAGAACGAGCAGGTTGAACAGCCCCTGCAACACAAATGGAGCATGCCCGACCTGATTATCATCGACGGTGGCAAAGGACAGCTTAGCGCCGCTATGGAAATCTTGCACGATCTGCATGTCGATGTGCCGGCGGTGGGTCTGGCGAAAGAGAACGAGGAGATATTTACACCCGGTTCGCCCGAACCCATCGTCCTGCCGCGTTCATCGCAGGGTCTGTACATGGTGCAGCGTATCCGCGACGAGGCGCATCGTTTCGGCATCACCTATCATCGCAAGCTGCGCTCAGACCGCACCTTCAAATCGGTGCTGGACGAGATACCAGGCATTGGCCCCAAACGCAAACAGGCGTTAATGAAGCATTATGGGTCTGTGAAGGCCATCAGCGCCGCCAGCATCGATGACCTCGCCTCCCTCAATGGCATGACCCGCGACGCCGCCGCGAAGGTCAAAGAGTACATCGGGAAAATCGAAGCATAGGGACCCTTGTGGGAATACATTACAAGCTTATAATGTTGTTGCTTGTAGGGTCGCGATAAATCGCGTCCTCGTCCATGGAGCAGATACACAGGGTAGGACGCGCTTGATCGCATCCTACAGATTGACAATCACGCCTGTGTGCGCTATATAGTAATAGAGAGAACATGTAATCACGCATGAAAGCGCGTAGAGAGTCGAATCAGGGGTGATAGTTGTATGCCGACATATGAATATGTATGCAATCATTGCAGCCATCGTTTTGAAACATGGCAGAAAATGTCCGCCGATCCTTTAACCGAGTGTCCAGAATGCGGCGGGCACATTCGTAGAGTACTGTTCCCGGCGGGCATTGTGTTCAAAGGTTCCGGTTTTTATAAGACCGATCATGCCAATGGCTCTACCGCGAGCGAGAACGGACATACGCCAAAGAGCGATGAGGCCGGAAGCACGAAGGAAGGCGAAAGCAAACCTGCTCCCGCGAGCGAGAGCAAATCAGGCGAAAGTAAATCGGGCGAAGGTAAATCAGGCGAAGGTAAGTCAGGCGAAAACAAAGTAACAGTTGAGGCGAAATAAGCCACTATGACAGAATCAATGTTTGCTGGCATACAGCGCCGGCAGATTGAAGTTACCATCGGCGAATTATGGTTGACCGATGACCATTTCATCCGTCAGGGCATCATAGAACGCCTGCGTCACCTGATCTCACACGCCGATCCAAGCCTTGATCTCACCCAACTGAGCGAAGCTGCCCGCGAAGAACTACAAGAATTAGACCTTTTACCCGGCTAATCAATCTACCCAAATTTCCTACAGGGGATATGTTTCTGGCATTCTGCCGGAATAGCCATGTATACTAGTTACACAAACCCTTGCCAGGGAACAATGGGAGATACAGGGTATGCAAGTGCAGCATGAGCAATCGCAGGACGAAGTAATTGAAAGCTTGCAGCGTCAGGTCAACGAACTCACGGCAGCCAACCTGATCTTGCAGGAACAACTGGCACGTAAAGAGCAATTTACGGCCATGATTGCCCATGAGTTGCGCAGCCCACTCACCCCCATCATCAATTACGCCCAGATCGTTGCGCGCCCCAACCAGCGCCGCGAAACCATTGAGCGCGGCACCAACATCATCATCAGCCAGGCCTGGCGTCTGACACGCCTGGTAAGCGATCTACTTGACTCTTCTCGCCTGACGACTGGCCGTTTTTCACTCAGGCGCGTCCCCTGCGACGGGGTAGCCCTGGTCAAAGAAGTAGTGGAACAACTGCGTCCTGTCGCCCCCTATCATCGCTTTGCGATCGAAACACCTGATTCACCTGTTGTGGGCAACTGGGATTGTGACCGTCTCCAACAGGCGCTAGGCAACCTGGTAGATAACGCCATCAAATACTCCGACGAAGAAACAACCATCACGGTTCGCGCCGCGCACACGCCCGGCAAACTGCATATCAGCGTGCATAACGAAGGAGTCGGTATACCCGTCACCGATATTGACCAGCTTTTCCGCCCTTTTAGCCGCCTGCCAGGCAGCAGCTCTCACAAAGGCACAGGACTTGGCCTTTACATCGCCAAATGCATCATCGAAGCGCACGGTGGCGAGTTGCGCCTTGACCAATCAACCGGGGAGCAACAAGGCACAACCTTCTCCTTCGATTTGCCGGTGTAGGGACGCGATAAATCGCGTCCCCCAATTGCACCTGAGACATAACTGTTCGCCAGTGCGGACGCGATAACAATTGCACCTGAGACATAACTGTTCGCCAGTGCGGACGCGATAAATCGCGTCCCTACACATTCTCTTCCTCTCTCGAAGGTGATTGAGTAGAGGGTAATTCTGTGGCCGACTCCGGCGCTTTCAGCGTCTCAAGCTTCTCCTGTACAAATCTACAGGCTCGTGCCTGTCAATTGTATCTATGTCAAAAACCGTCGAAATTAGCGGTACATAAAGCCGGATTCGCGACTATACTTACTCCTGTGCAGAGGAATCTAGCGGCGCGGTTCTGCAACCGGCTACGCGTTGATTGTGGAACCCGGCGCGGTGCCGGTTGACCGGGTGGAATGCCAAAGAGTCTGCGTGCGAGGCGGAATAAACAGCGTTCTACGCGGAGGTAGCATCGGATATGCTATCGTAGAGCCGCGCCGGTAGGAACCCGAACTGCCCTGGTATGGTACAGTCTCTATAGACGTAACCGTGTATGGTAGGGGCGACCCTGGCGGTCGCCCTGGAAGATCACGAACGACGACCCTGGCGGTCGCCCTAAAAAAGAAGGGAGAATGTATATGGCACAATGGGCGTATAAAGTAGCATATATCGATTATCGCGGGCGTATTTCCAGCGAGGGCCTTGAAACCCTGATTGGAAACGAGCGGCGCAGCACGTTTGCGCGTCGCTACCTCAACACTCTGGGCAAAGAAGGCTGGGAACTGGTCGGCATTCAACCGCTTGCTTCCAACTCGGCTTACTACGTCTTCAAGCGAGCCGCGCAGGAGGGCGATTTCGCGGATGAAGCTCCGGCTGCTTCTAGCGAAGCTGCTCCCGCGAGCGGCGGACCAACCGTCGAAACGGCCTGACAACAAAAAGCAGGCTGGTCTGAATTACACAGACCAGCCTGCTTTTTGTTTAAGCAGCTACATCAATGGTAATCATCTGAGGTCGTTCCGTCTCCTCTGGAACCACTTCACCTGCGGCTCTTAAACTTTCGATATAGCCAGCAATAGCCTCTTGAGCACGTTGAATACATTCTTCAATAGTATCGCCCTGTGTGATACACCCTGGCAAAGCAGGTACAGTAACTGTATATCCACCCTCCTCTACATCAGGTTCGAGAATAATGGTATACTTTTTCATGTTTGTAGTCTCCTTTTAGAGAAGTTCCTGAAACTCAGTTACGCTTAAACCTGCCTGTTTCAAAATCGATTGCAACGTCTTGGGCTTTATTACTTCTCCAGGATGGACAGGTACAGTGACTCGCATGTTAGGACGGTCTGGATGCCGTAAGTAAACATGTGATCCATGCTGATGGTCGGGATACCAGCCAGTACGCTGGAGCGCTCTAACGACTTTGATCCCGGTCGTGCGTGGCAGTTTTGTAGCCATTCAATTTTCCAATCAGCAAGGTTTATTTATTGCCTGGATTATATATGATGTTTTGCGCATTCGTCAAACTGTGTATCATGATAACATTATTAATAACGCAGCAATCCAAAAATGGGGACACGCAATTTCTGCTGATGAGCAAGTTTTATGCTACACTTTGAGGTAACAGGCTATTCGTCATTACCTACACCAGGGAGGTTCCACATGGCAGAAATCATTGACGCGCATGTTCACATTGGACGCTACCACCTTCCTATTGAAGAAATCGACTCGTTGCTCAAAGCAGCGGGCATCAGCCGCGCCGTCGTCTTCGCGGACCCGGAGAGCGGCGACATGGTCAACGACTCGCTCTACGCGTTAGAGGCTGCGCGGCGTATGGGCTACTACGCCTTCTACTACTATGGCGGCAATGCCTATAGCGGGCAGCGCCCCTATGATCGGCTTCCCGTGCCTGATAACCTCGACCAGTACAACGGCATCAAATGGCACTGCTGGTTCTCACCCGCGCACGACGGCGGCTTGCGCTACAGCTACCCCATCAATATGGATGATGTGCGCCGCCAGATGGACGCGCCCGATTTCCAGGCCGTCATGAGCGCCATTCAAGCTCTGAAATTTCCCATGACCTTTGAAGAACATTTCGATGTCACCTGCGAATTTGTGCGCCGCTATCCCGATGTTACGCTCATCATTCCCCACATGGGCATGCTCAACGGCGGTCAGGAGCGTGTGCAGGCTCACTTCCGCGATTACCCCAACATCCACTTTGATACCAGCCTGGGACAGATCAACGAAAACATCGTGCGCGCTCTAGGAGCCTCGCGCCTGCTCTATGGCTGCGATTACCCCTACGGCATGCCCGCCGACAACCTGCGCCGCGTGCAACGTCTCTCGATTCCCGACGAAGAGAAGGAGTTGCTGCTGAGCGGGAATGTGAAGAGGTTAGTACGTTCCTGCATAAACCCTGCGTGATATAATGCCCCCTGGAACAACCTGTTCAGCGTCAAGCGTTTCACAACTCAACGAGGAGCACTACCATGTCTATTTCATCTCCTGTTTCAGAGACGAAGCAGGGCCAGCATTTCCAGAACTTCATCGGTGGCGAATGGCGCAATTCACGCGGCGGTGAAACCTTCGTTAGCACCAACCCGGCCCATACCTCAGAGATAATTGGCTATTACCAGAAATCGACAGCCGCCGATATCGAGGACGCTATCGAAGCCGCCTCGAAAGCGCAGCGCGCCTGGGCCACCACACCCGCGCCCGAACGCGGCGAGATCATCTGGCGCGCTGCTGCCATCCTGGAACAGCGCAAAGAGGAACTGGCCGCGCTTATGACGCGCGAGATGGGCAAAATTCTCAGAGAGGCGCGCGGCGATGTGCAGATTGCCATTGACGTTGCCAGGTTTATCGCGGGCGAGGGTCGGCGTGCCGAGGGCGAAACCGTTCCTTCCGCGCTTCCCAATAAGTTTTGTATGACCATTCGCCACGCGCTCGGCATCGTTGGTATCATCACGCCCTGGAACTTCCCCATGGCTATCCCCGCCTGGAAGACCTTCCCCGCTTTGTTGGCTGGCAACACAGTCATCCTCAAACCGGCCAGCGATACGCCCCTGCTCGCGCTGAAACTTGCTGAATGCCTGAGCGAAGCTGGCCTGCCGACCGGCGTCTTGAACGTCATCACCGGCCCCGGCGGCTCCCTGGGCAACGCGCTCACCAGCCATCCCCGCGTCAGCATGATCTCCCTGACTGGCTCGACCGAAGTTGGACGGCGCGTTGCTGAAATCTGCGGGCGCGACCTGCGGCGCTGCGCCCTCGAACTGGGTGGCAAAAACGCCGTCGTCGTGCTCGAAGATGCCGACCTCGATCTCGCTGTGGCCAGCGTCACATCGGGAGCTTTTGGCACGACGGGCCAGCGTTGCACGGCCACCAGCCGCGTCATTGTGCAGCGCGCGGTTCAGCAGGCATTCACAGATCGCCTGGTGGCAGCCGCCGGGAAGCTGCGCATCGGCGATGGCCTGAATCCCCAGGTGGATATGGGGCCGCTCGTCAACGTCGGGCGCGTCAAAGCCGTGCATGAATACACGGAAATTGGCAAGCGCGAGGGCGCGCAACTGGTCATCGGTGGCCAACCGCTCAGCGACGGAGAGTACTACGAAGGGGCATTCTACCAGCCCACCATCTTCACCGGCGTGGCTCCCTCCATGCGCATTGCCAGCGAAGAAGTCTTCGGCCCCTTTGTCTCTATCGTCCCGGTTGACACCTACGAGGAAGCCATACAGGTCGTCAACTCCACCGACTACGGCCTCTCAACCGCAGTCTTCACCGAAAGCAGCCGCTTGACTTTCCGCGCCATGCGCGAAATCGAGTCCGGCCTGATCTACTTCAACGCTCCCACCACAGGCTCGGAGATCCACCTGCCATTTGGCGGCATGAAATCCAGCGGTAACGGACACCGCGAACTGGGGGCACATGCAGTGAAAGAATTTAGCGAAACCAAAACTGTTTTCGTGTCATATCCACCACGCTAATGGCCGACGCGTCTCTCGCCTCCCAATTTATTGATTAGAAGAGAATAAGAAAGCTTGTTTTAAGCTTTCTTATTCTTCTTTTTCAAGCGGGCTATTATAGTAAATGTTTAGAATATCATTAGAAAATCTATGAAAGCCTCTCTTTTTTATACTCCTGCCTTGCATTACAGTAGCAAATTGTGTTAACATGTTTAATTGTGAGCAAGAACAAACAAAAAAGTTTGCTGATTGCTACATCAGCAGGGTATCGGTGAAAATTTGGTGATAGGGATATTACTGAAATTTGCCTGGCACAGTGGCTCAATGGATCGCCATGCGAGTCGCTTAGATACCTGATAAGGAGCTAAAGAAATGAGATATCGATCTTTGTTTCTTGACCGCGATGGGACGCTGGTTCATCGCGTTCACTATCCGTCCCGACCTGAGCAGTTACGCCTCTACGATGATATTGGCCCAGAATTACATATCCTCCAAAAAGCAGGTTTCCGGCTGGTCTTAATAACGAATCAGTCGGGCATCGGCCTTGGATACTTTACCGACGCTGACCTGAAATTGATGCACGCGCATCTCGCCAGCGAACTTGCGCGCTTTAACGTGCATCTTGACGCTGTTTACTATTGTCCCCATCATCCCGATGGAGTGATTCCAGAGCTTGCCATACGTTGCGACTGTCGCAAGCCCCAGTCGGGCATGTTGCTACAAGCTGCTGCCGATCTGGATATCGATCTGCAACAGTCATGGTTCGTAGGTGATATTCTCGATGATGTTGAAGCAGGCACTCGTGTCGGCTGTCGTACCGTTTTAGTCGATCATGAGGCCGATCAAACGCCTGAGCTGCCTCTGCGTAGCCCCGACTTTGTCGCGCAAGACACTGTCCACGCGCTGCGCATCATCTCTGCTGTTGAGCATATCATAGTAGATTTACCCTCTCGCCCTCCAACTTGATCCCTGGCTGCCACGAGTGGAGCCGCTAAACCCTACTTCTTACCACGAAATGTAGTTGTCCCATTTGACATCTCCTGGTGGTTAAAAAGTAACCACCCGACTTTTATGTCAATAATTCCAAACGACTGACGATGAGGTCAGGCGACAGATAATCGCGCTCGAACTATGCCAACGCCAGGCTGAACTTGCTTGCGATGCTTTGTAGCACGCTCTTGATGGCAGGAACTTTTCATGTTCCTTGCCCAGAGCCTCTGCGCTTCCCATTCAGAAAGGAACAATATCGTTATGAGTCAGATCAAGCGAATTGCGTTTTTAAGTGAACATGCCAGTCCTGTAGCCCTTCTCGGCGATGAAGATGCGGGTGGGCAGAATGTCTACGTCGATGAGATGACCCGTAATCTTGCACAGCTCGATTACACCGTCGATGTTTTTACCCGCCGCGATTCAGCCGATGCACCTGAAATAGTAGAGTGGGCACCGGGGGTGCGGGTCATCAACCTGACCGCCGGACCGACCACCTCTCTCCCTAAAGATGACTTATGGCCACACATGCCGGAGTTCCGCGACTCGTTCTTGCGTTTCATGGAGAGCGAGGGAATCCGCTATAACCTGATTCACGGTAACTTCTGGATGTCTGGCTGGGTTGCAACTGAGTTGCGGCGAGAGCTTGATATTCCCGCTATCGAAATCTTTCACGCGACAGGCATCACCAAACGCCGCTATCAGAAGGATGCTGATACCAGCCCTTTGGAGCGCATCGCGGTGGAACGTGGTGTTGTGCGCGATGTTGATCGCCTCATCGCTCATTGTCCCAGCGAGTGGACCGAATTAGTCAACGATTATGGGGCCGATCCGCGCAAAGTTATGATTATTCCATCGGGGGTCAACCTGAAGATGTTCCGACCTCTCGATATACGCGAGGCCAAAGAACGCCTCGGACTCGATCCAGACGGCAAAGTCATCGTCTACGTGGGTCGCTTGCTCCAGCGTAAAGACATTCGTAACATCATCCGCGCCCTGGCGGTACTGACGCGCAAGCAAAAGAGTACTTCCGAAGTCTCTCCAACATCCATTACCCTGCTCGTCGTTGGAGGATCAACACCAGAACCAGACCCAGTCGCCACTCCTGAAATTGGCGAATTGCAGAAGCTGGCGGCAAAACTCGGCATTTCAGACCTGGTGCGTTTCGCAGGCAAGCACCAACCTTCTGAACTGCGCAACTTCTACAGCGCGGGTGACGTTGTGGTAACAACGCCCTGGTATGAACCTTATGGCTTCACAGCCCTTGAGGCCATGGCCTGCGGTCGCCCTATCATCGGCTCAGCGGTCGGCGGCCTCGCCTACACCATCAAAGATGGTGAGACCGGCTTCCTGGTACCCGCGCGCGATCCCGAAGCTCTGGCTGATCGCTTGCTCCAGCTCTTCAACGAGCCGCGACTCTGTACACAAATGGGCAATGCTGCGCGCAAACGCGTGGAGCGCGAATTCACCTGGTCGCTTGCAGCCAGGCGCACCGCCGCCCTCTACGAGAGTTTGCTGAAAGCGCCGACCCTGGTACCGGAGCCTGTCGCCTATTCTCGCGTAAAGACGCTCACGGCTACCCAATCATAAGGATTGTATGTAGGGACGCGGTTGATCGCGTCCCTACTGGTTTATCTTCCCTTAAATTCTGCTTTACGCTTCTCGACAAATGCCTGCATGCCTTCGCGCATATCTTCGGTAGCAAATAGCAAGAAGAAGTTTTTGCGCTCGATCTCCAACCCTTCTTCGAGCGAGGTTTCAAAGGCGGCATTGACCGATTCCTTTGCCAGGCGAACGGCGATGGGAGCCTGTTCAACTACTTTTTTCGCCAGTTTGAGGGCTTCCGACAGGTGTTCGCCCTTTGGCACAACACGGTTAACAAGCCCATGCACGGCCATTTCTTGCGCGCTGATCTGCGCGCCCGTCAACACCATCTCCATGGCACGGAACTTGCCCAGCGTGCGCGCCAGGCGCTGCGTGCCACCCGCGCCTGGGATGACGCCCAGCAGGATTTCGGGCTGCCAAAAACGCGCGTTCTCGGATGCCACGATCATATCGCAGTGCATGGCAAGCTCGCAACCACCGCCAAGGGCATAGCCACCAACGGCTGCGATCATGGGCTTGCGGATACGTTTGATGCGCATCCATGCTTCGAAACCGCCCATCATCATATCGATAGGCGACTTATCCGACATCTCTTTGATATCAGCTCCGGCGGCAAAAGCTTTGTCGCCCGCGCCCGTAATCACGATGCAGCGAATACTGTCATCGCGATCAAACTCCGACAACGCCCCGGCCAGCTCGCTCACCAGCTCAAAATTGAGCGCGTTGAGCGCGTGAGGACGATTCAGCGTAACGATGCCGATTTG
>DATLSI010000210.1:0-16423 GCA_035534255.1 Ktedonobacteraceae bacterium | reverse complement strand
TCATCCCCAAGCACCAGCTTGCGCGTTGACTGGCGCAGCATATGGCTGGGCCACAGCATCAGCGCGATGACGCGTCCTTTGATATGCTGCTCGCGCAAGCGCCCGCCGAGGTAATCGGCCAGTTTGCGAAGCGCGGCACAGGTCTCGTCGGCATCCGCAGCATGATGAAAGCGCACGCGCGCGTTCTGGCTCATGGGCGGCGCGTCAGGCACAACCAGGCTGATATCCTCGCCATTGACAAGATGGAAAAGCCAGCCTCCAAGCTGTCCCAAACGGCGGTGCAGTCCCTCTTCCGCCAGCGTCGCGACCTGCGCAAAAGTGGTGATGCCAAAATCTTTCAGGTGCGCTACCATTTCGGCGACGGCCACCGAGTCAAACTGTTCGCCCCTGCTCTCCACCTCTGCCGGGCGCGATGCATGACTATCATGTTCGCCCAGTTCAGGAAATGAGCCTGGCAACCCGGCACCAGCCGTGCGCACTTGCAGCAGCAGCGAGAGCGGCAACGTCTGCACAAAGGAGGCTTCGCGCCCCGGTGGAATATACAGCACTCCTTCGCGACCATCCCTGCGGCTCAATAACGCGGCCAGTTCAGCGATAGCCTTGCCGTTAGCGATACCAATCAGGGCGGTCAGCCCCATTTCCGCGACTTCCGCGCAGAGACGCTCCGCCAGCGAAACGGGCGAGTCGAAAGGCAACTCACAGCCGCGTAAATCAATGAAGGCATCGGACATCGGAATAGTCTCGATGATGCGCGAATAAGCGCGATAACGCTCGCGCAGTTGATGCAGCACCGGCTGATAGCGGTCATACGACGCCGGCAAAAAGCGCACGCGCGGCGCGATGCGGTAAGCGCGCCGCAAAGGCATGCCGGGACTGACGCCCAGGCGTTGCGCGGCTGGAGATGCATCAATGACGCGCCCCGGCTCATTGGGCCGACCCGTTCCGGTACCCACCACAAACGCGATCCCGCGCAGTGACGGGTCAAATGCCTCTTCCAGGGTACAGTAAAAATGACGTATGCGCACGTGCATCACACCCTGACGCAGGCGCGCAAGCTCCGTAGCGCGTGTTATCTCTTGAAAATTCGCAGGCAAACCCGCGAACTGTCTGCCGTTAGTCGCGCCATCCAAATTCGATGGCGATTGTTCCGTCAGTGTTTTTAGTTGATAGTGTTGCATGGTGGCCTTCTGGCTAATTTCCTGTTATAACAGATTATATCGCAAAAATCATACTGCTGTTTCCTCAACAACCTCATCCATCCAACCCAAATAGATCATACGCGCCAGCACCGCCTGCGAGAGTTTTTTCGCTGAATGTTTCCCACGCAACCTCTCTCTTTATCGAACGCTATAAGAGGCAAAAGTTTGCATATTATTTACTGAAATATGCCTAATTGCCCGAAACAATACATCCTCATGCATGATATACATTTTCTAACGTATTTGCGCCAATGTCAATATGACAATTCCCTCTTCTGTCAGGTATACTTGCATAGAGCTATCTGAAATATCGTTTTTCTGACGTTTCTTACTCTTTAATGCATCTTCTATACTGTTCGACCAGCTATATAAGTGATGAACAGGAGTGACCAGCATATGAACGACCGCGAGAGATTTGACCGGTTTACCGTAAGGTCCAGAAAAGTGCTGACTTTCGCGCATGAAGAGGCGCAGCGTTTCCAGCGCAACTACATCGGCACTGAGCATCTCTTGCTCGGCCTGGTGCGCGAAGGTGAGGGCGTTGGCGCTAAAGTGCTGACGAACCTCGGCGTCGAGCTGAACAAGATTCGCGACGACATCGAAACTATTATTGGACGTGGAGACCGCGTCGTGCTCGGCGAGGTCGGGCTGACGCCGCGCTCCAAGAAAGTCATCGAGTTAGCTGTCGCTGAAGCACGCGGCATGAATCACCATTACATCGGCACAGAACATCTTTTGCTCGGCATGCTGCGAGAGGACGGAGGCATCGCGGCAGGCGTGTTGAAGGATCAGGGAATCACCCTGGATCAGGCACGTGCTGAAACAATCAGAGTCCTTAGCAATCAGTCTCCTTAGAAATTCTACTCCCAACCCAGAAAATACAACAGATCGCCCAGCACAAAACGCTGGCGGATGAAATGCCCGTTACGTACCGCGAAATCGTACTCTTGCTGGCTGATGGGCGGCTCCAACGCCGAGATGCTAAGCGGAGCGCCCGCCTGCTCAAGAATGCGACGCACAACTTCAGGCCCGCGCACCAGCGAGGCCAGTTTCGGACGATGTTCTGTTTGCCAGTGCGCGCAAAACTGCTCGAACTGCGCGCGATTCTGTCGCCACAGGGCCAGTTTTTTACTGTAATCGCTCCAACATTCGCGCGCCATCGCGCCCGTCGGATCAATGGCGTGGAAGATATGACGCATGTAGCGTTTCAATAGCCCGTCATTGGGATAGCAGGCAGCGATATTGACAGCAGATGGGTCGAAGTTGTCCAGGAAACGCTGGTAAAGCGTTGCTGCGGTGAGCGTACCCACGCCCACCTGCGCGCCATGCAGAGCAAGGCTGCGGGAATAGTGACCGGCAATCATGTCCAGTACGTGCGAAATCACGTGTTCGGTACCCGAAATAGGAGCCGACATATTGACGATGGATTGAGCAATGCCCGCCAGCAACAGAGCGCGTGTAACCACCGCTTCGCCAGCGTAGGTGCGCTGCCCGATACTCTGCGCGTGTTCCAGCAAAATGGCATCCAGGTTGTTGAGTAGGGCCAGCGGAACTTCGCTATAGAAATCTACCATGCCAAGCGCGCTGGCGAGATACCAGTCGCCATAGGCTACAAAACGCGCGCAGCAGTCGCCCAGACCCGCCATCGTCATCTCTTTAGGCGCGCAAGCCAGCACACGCAGATCACACACGATGGCATCAGGATAGCGCGACGGAATAGTACGCTTAACGCCGTCTTTGAGCAACACGGCCATGTTCGCGGCATACGCAGTGACAGAATTAGCGGTCGGGCAGCAGATAAACACTATGCGCGGTCTATCAGGATGCTTCTGGTCATACAAATAAGCGGCGTGTTTGGCAATGTCCGTCACAGTTCCCGACCCAAGCGCGATGATGGCGGCTGCCGGCCTTCCCAGAAATCCCTCCTCCAATCCCCATAGCGCGCCCTCTACGCTTTCAAAATCGGCATGCACCTGACCATAGGCGTCTTCTTCCAGGTGATATGCCGACTCATGATACCCTGCCACGTAGAGTAATTCCCGCACAAACGGCTTCAAATCCACGTCATCGCGCAGCATAGGCGTTTCATCTATCACCAGTTGGACGTTCGCCCCGCGCTCAACACCAGCCCGCTGCAAGACGGCAGGCAGATCGAGCAGCATACCGGGACCAATCAGAATTTCATTGATATCCACCGGGCGCAATACGCCGCGCGGGTCGTTCTGCGCCGCCAGCCAATCTTTCAAACCCGCCAGATCAACGGGATCAAACGGAAAAGTCGCGCCAGCCATCGATTCACCACCTTTCATAATGGTTCTTGCAAGGGTCATGATGCCGTTCCGTGCGCAAGAAACACGCGTCCACAGCAGTATACAGGGACAGCGAGCGAGCGTCAACGCGCAATAAAAGAAGGGTCTGCATCATTCCGGGTGAAAAAGGACGCACATTTGTAGGGACGCGATAAATCGCGTCCGCGTGGGCGAGTGTCGGCGTGGGCGGACGCGATCAATCGCGTCCGCGTGGGCGAGTGTCGGCGTGGGCGGACGCGATCAATCGCGTCCCTACAAATCACCCGGAAGGACGGAGAACCTAAAAGAAAGAACCAGGGCGGGGGCAAGCCCCGCCCTGGTCTCGACACAACTCGGCAAAATACGCTATAATGCCAACAAAGTTGCAGGCAAGATCACAACTCCTGCCTTGCTATGACGTATTATATGTAGGAGATCATTTCGTCACCTCTCCAAAAGAACAAACATCGAGAGGTTGATAAAACAATTCGCTCTTTTCGATCTGTCGAACTATTCTCTGCACTTATCTCGTTACATATTATGGAAGGATACTCTATTGGAAGCTAAAACCGATGCACAAACTTATATCGAACAGGGCAAACAGGCGCTGGCGCAGGGCCAGGGACGCGAAGCCGCCATCGCTTTCGCGCACGCCGCCCAGCTAGAGCCGGACAATCCAGAAATTCACTTAGGGCTGGCAGAGTCCAACCTCGCGCTTGGTGCCTATGGCGTGGTCTACATGGCCTGTAAAAAAGTGCAGGAACTGCAACAAGAGGGTGGCACCGCTTATGTCATGTCCCAGGCGCTGCTCGACCTGCTTGATCGCAACTACGACCGCGCCCTGCAAAATCTGGAAACCGTCATCAGCGAAGACCCGGCCAATGCCTACGCGCACGCCATGCGCGCCTACCTGCTGCGCATCAAAGGACAGGATTACGACGCGGGACTGGCTCGCTCGCGCGCCGCGCGCCTCTCCTACGGCGGTACCTTCGCGAACATCTTTCCGCCCGTTGAGCAGGAGCGCGCGCCCGGCTACAACGGCAACGGAGCAGCGATGCCTGGCGTGGATGTCCCACCGCCAGGTCGAGGCGCTTCACAAATTGAACACGAGCAGATTCCAAACTGGAACCGCAGCAACATGCAGCGCCAGGTCATCCGCACGCGCTTCTGGATGAGCCAGAACCCGCGCTTCGTCACCAACATCCTCATCGCCATCAACGTGCTAGTCTACATTGTGTTGCTTTTCTTCAGCGCGACACAGGGCGGCGGACTACAGAGTCTAGGCGGTATAGACACCACTACTCTCTACAATTTCGGGGCGCAGGTAGGCTCTGCAATTCCAGGACATAATGATTTTTGGCGTATCTTCTCCGCCATGTTTCTGCACTTCAACCTGTTACATATCGGCCTGAATATGCTCTCGCTATTCTTCATTGGTCCCGCAGTAGAGGTGTTTTATGGTAAATGGCGCTATCTGACAATTTACCTGCTCTCAGGCATCGTAGGAGGGATCGTCACCTACTTCTTTGCAGCGCCCAATTCTATTGCAGCTGGCGCATCTGGTGCCATTTTCGGCGTTTTCGGCGCGCTTGGCGTCTTCTACTTCATCAATCGCCGCGCCCTCGGCACGTATGGCTCAGGAGCTATTACTAACTGGGTCTTCTGGCTAGGACTGAACCTGGTCTTTGGCTTTTCAGTCGCAGGCATCGGTATCGCTGATCACATCGGTGGGCTGGTTGCCGGCATAGTCATCGCGGCCCTGCTCATTCCAAAATCGGGCCGCCGCCGCGCATAAGCGTGCCAGGGCGACCAGCGCGGGGCAGTTCCCACAGCGACCAGGGCGACCGCGAGGGTCGCCCCTACCCTATACGCGATGATACATTATGATACACATCTTGCTTGTTGTAAGCACAAGTACACTGAATATAAGGAAGTCGAGCTTGCAATCTCGCTGTGACCCGGCTGAGTCACGCTGATCCTATCCATGTGGCGAGTGTATCACTCAGGCACATAGATGGATAAATCCTATCCATGCCCTTTACCCCCCCGCTCGGCTTCCTTGCTTTCGCTCCTCTCCTCTCCTCTTTGCCAGAGCGCAAACAGTATGGAAAGATCTCACGGCATGTACCTGTTTCTCTGCAAAATCATATCACACCAGCCACTTTCTTTTGTGCTAGAATCATCTCCAAAACCCCTTGACTATGACGTTACGTCATCCTTTATACTCGAAAACAGGAAGGAGGCAACACCCTGGATCAACGTTTTTATCCTCATCCAGTGGCTGGCCGGAGGACGCTATCTCTGGCGCGAGCGCCGTCTCTGGTCATGGATCGTGCTGGCATTGTGCGCCTACTTCTCGCTGGCGGACGCCGTCGCCATTAAAGCGGGCATCTGGCGCTTTGACAACACTTCGCTAACCGGCTTTATGCTGGGGCCAGTGTCCGTTGAGGAAATCCTGTTCTACCTGCTGACCGCCGCAATGGTGGTGCAGGGCTTTGTGCTTGTCCGGGGTGGGGTGGCCTACCGTGTGGATCGCCCTGGAAAACCCTCGTTTGCCATGTTTTACGAGAGGCCTACCACCGCGACAATGTGGGCATAGGAGTCAGGCTGCGCGAATTCAGTAAGCGAACCGCTCTGTGTATCGATGGCATACAACGTCCCATCCGCGTAGAATGTCAGGATATGATCGTTGTACCAGGGGCCTAACTCAACCAGTCGATTTGTCGATGTTGCCAGCAACTGGGGTTTGCCCATCTTCAACTGCGCGCCAGAGCCGGAAATCTGCACGGTATAAATCGCGCTATGTCGATCATAGGGAGCCTGCGAGTCACTTGAAAACTCTACATAAGCCAGGGTGCGCGCATCAGGCGCAAAGGTTGGCGTTGTCACCCAGTGGTATTGCGCGCTATTGCTCAGATTACCCTGCGTCGGTATTATAACCTGCGCTTTCCCTGTCACCGGCGGAGAGCCATTTAACGTCGTAATACTCAGGCTGTTGGCATAGGAGAGCGCCGCCACATCGGCAGGAACACTTTGATCAGAGGGAACAGGCACCGCTCCTTCGTTCGTTGAGTACAGGAGGGTGTTGCCGGACGGTGCCAGTATAAGCGGCCCCTGCTCCAGGCTCTCATCTAAAATGGACTGCAATGTTGCCGGTGTGATGCTTATGTCAAGTGACCATAACCCGTACTGCACCGCCTCATGACTTCCCCGATCATCAGTCAGCAGCAGGGTAGTATCGGCCTTTGCTGATGTGCCATTCATGAATGAAAAGATGCGAAAGCAGGGACAATTCAGCGCGGACTGCTGGTAGACGATGGTAGGATCATCCAGCGGCCCGGCACGAATAACAATGAAGCCGTTCCCGTTGGCAGGCTCGGTACTCCACGCGATCATCTTGCCATCATTACTCAGCGCCATTGACGTGATCACTTGCCCGGCATCAAGGGTCGCGATTTGCACAGGCGCTCCACCTAAGATATCCGTTATCCAGATACCATCGCCGCTATAAAGCAATTGACCCGAAGGCATCAGAAGCGTGGGCGTGGCATTATCGCTGATAAATCCCTGTGTAGGGATAACCGTCTTGTAATTTCCTGTACTGGAGACAAGATATAAGGTGTTACTCTGCTCATAAATCACGTACTGCTGGTTGGATAACTGTAATGGTGGCGCATCTTCATGGGCGGGAACAGTGATCGAAGTGATTGTATCGCCCGTCGCTGTCGGCTCTGGCGTCGTAGTTGGTGTTACTGTTCCGCTATGTGTGGGAGTCAAACTACCCGCGATAGGAGTAGCCTGAGTGCTGGCAGAACGCGCCGCCTGTGCGGTTTGAACCAGGCTGAGCACGAGTTCACCAGAGAATAACACCAGCAGAAGAGCAATAAGAATAAGCAAGGAAATAATCCCTGCTCTGGTCAAACGGAAACGCGATGCGCTCAAAGGCTGCGAATTCAGTCGCGTTTGTCGCTCTGGCGGATCAGTTACTTGCTGTGTCAAAATCCCTGAACGCTCCCGGCTAAAATATGGTTTGCACAATACTTATAGTATGCACAGGTCTCCCCTGCGCACGCATCAAGCCGTCTGGCCAATCTTCTTATGGGTCTTCGCTTTGTCGGCGTGGAGTTGAATAAAGGCCAGCGTCTTAGCAAACACCTCTTCGCGATCATGGTCCTTCATCACTACATGATATGAGCGGTGGAACGTCACCAGGTGTTTCTCTCGCGAACCGATACGCCGGTAAATGTCTCTCCCGTCGCGTGCAGGCACGACATGATCGTGAATGGAGGTCATGATGAGCGCGGGAGCGGTCACATGCGGCAACTCCTCGCGCAATTGAGGCAGGTAGAGCAGCATGCTCTCAACAGGCCGCATCGGCGTCCACCTATAAACTTCGCGCCGGTAGCGTTTGCGCGCCTGCGCATCGCGCACATCTTCGCCCAGCGTCGGCAGAAACGGAGTGACATACTTCACTACTTTGACCGCCGTTTTGAGCCACGAATGCATATGCAGCGGCGCGCAAATACTGATGATGCCCGCGACTTCTTCATGAGCCGCGACATGCAGGGAGAGCGCGCCACCCAGCGAGTGGCCGACCAGGAAGACCACATCGCAGCTTTGTTTGAGCGCGCGTAACTCATCATGTACAGCCTGCGACCATTGCTCCCACCCGGTATCCAGCATGTCCCTCATCTTGCTGCCATGCCCCGGTAAGAGCATATTCACCACAAGCATACCCTGCGAGCGAAGTTGTGTCTCCATCTCGGCAAAATCGCTTCTCGTGCCGTTCAAACCATGCACTAGCAGCACACCTATCACCGGTTTGAGCGGTGAAGTAGCTGGCTGCGGTTCCTGCGCCGGTTGGGATATCGTCATGCTTTCTGCATTCCTTTTTTGATTTGCTCAATCTCTCCTCTTATTACGTTTGAAGAGACGCGCCGGTTACGGCTTACCTCATACATTTACCAGGGATCACCCCATAGGCGTTTAACAACCAAAAACGGGAATGGGACGCTCGCGGCCCAACGTCCTGATGGTTTTTGACGAATGAAACGGGCAATCATGTACACTGGCCCACAGGTTGAACCGGGGCGGAATTATAAGCGTTAGGGGAGGTTGAAGCAATGGATACCGGGCGTGGAAAGGCCGAGTGGTGCTCTGCTTTTTGTGGCACGGTTAAGGTAACAGTGCCGACCGTTTGCGCGGGTGCGAAAAAGAGAGTTACAACCGTATGAGCATAGACCGTATTCCACACCAGGGTAACAGTACCGGCGTCGCTATCTGCCGCAATTGTCACAGTGGCTATATACGTGATGTTCACCACTGTTCCACAGAGAATACCATTGACAGATGCGGGATTTACCGACATCGCAATGGACACCACCTCGAACGGACCGGGCAGGTGACACACTCCGGTAGGAACGAGACTGGCTGTAACCGGACTGCCGCTTGAACTCACCGCGCTGATCGAAATGCTCACTAACGAAGCCGAGTTGAGTTGCACAACCACGTTATTGATGGTGTCATTCACCGCCTGACTTGTTTGGCCGGGCGCAAAGGTGATGTTTGCAGTTGTTGCCACGTGATTGATATTCCAGGTATAATGAACCTGGCCACCACTGCCGCCAGAAACCGTAATTTGCGCAGCAAGAACAATCGCTATCGAAGTTCCACAGGCAAAAGTGGAGAAATTTGATGGGTTCATGGAGATAGAGATGCCTGTCACCTGGATTGGTGTACTTGTTAACGCCGGTGTTGGCGAAAGAGATGGAGAAGCAGATGCAACGGTCGCCGGCGTAGTTGCCCCGGTCTCCGCCGCCGTGGATGTGGAAGAGCCTGTGTCTGTACTGCTGCACGCGCTCATATTCAAAAGCACTAAAGTCAGCGCCACTACTACTATCATTGAACGTCTGCGCATTTTGACCTCCCTCAAGAGGACACTCTACGTCATCGAAGACCATGAAAACTAACAATTGATAATTCCATTTCAGTATAGCTTCCGAGGGCAATCTTACCATATTCAGGTAGAGTTTATCTAAAACCCATACTTCTGTACTAATTGCCCTTTTCTCGAAAAAGTGGTATAGTCGCTTCCGTCCACTGTACTCTACTAAGGAGTTGATCTATGAAATTCTCTACCAAAGCCATACACGCCGGCCAGGAACCCGATCCCACGACAGGCGCGGTGATGACACCCATTTACCAGACATCGACCTATGCCCAGGCAGGGCTGGGAGAGCATAAAGGCTTCGAGTATTCGCGCACGGGCAATCCAACGCGCACCGCGCTGGAAACCTGCATTGCCGCTCTTGAAGAGGGCAGCTACGGACTGGCCTTCGCCTCCGGTATGGCGGCGGAAACCGCTATTCTCAGCCTGCTCAACGCGGGAGACCACATCGTTTCGTGCGATGATACCTACGGCGGCACCTATCGTATCTTCGAGCGCATCATGCGCCGCTATAATGTGGAAACCAGCTACGTAGCGGGGGGCAATGCGGCTGATTACGAGAAAGCCATTCGCCCGAATACGAAGATAATCTGGCTGGAAACTCCCACCAATCCACTGCTCAACCTGGTTGATATCCAGGCTATCGCAGTCCTTGCCCACAGTCGAAATCTACTGGTGGTCGTTGATAATACCTTCGCCAGCCCTTACTTTCAACAGCCACTGAAACTGGGCGCGGATATCGTCGTGCATAGCACGACCAAGTACATCAACGGGCATAGCGACGTAATCGGCGGCGCGCTCGTTACTAATAATGAAGAAGCCTACCAGTCCATCAAATTCTACCAGAACGCCGCCGGTGGAGTGCCTGCCCCGTTCGATGCCTGGCTCACCCTGCGCGGCCTCAAAACACTGGCGGTTCGCATGCGCCAGCACGAGGCAAACGCGCTGGCTGTCGCCCATTTCTTACACGAGCACCCGCTGGTCGAAAAAATATACTACCCCGGCCTGCCCTCACATCCCGATTACGAACTCGCGAAACGGCAGATGAGCGGCTTCGGCGGTATGGTCTCTTTCCAGTTTAAGGGAAGTTATCAGGATGTCACGCAGATGGTGCGCCGTTTCCGCGTCTTTGCCCTTGCCGAAAGCCTGGGCGGCGTCGAATCGCTGGTATGCCATCCCGCCTCGATGACGCATGGCTCCATCCCGCGCGATATTCGCGAAGCGCGCGGCCTCACCGACACCCTGCTGCGCCTCTCCGTTGGTATCGAAGATATTGAGGATATCATCGGGGACCTGGAATACGCTCTGGCCTTCAAACGTGCATAATCCGTAGGAGCAGGCTGAAAGGTTGTTACATTTCAGCCTGCAAAACGATGTAATAAGCAGTTGAATACTGTACGTATATGAAGCTAGGAGGCCCGTGCTCCAATGGCACATTTTTCTGTTCCTGAACAGCCTGTTCGCAAGGGGGCGCTCGCGCTGGCAGGCATTATGATTATCATGCTCCTTCTGAGCGCCTGTGGCGGTGATCCCCAGGCCCAACAGCAAGCAAATCTGAATAAAACAGCTTTTGATAATGAAATCTCTTATGCTCGCAATATTGGCATCCCAGTTTCCATGCTCACGCCAATTACCAGCCAGGCCACGCAGCTAGACGGCGCCAGCGCGCCCCTGGGCTTTTTTAATAGCCAATCCGTCACAAGCTATAATACAAATATCGCCCAACGCTATCAAATGCTTACCGTGGAAATAAAAGGGCTGGAGACACAGGCCACGCAGCAGCTTGACTACCAGGCCAGCCAGGATTTACAAACCCTGGCGACTGCCCTTGCCGTGCGACAGGGCCAGCACTTCATCGAGGCAAAAACCTTCGCCAATCAATTAACCCAGTACCAGGCACAACTCGCCAAAGCTCAGTATCCCAAAGATTATATACAGATCAGCCAGGAGGCGAAACGCGCAACGCTGGCGCTTCACCTTATGGAACCCGCCTATACTACTCTCACTTCACTGCAACAGGTAATCAAACAGTTGCAGGCATCGCACCTGGATACCACCGCGCTGAGCATGCAGGCACAGGGCGACTTGCAAACCTTCCGCAGCGCCACCGGACCCGACGATTACTCACAACTGATTGACCAGATCAATACGCAACTGCAAGAAACAACCGTGTACTCGATCCAGGCCATTCCTTTTGTGGGCGCGGCCAAAATCAAGCAATTTAGCGATGAAATCAACCAGCTCAAATCGTATGGGGTCAATACCACCACCTACCAGCAACACCTCACCGCCGATCAGCAGGCGCTCGCTAACGCGAAGGATATCAACGGCTTCCTGAAGATTTCAGCGCAAATCGATAATGATATGGCCTCTATCCAATTCCCGCTGACACAGGGTCAGGCCAATTACCTGCTGAAGCAGTTCCACCAGGAAGTTGCCGCCTGGGGCAATACACATCAATATCACGATAGTTATGATGGCGGCGTCTATAACCTGGATTATGAATACGACCAGCAGGGAGTTGGCTCCGATGCGGATGCAGCCGTGCAATCGGCGCAAACGCTGGACGACTACCAGTCAGCCATCGACTTACTGCAAAACGACCTGCAGAACCTGCACGCCATGGAAGCCGATTACAATGACAAAACGCCCTGGAATCAGCAGCATGCAACCGATATCAGCCTGATGCAGCACTACGGCATCTCCGGCTCCAACGGCGGCCCGGTGCTTGTTGTCTCACTGATCGAGCAAACCCTGCGTTACTACAACAACGGAAAGCTGGTGCGCGCGTTCCAGATCGTTTCAGGGCAATACCTGAAGCCATCACCTCCGGGATTCTGGAGCATCTTTTTGCGCGAGCATCCGACCGAGTTCAAATCAAGCGAACCGCCCGGCTCGGCGTTCTGGTATCCACCCACGCCCATCCAGTACGCGATGGAATATCACGCCGGTGGTTACTTCTTCCACGATAGCTGGTGGCGCGGCATCTATGGCCCAGGGATGAACTTCCCGCATAGCGACCCCTCCGGCACCACCTCTTTTAATGATAATGGCAGCCACGGCTGTATCAACATGGTGCCTAACGATGTCGCCTGGTTGTACTCACAGATCGCCTGGGGTACTCCGGTAATAGTGTATTAGGCTACCAGGGCAACCACGAGGGTCGCCCCGTAACCCATACGTCTATACGTCTCTCAACGTTTGACAGTTCTATTGGACTTCTGCTATAATCCATAGGCACTCAGTCCGACGAACTGTCGGCATTTTTTGTACGCTCGCCCTTCCCGCGTGAAGGGATCAGATGTTTCGGGGAGGTTCATAACTTACATGCCCAATAACGCCGCTGCTGAAAAGCGCATGCGCCAGGAACAGAAGCGCCGCTTGCATAATCGCAGCATTAAATCACTCGTAAGAACACAGGTAACCAAGGCTCGCAGCGCCATTTCAACAGGCGACAACTCTGAAGAAGCTGTACGCAATGCCGTCAGCGAACTGGACCGCGCAGCCAAAAAAGGCGTCATTCATCGTAATAATGCTGCTCGCCGCAAATCGCGTCTGATGAAGCAGCTCAACGCAACCAAATAGGTTCACGCGTCGTGGGCTGTCGCTTTCCTCCAACAGCAAAGCGCAACAGACGATACGCACAGGAGTATGTAGAAGCATGGCTGACAAACAAGTTATCACAAAGCCAGCAGGGCAAGCGCTGATTACGGCTGTTGAAAATGCCCAGCTGCGTAAAGACATACCGGAAATTCTCTCTGGCGATACCGTTCGCCTGCAAGTGAAAGTTGTTGAGGGAACCCGCGAACGCCTGCAGCCGTTCGAAGGCGTCGTTATGCGCCTGCGCGGCGGCGGGGTCAACCGCAACTTTACTGTACGCCGCATCACGCATGGCGTCGGCGTAGAGCGCACTTTCCTGGTCCACTCTCCCCGCATCGAAAGAATCGAAGTCCTGCGACACGCTCGGGTTCGCCGCAAGCAGCTCTACTTCTTGCGCGGCCTGACCGGTAAAGCCGCTCGCTTGAAAGAACTGCGTCCCACAACTGCTAAAGAAGCGGCAGCAAGAGAAGCCGCCAGGGCAGCAAAGGTTGCAAGTGTTGCAAAGACAACTACCAACACCAGCACCGGCGAAAACGAAAACGCCTAAATACACCCCCACTTTAGAGGAAGAAATGGCCCTGCTCAGTCAGGGCTATTCCTTTATAGCCGGGCTTGATGAAGCTGGACGCGGCTGCCTGGCCGGGCCTGTGGTGGCCGCGGCTGTCATTCTCCCACTGGACGACTGCGCGTGCGCGACGCACTTAACCGGCGTGCGCGACTCTAAACAACTTACAAGCATAGCGCGTGAAAGCCTGTTCGATGTGATTATGCAGCACGCGGTCGCGGTTGGCGTCGGCATGGGTTCCGTTGAATTGATCGACGAGTGCAACATTTTGCAGGCTACGAAGCATGCCATGCGCGCTGCCATTGCGCAACTTTCCACAACCCCACACGCGCTGTTGCTCGACGCGTTACTCCTGCCCGGTATACAACAACCCCAACGCTCCATTATCAAGGGTGATGCGCGCTGTCTTTCCATCGCCGCCGCGTCAATCATCGCCAAAGTCACCCGCGATCGCCTGATGCTGCAACTTGACGCGCAATACCCCGCCTATGGCTTCGCGCAACATAAAGGCTATGGCACCGAGGCCCACCTGGCAGCCCTACGCGCACACGGTGCCTCGCCTGTCCACCGCCAGAGCTTCGCGCCCGTGCGCGAACTGTATGGCTTATTTGAAATGAACAGCTCTTCCCACATATGCTATACTCTGAACGAAACCCGCACCAACTCACAAACCCGCGCAACGTATGTGCCGGGTATATCAACATCAGCGAGGATACTATAAACCAATGCCTGATTACGTTTGGGGGCGAAACCCGGTACTTGAAACGCTGCGTTCAAATCGTCAGGTGAAGCGCCTGCTGCTGGCAGAGGGCCAGCGCGATGCGCCGTCCGTAGCTGCTATTCTGCAAGAGGCTGGACGACAGAAAATCCCCATCGAAACTGTGCCACGTCATCGGCTCGACCAGATCAGCCAGGGCGCGGTACACCAGGGCTGTTTAGCCATTGTCGAAGCGCGTAAATACGCGACCCTCGAACAGATTCTTGAGCTTGCCAGCCAGAAAAGCGAAGACCCTTTTATACTGATCCTCGACGCCATTCAGGACGTCAACAACCTCGGTTCTCTCCTGCGCAGCGCGGAGGCAGCAGGTGTGCATGGAGTCATTATCCCTATGCACGAGGCAGCCGAGGTCAATGCCACCGTGATCAAAACCTCGGCAGGCGCAACTGAGCACATGCTGATTGCCCGCGAAACAAACATCACTCACACTATCGACTCCTTGAAGAAGCTGAACATCTGGGTAATCGGACTGGCCGGCGAAGCCAAAACCGACTACGACAAAGCCGACCTGACCGGCCCCCTCGCGCTCGTAGTAGGGAATGAAGGAAAGGGCATCAGCCGCCTGGTGCGCGAACACTGCGATCTGCTCATCAAACTCCCCATGCGCGGCACCATTAACTCGCTGAACGCAGCAGTAGCGGGCAGTATCACACTATACGAGGCTTTACGGCAAAGAATTAGCAAAAAAGCATAGCCTCGTGCCAGCCTAAAATGAAAGCTTCTTAAAGACTGGCTCCGGCACACTCTTCACAATCAACATGATTGGCCGCCAGAACCAGGGCAGGTAAACCACCTCTTTGCCTTTCAGCATCGCGTGGTAAATGCCCTCACCCACCTTGCGCGGGCTGGCGAACAGTAGCCCTTTACGCACAGAAGCAGTCATCGGCGTATCGACAAAGCCCGGTTTGATCGTGACCACGGCCACGCCTGATTTCGCCAGCCGGCTGCGCAGCCCCTGCAAGAAGACCGTCACCGCGCCTTTGGCCGCTCCATACACGTAATTCGACTGCCGGCCTCGATCACCCGCCACCGAAGAAATCACGGCTATACAGCCGCGTTTGCGCGGCTCAAAATAATTTGCCAGCAGGGTCAGGAGAGAAATCACGCTGGTACAGTTAGTGGTAAATTCTTCCAGCGTCTTGGTCACATTTTCCTGCGAGAGACGTTGATCGCCCAGCGTGCCGTGCGCGATGAGGACCATATCAAGTCCATCCAGTGTCTCGATAGCGGACTGGATCATCTCCTGATGCTGGTCGAGTTCACTCAAATCGAGCGCGCGCGTTTCAGCGCGTTTCGCGCCGCGCACGTTGAGATCATCGCGCACCGCTGCAAGCTTTTCACTCGACCGTCCCACTAAAAACAGTTCCGCGCCATCTCTGGCAAAACATTTCGCCGTTTCATGGGCAATAGCTGAGGTTGCCCCGATAATCAAAATCTTCATCGTATTGTGTTTCCCAATTCTTATTTCAGGACTATGCGAAACCCTCGCGGTCGCCCTCATACCCTATACACTATGCTGTTCCGCAGCCCGTTTCGTCGTATTGTAGGGGCGACCCTCGCGGTCGCCCTGGCCCTTGTCGCCCTGCGCCACATTGTCGGTCACGCGCCGCCAGAAACTTGAGGAAAATTGTGGATCGACATAGGCCGAAAACTCTTGCCAGCGCGGGAAAAACGCCTGGAAGCTCTCCGCGCTCATGCGCGCATCCTTGGCGGGATAGACGGCGCCCCCGCTTTGCAGCACGATCTGATCCAGGTACTCCAGGAGCCGCAGCGTTTTCGGACCACCATAGGCGAAGTCGAGCGCGAGCGTAAGGCCAGGCCGCGGGAATGAGAGCATACCGGGCGATTGCACATCGCCAAATTTCTTCAACACAGTCAGAAATGACCCCTCGCCTGAACGCCGGATGCGCCCCAGAATTTCGCGCATGGCGTAATGCCCATCCTCGAAAGGCACCACAAACTGGTACTGCAAGAAGCCGCGTTTGCCATACATATGATACCAGTTGTGAATGGAATCGAGCGGGTAGAAGAAAGGGTCATACGAGT
>DATLSI010000209.1:0-2553 GCA_035534255.1 Ktedonobacteraceae bacterium | reverse complement strand
AGCGCGGCTGTGCAGACGCTGACGGCTGGCAAGGCAGTTCAGTATAACACTTTCGACCAGGTGGTTCCCGGCTATGCCATCTTCTTCGCGCTCTTCAGTATCAACGCGGTAGCTGGTACCATCTTACAGGAGAAAGAAGATGGCACATTCCGCCGCCTGCTCATAGCACCTATACAGAGGTATGCCCTGTTAGGTGGTAAGCTGCTGGCACAGTTCATCCTGACGCTGGCACAACTGGCAGTGCTCTTCGGCATCGGCTACTTCGCGTTCCACCTGAATGTTGGTTCCTGGCCTGGACTGATCGCCCTGCTCATCGGTGCCAGTTTTGCAACGACCGGACTGGGCATCCTGCTGGTCTCCGTTGTCAAAACACGTCGCCAGCTCAACCCGATTGTCACACTGGTTGTGCTGATCACCTCGGCCATTGGTGGCGCGTGGTGGCCGCTCTTCCTGGAACCGCAGTGGATGCAGAACATCGCCAAATTAGGTGTCACGGCCTGGGCCATGGAGGGACTAAACGGGGTAATGATCCTGGGCAAGGACTTCTTGCAGATCGTGCCCGATGTGCTGGGGTTGTTCGCTTACGGCATCATCTGTTTCTTTATCGCTACGCGCCTGTTCCGCTTCCAGGAAAAAGCGCCCGCATAACGAACCAGTAGGAATGCTCCTACTGCTACCATTGTTTGATAACTGCCTCGATCAGTTGTGCGTTGGACGGGGTCTTTTCGATTAAGCGCAGCACCTGTTCTGTTATTTCGCGTTTGGGCAGGTCGGCCACTTTGCGCCGCATCAAGGTCATGGCGCGCTGCTCTTGCTCCGTCAGCAGGCGCTCTTCCTGGCGCGTGCTGGATGAAGCGAGATCGATGGCCGGGTAGACGCGGCGGTCCGCCAGTTCGCGCGAGAGGCGCAGCTCCAGGTTGCCCGTTCCCTTAAATTCTTCGTACACCACTTCATCCAGGCGACTGCCCGTCTCAACCAGGCAGCTGGCGACGATGGTCAGACTGCCGCCCTCCTCGATGGCGCGAGCCGCGCCGAAGACGCGCCTGCCAACCTCCAGTGCGCGCGCGTCGATGCCGCCCGAAAGGGTGCGACTGCCGCCGCGCTGGTTACGCGGGCCATCCCACATCTCGCTGCTCAGATTATGAGCACGCGCCAGGCGCGTCAGCGAGTCGAGCAGGATAATCACATCGCGGCCCTGTTCCACCAGTATTTTTGCGTCGTGCATGGCCTGTTCAACAATGCGCCCGTGCTTCGCCAACTGCTGATCGAAGCTGGAAGCGTACATTTTGACATGTGGCCCCTGCACCTCCGTGCGCCACTCGGTCACTTCTTCCGGGCGTTCGTCCACCAGGCACAGGAACAATTGAGCGTCCGGGTAATTCTTCTGGATGGCTGCCGCGATTTGCCGCAAAACAGTGGTTTTGCCCGCCTGCGGAGGCGCAACAATCAGTGCGCGTTGCCCGAAGCCCAGCGGCACAAACAAATCGATGAGGCGTGTTGTGAGAGGGGTCGAGCCAGTCTCCAACGTAATACGGCGATTCGGGTGAATGGCAGTCAATTTTTCAAAAGGGATGCGTGCTGTTGCCAATCTGTCAGATCCTTTAGCTGATCTATTTGATGATTAGAATTGGAAGAATGCGTTTGATGGTAGTGTACCACACACCGTCTAGAGGGGTTCAATGATCTACTTTACGCTCACATGTATGTACTACTTGTTTCTCCTGGCTTATCAATTTCTCCATCACTGATGATCAAATCAATAAACTCCTCAATTATGCCGTGAATTGATTGCTCCATGCCATCATTATATATGACGCGTACTCGCTGTTCATCTACACCATACATTTCAAGGATTTGAGCCAGTAATTTCCCATCGTCACCATAGTAATAGCTTTCAAATATATGGTCAGAGACAGGGTAATCGTCCTCTGGATAGGTGGGATTGGATACACGTCGGCTTATACGTTGTTTGCAAGTTTCTACCTCAGCGCCAAGATAAATGAAATAGGCATCTTGAAAAAATGCCTGGGATAGCTGCTTGAACGCGCGCCTGTAATCATTGCGCGCAAACTCAATAATGACGATCTCATTCTGATTTACATTTGAAGAGATATAGCCTACGACCTCTACTTCAAGGCGTTGAAGAGCTAGATCAGCTGCAATAGCATCTATCATAATGAAACCCTCGGGTTCAGCTGGTCTAAACATCTTGCCTTCTGTGGGATGCTTTGACATCCAGTTCAGGTGGTCAAAATCGTTAAAACGCTTAGTGCTCCAGTGTTTCTCTGTACTCTGAAAAAGTTTGGTCTTCGCATATGGATTAATAAAGCGCGCTATTGCTGACTTGCCGCTACCCGGCAAACCTATAATAAAAAGTTTTACAGACATGAAAGACACACTCCTCAAGAGAGTATTATACACTGAAATAGACACATTTTGATATACTATAGAACATTTATATACATAATGATGAATGTTTACTGATCGCATACTTTGAGGGAAATGGTGAATCTCAAACCAGGAGAATTTCAATGCTGGAGAATAACATTCAAA
>DATLSI010000208.1:0-3497 GCA_035534255.1 Ktedonobacteraceae bacterium | reverse complement strand
CAGCCGCGCTGATGGCGTCCGACTACGCGAGCGCCATGACGGGGACCGTGGCAAACGTGACCTGTGGCGGAACGCTCGATTAGCTGATCTCGATCAGCAACCCAATCGCCGACTACGCGCACTTGGACGTAACACGCTAGCGCAACAGGCGCGGCGACCGCCAAGGACGGCGGCGCCGCCCAACCCACGACGTGATACAATGCTTGCATTGCATCGCTATAGGCATTGCAAAGGAGGAACGATTATGGCGCAGATTGTCGCCGGAGAGGTGTACCCTGGCATCACTGTAGACCCGACCATTGTGCATGGCAAGCCAGTCATCACGGGAACGCGCGTCATGGCCTCACAGATAGTGGGCCACCTAGCAGCAGGTGACACCATTGAGACCGTGTGTGCGGCGTATGACCTGACGCCAGAGCAGGTTCACGCGGCATTGGGCTACGCCGCCCAGCGACTTGCTGAGGATGAGGTGTATGTCATTGCCAGCGTCTAGCTCGTCGCCCTGGCGTTTCTTTGTGGATGAGAATTTAACACACCTTCTGGCTCCTCGCCTGCTGGCTGAGGGATACTTCGCTGACGACGTGAGAGATGTTGGCTTACAAAAGCACCCCGATAGCGACATCTGGGCATACACTCAGGCACATAGCGAAGTCCTCATCACCAAAGATAAGGACTTCGCCGACATCCGCGCCTACCCGCCGCCGCACCCAGGCATTGTGATAGTGGACGTGCCTGACGTGTTGACGGTGGCCACACTGGTACAACTCATCATCGGTGGATTGGCGTCACTGGCTGGACAATCGTTGACAAATGCTGTCGTGACGATTTCTCCAGGGCGTGTGCGGGTACGCCGCTAAAACCGATACCGACTCCAACGCCACCTGCTACTTCGCGCCGAAGAAGCGCTGGGTAAACGTGGCGATGAAGCTGATCTTGATCAGCAGCCCAATCGCCGTCTACATGCGTTTGGACGTAACGCGCGAACACAACAGGCGCGGCGACCGCCGAGGACGGCGGCGCTACGCCAGAACGGCGACCGGGCGCCATCCACTTCACGACGTGATACAATGCCTGCATCGCATCGCTGTGGTTGTCGCAGAGGAGGAACGAGTATGGCGCAGATTGTCGCCGGGGAAATTTTCCCTGGCATCACCGTAGACCCGGCTATTGTACATGGCAAGCCAGCCATCACTGGCACCCGTGTCCCCGTGACGTTGGTATTGGGGCAGCTTGCCGCTGGCGAGAGTGTCGAGTCGGTGTGCGAAAACTACGATTTGACCCCAGAACAAGTACGTGCCGTGATTGGCTACGCAGCGGAGCGTTTAGCGGCGGAAGAAGTGTATGTCATCGCTACCGCCTAGTGGAAGCGCCAGCCAGACAACTTCTGGTTGGCGCTTCTTGATCGATGAGAATATGCCGCGTCCGCTAGCCCCAGCGTTACGCGCTGCTGGCTACGACGTAGAAGACGATCGCGATGTTGGCTTGCGCGGCCACCCAGACCCGGATGTCTGGGCTTACGCGCAGGCGCACGGCCAGACGGTCATCACCTACGATAAGGGCTTTGGGGATATTCGGGTGTATCCCAAGCCCCACGCAGGCGCCATCGTTGGCGACCGGATTGACCATCTCATCCCGGCAACGCAGATACGCCTCATCCTCGATGCGCTGGCCCGCTTGGCCGGACAATCACTGGCAGACGCAGTGATTGTTGTCGCGCCAGGGCAAATGCGTATCCACACGTAAATCGCCACCTATTCAGGTGTGCGTCACATCCTTACTTCGCGCCGAAGAAGCGCTGGGTGAACGTGGCGATGAAACTGATCTCGATCAGCAGCCCAAACACCGCTTCCAGCGCCGCGAGGCCCGCCTGCGGATCGCCCGGCTTGAACGCCGTGGCGAAGAAGATTTCTGGTTTGACAAGAACAACGAAACTATCGTACACTGCTTCATATAGGTCGTGTCTTTGCAGAAACGCTTCCCGTCATTTGCGAGAAACAAGGCAGGCAAGGATAAAGGAGAATCTAGAATGCCGACCGCAGGACCATACATCCAAACCGCGTGCATCTGTGAAAAAGTCCTACAAGAGCAGGACGGCGTAATATCAGCAATACGCATAATTGACCGTCAGATATTAACTGTACCGGCCAATTTGCCTGCTGATGCGCTTCCTGCGGTACAGTTGAGCCACACGCTTTTAATTTGTTTGAAATCAGGTGAGGCGCGTGGCAGCATGTCACTTCATCTGTCTGTAGAGCAGCCTTCAGGCATTCGGCTCCAGGAACAGCAACTTCCCCTCTTCTTTGAAGGAGAAGATCGGGGAGTCAATCTAATCATACCGATGCAGATGCAGCTCTCGGTGCCAGGCCTTTACTGGTTTGACTTACGCCTGGAAGACGAGTTGCTCGTGAGGATTCCTTTCCGTCTGCTCATCCAACGTATCGGGGCGAGTGGCTAAGACTGTGGCCAAGACTAAGGTATTAGGTGAAAGAGGTGCTTCAGGACCGCCAACAAGAGCGAAGGTCAGGGACACGCGACGCACTGATGATTGGTTAGCAGTATGCTGACGCGGCGTGCTGCTAGCATTCGCGGGGAACGCTATTACCTTGGTCTCTACATAGGGGCGCAAAAAGTTGCGCAGTTCATCCTCAGACCAATCTCCGTTGGTGTACTCTGCAATCCGGGCGTCAATTGCATTGCGCGTCTCTATCAGTTGTGGGTTGTCCGTATCTTGAACATCCCATGTTGCAGGGACAAACCACTCCTCGAATTGGCGCAAGGTAGTTTGGCCGTTTAGGTAGTTCAACAGATGTTGCTGTAACTCACTCAAGAGGGCGGAAGTTTCCATGCCGAATCGGCCTCCTTTTCGTGTTGTCATTGTTGACGAACGCGAATTACGACGGTTGTTCAACGCTACAAATTATGCCGAACGTATCCAAGTAGGTACTCTTGCTATACGTATGCTGAAGGATAATCACCCAAGCGCACCCAAAGCTCCTGTGCCTTTCTGTACACGAAGTCAGTATATCGCATATGTCAACGAAGATAACCGTGAGGTTGCTCACGTTCATCAGTACCTCAAACCAGACAACACTCTTGGCGCATCTGGCAAGCCGGACCCAAAGCGGGTACTCGTCGGTGACATATTGTATATGCTCGATTCGCAAAAACCGCGCCAGCGCCCTTCGAAACCCGAAAGGCCATCCACGACCTAACCATTAGACGCACGAACACTCTGAGGGTTGCATAATTGGATTCTAACCGGCAGGGCAAACAACAGAAACAGACACTTCGAACACGAGTTGGTGTGCCCACCCAGGTTTCTGTAGACTACCTTTGACGCAAGGAGGCGAGCGCACTCTGGTCCTGCACAACCTAGCCGGAAGCGTAGGCGCATCCCCCCTCCGGCGCCTTGCATATGGGGCGCGCGGCGGCATAGAATGCTGGGGTGATCATCAGCGTGACGATCATCTGAGCCATCAGCCCGAAGGAGCCTCCAT
>DATLSI010000207.1:0-3003 GCA_035534255.1 Ktedonobacteraceae bacterium | reverse complement strand
CCCCTACGGATTACCGGCAATGGTGTAGAGTTGGATCAGTTCTTGAATGACCTCGTCTTCACGATCGCCCTTAATCCCTTGCGGGACACAGGTGCGTAAATGTCCTTCCAGGATAATTGCTTCGATTTTTTCGAGAGCTTTGCGTACCGCGTGCGTCTGGCGCAAGATGTCAACGCAGTACTTGTCCTCCTCCACCATCCTGCGAATGCCTGCAACGTGTCCTTCGATATAGGACAGGCGTTTGAGCACGTCGCCTCGACGTTCATCTTGCATGAAGCGTCCTCCTTTCTTGCCTCCCTCGTTGGAGACAAACTGGTATTTAGCGGCCAAAGCGCCGCAAGCGCAGCGAGTTGCTCACCACCGTGACCGATGACAGCGCCATGGCTGCCGCCGCGAAGATGGGCGCATTCTCGCGCAAGAAAGGGATCAGTGGCGAGAGAATGGCCGTTGGGATCAGAACTACGTTATACGCGAAGGCCCAGAAGAGATTCTGTTTGATGGTGCGCAGTGTCGCGCGCGAAAGGGCCAGCGCGGTCGCCAGGCTTTTCAAATTGCCCTTGACCAGCGTAATATCGGAAGCCTCCATAGCGATGTCCGTTCCTGTACCCATGGCTATACCGGCGTCAGCCTGCACGAGCGCCGGGGCGTCGTTGATACCGTCACCGGCAAAGGCCACAACCAATCCCTGCTCCTGCAGGCGTTTGACCTGGCTGGCTTTTTCAGCGGGCAGCACCTCGGCCAGCACGTGTTCAGGCGGAATGCCGACTTGCAGAGCGATAGCCTGCGCGGTACGCTGGTTATCGCCCGTAATCATCCAAACAGCGATACCCTGCGCCTGCAAATTCTTGATGGCCTGCGCAGAGCCAAATTTCACCGTATCGGCTACAGCGACCAGGCCCGCTGCCGCGCCATCGATGGCAACCAGCATGACGGTTTTGCCCTGCTGCTCCAATGCTTCCAATTGCTCCTGCAAGTTATCGTATGCGATGGAGCGTTCGTTCAGCAAGCGGCGCGTACCTACCAGCAGCGCGTGTCCATCGACGCTTGCTTCCAGTCCGCGCCCTGCCAGCGCGCTGAAGCTCTGTGGTAAAGCGCCTGTCGTGAGACCGCGCTTTTGCGCGCCTTCGACGATGGCTGTGGCCAGGGGGTGCTCAGACCCCTGTTCCGCGCTGGCGACAAGCGACAGCATTTCACCGGCCTGCATACCCGCCACGGTAATGACATCGGTCAGTTCGGGCTTACCCCTGGTGATGGTTCCGGTCTTGTCCAGCAGGATGGCGCGCACGGCCTGGATACGTTCCAGGCTCTCGCCGCCGCGAATGAGGATGCCCTGTTCCGCGCCCTTGCCAGTGCCAACCATAATGGCGGTTGGTGTCGCCAGGCCCAGCGCGCACGGGCAGGCTACTACCAGCACGGCTACCGCCGCCACGATTGCCACGATCCAGGGATTGCTGGCTGCCAGCATAGCCGGGGCATGTACGGGCGTTCCTAACAAATTGCCAACGATGGCCCAGCCGGTGAATGTCAGAGAGGCAATCACCAGCACCACCGGGACAAAGATGCTTGAAATGGTATCCGCTAAACGCTGGATGGGCGCTTTGGAGCCTTGCGCTTCTTCGACCATACGTATGATGGCGGCCAGTACGGTATCGGCCCCGATTTTGGTGGCGCGCATGTGTAGCAGGCCATGCTGGTTGATGGTGGCTCCAATGAGCGGATCGCCCTCAGTTTTTTCAACGGGGATGCTTTCGCCGGTAATCATCGATTCGTCCACCGACGAACTGCCAGCCAGTATCAACCCGTCAACGGGAATCTTCTCGCCCGGACGCACAATAAGTTCATCACCGACCTGCACCTGCTCTACCGGCAGATCTACTTCAACACCATCGCGCAGGACATGGGCGGTTCGAGCTTGCAGGCCCACCAGTTTCTTAATGGCCTCGTTGGTCTGGCCTGTGGCACGCGCCTCCAGGTATTTGCCCAGGAAGATCAGGGTGACGATCAGGGCTGTCGTATCATAGAAAGTGATGGTACCAATCACCCGCGGGAAGAATGTGGACACCACGCTCATTACATACGCGGCGGTCGAGCCAACCGATACCAGCGTGTCCATGTTGGCGCTGCCATGTCGCAGCGTTTTGAGCGCGCCTCGATGAAATTCCCAACCCACGATAGCCCAGACGGGAGTTGTTAACACCAGCAGCAGATAGTTTTCGCCGGGGAAGCTGTTCATGAAGAACATGCTGAGAATGACCACCGGCAAAGTGAATGTGATACCGAGCAATAGCAGATTGCGCTTGCGCGTAACCTCTGCCTGCTTGCGCTCGCCCCGCTCACCCTGCTGCGCAATATCGGAAGCAGCCTGGGGTAAAGATGCATCATTACTGGCGGCTGCGGGCTGCGCGGTTTCGCGCGGCGCTGTCTCCGGTGTAGCCTTGTACCCAACAGTCTCTACTTTTTGTACCATCTGGTCTAAGCCGGTAACAGCCGGGTCGTAAATGACGGTCGCCTTCTCCGTAGCCAGGTTGACACGGGCATCAATGATGCCCGGAACCTTCTTCAGCCCTTTCTCGATGCGCATGGCGCAGGAGGCGCAGGTCATGCCCTCAAGATCGAGCACTGTGCGGCTCTCTGCATCTGCCGCTGCTCGTGGAACAACAGTTATATCTTCAACTGAACTATGCGTTTGTGGAGCCATGATTGTAGCCTTTATTATACTTTAGCGATACCCATACCCCCTGGTAGGGGGTACAGGAATAGTATAAGATGGTTTTGGGGTCGTGTCAAGTCACGATTTTGTGAGGTTCTCCGTCATTCCGGGTGATTTGTAGGGACGCGATTTATCGCGTCCGCGTGGGCGTGGGCATGGGCGGACGCGGGCGTGGGCATGGGCGGACGCGAGCGTGGGCATGGGCGGACGCGAGCGTGGGCATGGGCGGACGCGAGCGTGGGCATGGGCGGACGCGAGCGTGGGCATGGGCGGACGCGAGCGTGGGCATGGGC
>DATLSI010000206.1:0-2433 GCA_035534255.1 Ktedonobacteraceae bacterium | reverse complement strand
AGGGTGCGCCCCTACCATACCACGAAGCAGCTTGCGAAGCCCGCGTATGGTAGGGGCGCACCCTTGCGGTCGCCCTGGAGTTTATTGGGTCGGGTCTGTCTCCGCTGTGGGGATACGCGTGGTACGCGTGGTACGCGTGGTAGTTCCGCTAGCGATGTAGCTGCTCGTGGGAAGAGAATAATTTTCAAAGAACGACCATATCATTGTCGTCGCATTGAGAGAGGTTGTGCTTTTCCCTTGAGTGCGAATGACGATATGCCGGGGCCAATAGTGCCCCATGCCGCCGATGACGTAATGCTCAATCGTGACATTATCCCGGCAGCCCGTCCATTTTTCGCCAATGACGTTGGTTTGATCGAAGAAGATGACCGGGTTGCTGGCGCAGCCGTCGCGCTGTGCCCACTGCCTGAGCCACAGCGCGACAGGAGGATATCCCTTGTAGAGCGCGCCATTGTAAGGGACAATTCTGTCATTTGTTCCGTGTAGCTCCATGAAAGGAACGGGGCGGGCAGGACTGCAGCCGCCCGGTACAGTTGGATAGGCACCGGAAACGGATGCGAACGCGGCAATGCGCCCGGCCAGTTTGCAGGCCAGAACATTTGTCATGCCGCCGCCGTTGGAGAAACCTGACGCGTAGATGCGATGCGGATTAATGCACAATGTCGCTTGCAGATGGTTGAGTAGATCGCTGACGAAAAGGACATCGTTGGTGTTGGGATTCTGCCTCGGGCCTGTATCCCAGCCTGTATGGTTGTCTGGCCCTATCGCGCCCTGCGGATAGGCGACAACTACATCATAAATATTCGCGAGGGTCGAGAAGCCGCTATAGTATTCCTGTTGCCGGGCTGTACCGCCATGCCCATGGAAATTGAGGATGAGAGGCTGACCGGCGCTATTGTGGTACCCCGTAGGAATATGCAGCAGATAGGAGCGTGTAATACCTCCAGATACAATAGTTTGATTGATAGTGGCACCAGGCTCGACAGGTGACGTTTTATCGCAACCCGCGCTTTTGATGGGGAAGGCGGTTAGTAAATCTGCCCTGGCCGATACGGTAGGAGTCTTAGTGGGACTGTTGACACCAAAACTTCCTACGAGAAATAGCATGGCACTGATCAACAGTGCCCAGGCGATCACGCGTAGATGCCTGCTTTTGCTTACATACTTTAGTGTTTTATATGTCAGCCTTCTTATAAACATGCGGCGCTTTTTCTGTACTCATAATAGGTTTCTGCAATCTTTTCCATACCAGTATATCATAAGGCAGCGGTTTTGACCTGCCGACCAGGCGACTGAGGACAGGTATGTTCATGAGAATGATGCTGGCAAGTGTCGCGCTCCCTGCTGTTGCGATCCAGGTGAGCAGCACGCGCAGGACTACCGGCCACGCCTGGGGCATAGCTGGAACAAGTACTTGCAAGAACCACGCGAGTAGCAGCGCGTGAATGAGATAGACGCCGAATGAGGCATCCGATAGGACGCTCCACACGCGGTAGCTTCTGGGATGTCCCGCCTCATCAACATTGCTGGCCCAGCGATACGCGAGCCAGAAGAAAAAGGCAATGATCGCGAGACTGAAGAATGTCATAATGGGCTGTAAAACCGAGGTAGCGTAGCCGGATGCCTCTTTGTAGTAGAGAACCTGCATAAAGTAGTGAACCCAGAGGGCGAGCAATGCCACGAGAAAGGCTGGCAGAGTCCACCAGCCCCACCTTTTCAAGAAAGAACGCACCTGTGGCAGGTAAATGGCGGTCAGCGCGCCCAGAATGAAGTAAAACTGGTAGGTAAAGATAATGCTATCCTGGCATTGCCAGATAAAGTGCCACAATGGCACACCCGCGCCCGCGCCGCGCTGCAGCGTATGGTAGTCCACGTACAACATCAGTACCTCAAGCACAAAGCTGATCGCCAGTGTTGTCCAGGGATGCTTTTTGATGAAGCTTACAAATGGCAGGAAGAGCGGGAACAAGATATAAAACTGCAATGAGAGCAGGATAAAGTAGAGTTGGTACGAAGCGCTCCCAGAGATAATATCAAGGATCAATGTTGTGATGAATGAGCTAAGCGTGCGCTGCGGTTGGTTTACTAAGAGATAGACCAGGCTCCAGATACAATAGGGCAGGAATACGCCCACAGCGCGCCGTTTCCAGAAGCGCGTGGCCGAAAATGGTTTGCCGTAGTAGACGTACACCAGCGCAAACGCTGTGACGAACATGAACATCTCTCTGGTGTAGTGGATAGCGGTGATAACGGCATTTTGAATTTGAACGCCCATTGTTGTCTGGTTAAGAAAGACGGTGAATGCCAGTACATGCACCGCTACCACGACAAGAGCGGTCGTTATACGCAATGGGTCCAACTCGTAAACATGCGGGCGGCGAGGCCCGACCAGGGCGGGGGCAAGCCCCGCCCCTATCCTGTACGGATTCTCGA
>DATLSI010000205.1:0-2194 GCA_035534255.1 Ktedonobacteraceae bacterium | reverse complement strand
GTCAACATGGGATCATCGCTGACCAATCAGCCCGAAGTTGTGGTGACGGTGCCATCGTTCCGTCAAATCGTCAACCTGGCTGATCCCAAAGCCTCGCTCTCCATTCATCACCCCGGCCAATCGGGTCATCCCGCCAGCAAGCACTACGACGATTTCATCAAGCCCTGGCTGAGGGTCGAGCACCACCCCATGCTCTTCGAGCGCTCAATGATTGAAGAAAACGCCGAGGCTACTTTGCGCATGACGCCGAAATAGACCAGGGCGACCGCAAGGGAGGGCGAAAGGCGGTCCAGGGCGACCGCAAGGGTCGCCCCTACAATACTACGATGCAATCGGACCGTAAATCCCGTATATTGTAGGGGCGACCCTTGCGGTCGCCCTGGTTGCCCGGTGAACCGGTCGCCCTGGTTGCCCGGTAAACCGGTCGCCCTTATCTGGTGGCATTGTTCTCTACTTTTCCCCCACCTTGCTCGCGCTCACCGGCTCAACGCTCGGCTGTTCGCGCTCCTGGCGCGTTTTCGCGCGTGCTGCGCGTTTTTCTTCGCGGTGCCATTTCATGGCGTAGAAGAATAATTCGCGGAAGGCGCGCAGGATTACGGCTGGTTTGGCTCCGGTGGCTTTGCCGCCGCGCCGGGGCAAATGGCGCACGCCCAGCTGGGTGTAGGTATTGCCGGCGCGCGTAAATTTGTAGAGGATTTCGGTGTTGATCATCGCGCCGCGTGTCTCCAGTTCGTGCTCGCGGAAGAAATCGGCGCGATAGAGCTTGAAGGCGCAGTCCACATCTCGCACGTAGACGCCGAAGACCATGCCGACCAGGATTTTCCAGCCCCAGGCATTGACCTTGCGCATCCACGTATCCTGGCGATCGACGCGATAGCCAAGCACGGCGTCATACTCGCCGATGAGGGAAAAAAAGCGTTCCAGGTCGTGAATATCGAACTGGCCATCGGAGTCCATAAAGAAAGCCAGGTCCTTTGTGACCGCCTCGAAGCCGCTCACGAGGGCCGCTCCGTACCCTTGATTGACAGGATGATGGATCACTCGCAGGCACGTCTGCGTCCCGGCCATCGTGTCCAGGATCAGGCCGGTGCGGTCCCGGCTGCCATCATCGACCACAATCACCTCAAAGTCCTGCATCCACGAGGACAGCGTATCGATAACTTCATGCACGGTATGCGCGATGGCTTCCTCTTCGTTGTGCGCGGGCAAAACTACCGAAAGACCGCGACCGCCGATGTTCTTTTTCAAGGCTAAACTATCCTGACTACGTTCTCAATGCCCAAATTTGCCTGCATCATCCCTTCTCCTGTGGGCCTTCTGTTGTAATCAACGCGCATACACACGAAAAGTTCCTTCAATCTCCCTGACTGGCACATTTTGACATGCTGAGCAATGAGTACGCACTACTCCATTGTATTCCATGCAATTATACCACAGGTAATTGGCGGTTCATTGTTTTTGCAGATGGGTAGTTGGGTAGTTGGCGTCCTGCTCTTGACAATGACATAGCTAACTGCTATACTCCCTATAACAGATAGCTATGTGAGGGCATCATGAATCTCGCTGAGAAGATAAAACA
Organism: Ktedonobacteraceae bacterium; assembly: GCA_035534255.1. Lineage (GTDB taxonomy): Bacteria > Chloroflexota > Ktedonobacteria > Ktedonobacterales > Ktedonobacteraceae > CF-113. Next base: position 615 of record DATLSI010000205.1, on the reverse strand, counting down.
CCTGCGCGAAGTCGAGGGCGAACTGCGCGGCCTGGGCCGGGCTATGACACAGATGGAAGTCGTGCGGGCCATGCACGAGGAAATGGGCGAAACGCTCAGCCAGGCCTACCTGTCGCAATTGGAGAACAGCAAACGCGTTCACCTGACTGCCACCAGCCGCGACCTGCTGGCGCGTTTCTTCAAGGTGCAGCCGGGCTACCTGGTGAGCGACCTTGCCGACTACAGTACTGACCTATTGAGCGAATTTGAAAACGACGGAGATCGATTGTTCACGTGGCTGGAGGCCAGTGCGCAAGAATGGCGTTCAGAACCGCTGCTCCAGATATTCTTAGAGCGATTGGCCAGCACGGAAGACCCACGTCGCTATATCGCGCTTTTTAATGAGGTGCTGAATTTGCCGGCTGAAGATATCAACTCATTAATCAGTCCGCGCCATCCAGAATCCAATGGCGCGATTCCGGTAACGGGCGATATTGTAAAATGAGAATAATTGTGCGTCTATATATATCGACATTGATCGCATACCTGTACGTCTGTTTCCACAAACGAAGGGAACATTGCTATGATTGCTACTGATCCTCTCTCACTTTTGTTTATTGCTTGCTTTCTGATCGG
>DATLSI010000204.1:0-21875 GCA_035534255.1 Ktedonobacteraceae bacterium | reverse complement strand
CTGGTTACTTCCTGTTTCGCTGCTGCTGATGGGTTTCGTCGTCTACGCTGAAAGCCCTCTCTTGCAGGCATACCTGGCCGATACAGCCAGTCCCACCATGCGCGATGCTGCTTTCGGCCTGTACTTCGCGCTGGCCTTCGGCGTCGGCTCCGTCTGGAGCGCCGTCCTGGGCTGGATGATCGATCATTTCGGCTTCGGAGCAGCCTTCTGGACCATGGCCTTATCCTATATCGTGGCAGGCGCGCTCCTGCTGCTGCTCCCTAAAGAAGAGGCTGCGATAAGCGCGTAACAAACAAAAGCCAAACGGCAGCTTCCCCGAACCGTGGGAAAACTGCCGTTTGTCAGAGCACAGGCTACGAGCCGTGCATGCTGCACTTATAGGCTCATGGCACCTCAGTCGTTTGTAGAGCATCGAGCGCGCCACCCATCGCCTCGGTGGTGAAGTAATCTTCCACTCCAATACCTGTGACATTGGCACGGCTGACATAGACTTTGTAGTCAGGAGTGAGGCGATAAAAGAACCCATGGTAGGTTGCTTCATAAAAGTGATCAGTTATAACTGCCGTAAGTTGCTGCTCTTGCTGCGTGAACTGCGGCCTGATCTGGTCGAAATGGTGCAGAGCCAACAGGGTCAATGTCTGGCTGCGCGTCTCTTTATAACTAGAGAGCAAGCGCTCCTTGTTCATCTCGATAGCGAAGTAGAAACCACCATTCGTCTTATCCCAAAGACCAGAGCTAAAGAGGCCCTGTAGCACCTGGCCAGCAACATCCAGGTAATGAGCATCGTGGGTAAGCGTATAGGCTGTTATGAGAGCATCAACCGATTGTCCTTGCGTGCTGGGCTTGGCCTGATAATTTTGTATGGAATCGTGACCATCGCTGCCGACCACCATGCTGTTATAGAACAGGTGATACTGGGGATCGATAGCCACCGCCAGAATATGATCGATGGTATTTTTGCCAGCTGTTACCCAGTTGGGCTCGTTCCAACGCTGACCAGCGTCGATTAAGGCAGCCCCGCACATGATCGATTGATCGACGCCGTAGTCTCCCGGCGAATGCTTTTTATCGTAGACTAAGCCGAGGTTCGCGTCATACCATGTCCCAAAAAAGTGGGTCGCGGCCGTATGTGCTTCATTGACAAGATCGCTATTGTGCAGTAGCAGTCCATCATCGAGCAGGTAGAAGTAAATCCAGCCTTTCGGAACACTATACGCAGGAAAATCTGCCAGCACTACCGTTATCATGTGCGCCAGGTCGCCATCGAAGCTGTGATCCTGGGGATGCAACTGGTGATATTCAGCCAGCGAGGTAAGGTAGAGCAAGTCTACTTGCGGGTCGTGATTATGCTGCGGATTGCCGTCTGAGCCAGGACGCACATCGTTGGTAATGGATGGTTCGTTCATCTTCCAGTTAATATACAGTCCACCCGTCACTATATTGCGCGACATGGCGTGCGGATTCCAGGCATGTTGGTGCATGTTCTCCAACACATTTTGCACGAGCTGATCGATTGCCGTGTCAGTCGAAACAACCCTGGCGGAGGCATTCTGTGTCGACTGTGGTGTGGAAGCTTTGGACGTTTTACCGCCAGACGACGAGCACGCAGCCGGAAGTAGAACTATGACCAGGCATAAACTGGCACAAATGAACAGTTTTCGATGATACATATCATCCTCCTCAAGTTTGAGAGCAGTCAGAGCTTACCGTTGCCCTGGAAAAGCTTGACAACGGCCTGCCCATATCCCATTGCCGTAATGGAGAATCAGCGCCATACTCTATATTGTCATCCATTACGAAAATAAACAGCCGATCCGTATCCTTCGTAGACGATATGAAAATCTGAAGGGAAGGTAAAACGCTTTACGGTACTTGATTGATAGGTGGCGTTGTCCGAAATAATCCACACATGTGTATGTCCCGCTATCTCAGCCATGAAATCTTGCTGGTCGAGCAAAGCCACCGAGCCGGTGGGTGTATCGATGATGTGCCCATCGCTTTCAAAAAGGTACAGGGCGCGATCCAGCGAAAAGAAGTAATCGACATGACCGACATAATACAGGATCGAGATAGCCGGGGAGACGGCGATTACGATATCGCCTTTTTGCCAGTGCTGGCGTACATACGCCCCCACCGCGTCGTAATCGGGATAGTGTCGGTGATAGTCAAGTCCAACCGCGCGGCTGACAAACAGGTTATAGCTGCTGATCGGCAATGCCGGTAAGATGAGCGTAGCCGCGCACAGCACAAATGCCACCCAGGTCAACAACGCGCGCACAGGCAGAGCAAGGTGCCCTGCTGTGGAGGCAGCGGTGGATGGCAGCGGTGTGCCGGTGGTCATCTGGCCTGGTGACGCGAGATGCGAGCGGGCAAAACTCCACAGTCCGCGCAGTATGCGAAACAGCGCGTAAGCATCTAGCAGGTAATAGAAGGGCAAAACTGGATAGATATAGCGGTCGGAGGTCAGCGTGAAGGTGAACATGAGCGTGAAAAACGCCAGTCCCAAAAACAGCGCGCAATAGCTGGCGGTTTTATGACCGTCGCGCACAGCCAGGATACTACCCAGAACTGCCAGCACGGAATTAAGCATTATCCAGGGCAGAGTGCTTCGCCCAAGCGCGACCGGATCAAACATGAGATCGAAATAGTACATGATGTTATTAGCGGTCAACGAGATGAGTGGCCGCTGGCTCTGGTCGGTACCCAGCATTGGTGGATGCGTAAAATGTACTATCAGTAATTGAGAACCGATAATGCTTACCACCAACACAGTGGCAATAATCCAGTGCTTGCGCATATTGTCCGCAGCCGCTCTTGCATCCGCATCTGTAGGGGCGACCCTTGTGGTCGCCCGCCTGCGCTGTGCAAACCAGGTCAGCAAAGCAAAACATAACAGGGCCGGGAAAATGATGAACGTTTCCTCGTGGCTGAGGTACGTCACCACTACGCCGAGCATCGCCAGGTAGATAAAGCGCCGCCGCCGCGCGAGTGACATGCATTCATGCATATCCAGGGCGCGATAAAACAGGTAAGCGGTCAGCAGTGTACACAATTGCGCCTGCTCATACATGCGCGTCTCACGTCCCCACAGCAGCGTGATCGGCGAGAAGGCCAGCATAGCAGTGGCGAGTAAGGCGATGCGCTTCTCAAAAAAGTAACAGGCGATAGCATAAAAAAGCGGGATACATGCCAGGTATTCCAGCACGCTGAGGATGCGCGGCCCCGCGCCGTGATCGCCGAAGATGAGCATGCTTAAGGCAAGCAAATAAGAATAGAGTTCGCCCTTTGGGTAGATAAACCCTGATGATAATGTGGGAAAACCATGCGCAAGCACGCCTTTTGCGGCGTAGTAGCTGGTCAGTTCGTCCTGCCAGTATGGTTCATACGCAAGATTATAAGAAATCATGGGCAGCGCGATCAGGAAGATCACTACCAGCAGCCAGTGCTCACGTAAGAATGCCCCGATTCTAATGCTCGTGGTATGTATCAATCCTCTATCACGAATGCCGGTACCCTGGTTCTTTTTTTTGCCTGCCTTGACCAGGGTGGGGGCAGGAATGCCGAGGCCCTGGTCAAGGCAGACCACTGCTCCGCGCCAGACGAGCATATATCCTGTAATTACCACACCCAGAAGAATGATGCCCCATTGCCAGGTATAGGGAAAAGGTTGAGGGATCAACGATTCGCGGGAAAGCGTCAACAGCAAGGCTTCGAGCGCGAGCGCGGGAAGAAAAATCAGGGCAGCCGCTTCGAGAGCGGCGCGACGTGTCGTGAAAAAGCGGCGCATGCGGCGCATGATGAATAGCCCGACCAGCAGCCAGACGCCAATTACAATCGCGAAGCTCAGGATTACATCCGCGGCAAGCAGTGAAAACGGCAGAAACTGCTGACTGCGCGATGTCAGAGTATCCTGCAAATAGAAGGCGCGCAACGCGCCTGGACGACCTATTTGCAGCGATGAAGACCAGGCCAGCGCCGTGGAACTACCAGAATCCCAACCGGCAACGGCATGGAGCGACGCGCGCCAGCCAACGTTGGGCGTCAACCAGATCGCATCACCACGCATGTCAGATATGAGTACGTCCGCCGACATGGCCGCGTCGAGCGTGTTCAGGCCGACCATCGCTGAGCCTGTTCCTGGCGCGGAGACATGCACAGCAATCGTATTGGTTCCCGCGTGCAAGTACGGCGTGATGTTATAGATACCCATCGCCAGCCCGGAGCGGTACGACTTGACAGCCTGGTCAACACTCAGGTAATCAGAGACGTTTTGCTCAGAAACGATGATCTGCCCATTCCAACTAATCAGAAGATGACCGTTCAAGAATACGCTGGCCGTTCCGCTGGCCGCGAGGCGCAGCCAGGCCCCCGTATAAAACAGAGGTACTGAGAACTGGCGCACAAAATAGGCATCATTCCCGGCTCCCGCGCTGATCCACTGCGTATTTGCAGCACGTTCGTAGAGCGCCGGATTAACAGTAAGCATAGGTGCGACAGTCGGACTTTGCTTACCAGCGTAACGGACAGCTTGCCATGAACTGGCATCAAAGCTAGCAGTGGTCCAACTATTCACAGCCTTGGGGCTAGAAGAATCATGGGCATAGACAAGTGTACTCTGTGTTGTTGCCAGCCAGTTGTTGCCTGTGACATGATACGCGATTGTTTGCCCTTGAATTATGCCCAGAGTTGCCCGCAGGAGCGGCGCGTGTGTATCAATATTGCTCACACGCAGGGCGATCACATCTGGTCCGCTCGCCAACAGCGAGTTGATATCGAAGATATAGGCGCGAGGATAGTTTCCCCTGGCGAAATCGCTGGCATTCGAGCCAACGAAGATTCCGTTGACATACAGGCGAAACACCTGGCTGGCGGACACCGTCACAAAAGCGCCGTCAGGTAATACATTGATGGTAGTCGTATAACGGAAGTAGGCCACCGGCCCGGCATTATCAGCCGCCTGAATCCACTGCGCACCCGCCCAGTCTGGGGCGAATGTGGTCGGCTGCGATACCAGCAAACACTGGTAGGTAAACCAGCTCGCGCCCAGGCAGGCCAGCGCTAAAATAAGCCAGGCAGCGCGTCGTAACCGCTTTCCCTTGAAAGGGTGCTTGATCATTCTAATACCTATCTCAGGCACAGGCGTTCTGACGGTTGGCCGGGTGGCTATTTCTGTCGAGATCATATCGCATTACTTTCTTCTCTAATCGCGTCCCAAACGTTGTTAATGCAGGCCGGATAATGCTTCGCGAGCAGTGTTATTGTGATAATCGGGGTCAAACCCTACTGCTTTGAAAAGCAGGTTGCGTTCATCAGCGAAGCGTTGCTGACCGCCCGCGCTCAGAGCCTGGTAGGTGTAGGCTGTTGACAGTATGTCGGCGTTGCTACTCAGACCGATAACCGCGTTCATCTGCGCGATACACGCAGAGTAGTTATGCAGGTCATACTGGATGCGCCCGGCGGCATAACGGCCAAAAACGCTTGTCGGGTCTACCTGTATCAGCGCCTCAAGCCAGGGTAGAGCGCTGTCATCATCGATGGGGCGCAACAATGGTGGACCATTAATGGGGTGCCTGTAAGCCGCCAGTTTCGCCAGTGAAGTGCTAAGTTCGTCCCTTATCCAGGGCGTACCAGGGTGTGCCTGCCACGCCGCGAACAATTCCTGATACGCGCTCAAGTCATCGTTTTGCTGGTTATAAGTAGAGGCAAGGTATGCCCGGCTATCGTCACTGCTCTGGTCAGCAAACAGAAAGTACATGGCCTGCCCGCGCTCGATATGGTAGCTGGCAACCTGTGTCAGAGACGGATTCAGGAAAGCGGCGGCATTCAACCAGCTCAGCGCGCTCGCATAGTTACCCGAAGCGAGTAAATTGCCGGCTTGCTGATCACAGAACAGGGCAGCCGGAGCGCGCCCCATTGCCAGCAGGAAAAGCGCTGCGCTCGCGAAAAGCAAGCGACGACGCCACGAGGGTGTAGAGACTGGCTTTACTGCGCCTGTTCCCGCGCGCGGTCTGCCCAATAACAGGAAAAACGCACCAGCGCATGGCAGCAGCGCGCCGAATGAGATCTGCTGGACGAGCAAGATGAAGCGTCCCTGTATAGAGGTAGCGTCTGTAGCAAACAGCTTAACCGGGATACGCAGCGGTGTGACGCTATACCCAAAATAGCGATTGGTGAGCAGCCATTGCAACTGGTGCTGTGCCAGGCTATTCATTGCCTGCATATCGATACACAAATATTGCAAGACAAAGAGAACAAACGGCAAAATGCACAGCAGAGCAGTCGCGCGGACGCGAGACATCTGACCCCTGCGCGCGCGCCAGGCTACCCAAAAACAGGTGATCGAGCAGCACAGGCACAGTAAGCCATAGTTGAAAACAGCATTGAGCGCAGCGGGGAACTGCCAGCCAATATTAATGGGCAAGCGCCAGGCCGATAGGTTCCCCGTTAGTGGGTCTATCAGCCAGGGTGAAAGACTGGCGATAAGCATGATACACCCGGCCAGGGCCGGTGCAAGGATGGGAACCAGATCGGCCCAACGCAGCAGGTCAGCCGTGCCGACCTGGGCGCGTTGTTTCGTTGCAAGCATGGCTCTCATCTTTCCACTGCCGTAACACGCACGGTTTCGCCGTTGCGCATCTGGTCCAGCCCAACCAGCACCACCTTATCCCCCGGCCTGACACCGCCATCGACGATGACGGTGTCGGTTGAACGCCCGACAACATGCACCGCCGTTTCGTATACCTGCGCGCCAGACGCAATAAAGACAGCAGCCATGCCCCCAGCATCCAGCACCGCCAGGCGCGGCACGCCCACAGCTTTCGCCGATGATTGGATGCGCACATAAGCGCTCATACCCGGCAGCAGGGACATATCGGAGTTGGCTATAGCCACCCAGACCTCGAACGTATCCGTCTGTGAGTCTGCCTGCGGGATAACGGCGGTGACGGTACCCTGAAACACCTGGCCTGGCAGTGAGGACGGCGTGACCTGCGCGGTCTGACCGAGGTGTACCTGGCCCAGATTTGCCAGTGGCACCTTCACATGCACAATCACCACCGACTCATCCATAATGGTCAGCATGGGTGAGTCAGCGGCGAAAACTTCGCCAGGATTGACGTTAACCGTCGTAACGACGCCGCTCATAGGAGAAATGAGATTTCCGTTGCGCAGCAGTGGCGAAGATGCCTGCGCGACCAGGGCATTGTACTTATTCTTCGCCATGTTATAGGCTTGCTGCGCCTGTGCGATAGTGACGGGATTGCCACTCGTGGAAACCGCTACGAGATAAGCCTGTGCTGCTGACATATTGTCGGAAGCCTGCTGAATCTGCGCGTTCAGCAGCGAGGGATCGAGTTGTATCAGTGGCTGGTTCACTGAGATCTGGTCGCCTGGCTTCACCATCACTCCGACGACACGCTCTGCAACGGGATAGGAGATATCCAACTGCTGGCGCGGGAAGATGATGCCACCACCGCCGATATCCTGCGAGAAGTTCTGAGCGCCGACCTGGTACAATGTGACGGCTGGTGTTGCTCCAATAGTGAGATTCCATAATACGTAGCCGAAGGCCAGCAAGACCAGGCAGATGCCGCCTAGCAGTACGCCGGTAATGCGTTTGCGTTTGCGCTGCCGGCGCGCTTCGATCAAGTCGTCTTCAAATGGAGTCGGCGACACACGAGGATGCAAACCATTCTGCATATTCTGCACACCCGGCAACAAACCATCATTTAAATTGTTCGGCGACACGATACCTGGAGACACCGAGGGGCCAAAAATCGAAGGTAAAGACGGCAAGGGTAATGGCGTGGGCATTCGTTCCGCTTTTCCCCCTGGTAATCCATCACCTGGAACGCTCGGATTTGGCCGCGGCGCTCCAGGCGAAAACGCCCCTGGATTTACTTGTAACTGTGGATAAGGTGTTTTTTGAAATTGACTACGTTCTTGCATCTTACTCACCCTTGCGGCACGCTAATACCGCCCTCCTTTTGCAAATTGAGCATCGATTTCTTTTTGTTGAGCATCAAATAGATGCAGCCACCAAGCACGCCGAAGAAAATAACCTGCGCATCCATCAGCAGGACAATCAACAATGATGATGGCGCAGACACATGCATGGTCGAAAACAGATAGACAAACGCGCTCTCGCGCACGCCAAAGCCATTGATGGATATGGGTAGAATCGTCACTAACGAGATAAAGGGTATAGCAACGAAGTAGAAATATAACGGCACACTGACACCGATGGCGATGGCATAGCTGTAGTAATTCAGACAGGCCGTAATCCAGAACAGCACACCAAACAACATTGCGATCAGCAGGGGAAGCGGGCGCGCGGCACTGCCTTTGAGCGCGTTTCCGACGCCCACGATAGAGCTTCTGATTTTGCCGGGTATGAGACGACTGACGCCCGGTTTCGAGCGAAACAGCCTGGGTAACAGCGTCGTAGAGAGAATCGCGCCAAAAATCATGCCTCCGACCAGCAAACTGAGCAGAACAAACCAGAGAATCAAGCGGGGTGCGAAGTGAGCATGCAGTGTTACCAGTATAAGTGTAGCAATGGCAAGCATGCTAAAAAAGCCCGTCACACGACTCATCACGACCGCACTGGCCGAGCCTTCGGTATTGCCAGCCTGGCGTCCCACGTACAGAGCTTTGACGGCATCACCACCCATGCCGGTAGGCAAAAAGTGGCTGAAGGCGGTGCCAACCAGGTAAAGATCGATGAGGTCCGCCAGGTCGAAGTGGATGAGCTCGCTTTGTAAAAGACTGCGCCATTGATACGAACTGATAACCACACCAGCCGCGCCGATGATCAGCCCCATCAAGATGAGCGCGCGCCGCGCATTACCCATAAGTGCAATCAAACTTCCCCAGGACAGGGACCTGAAAAGCACAATAAACAGAATTAAGGTTAGCCCCACACGCACCAGGACACTGAGATATTTCTTTCCAGCATGCTTGCGCGCTACAACCTGCGATGTTTGCTTGTCGCTCCTTACGCTCACCATGTTTACACGTTTCAGGCGAGAAGCCTTGAAGGCCGAATTGGTTGAAGTAGGTAGCGGAATGCTGGCAACTCTGTTCGTTGGTAAGTCGGCGAGATGATCTCCTTTCACAGAAACCACTTCACGTGTCGCAAGTGATGAGATATCAGCCTGTAATGCGCCAAAATCCCGCAAGCGCGTATAGTGCGCAGCATCAGCCAATGGAAAGACACGGTTTATTCCGTCCTTAATTTCCATCACACTCCTACCTGTCCAATCCATCCACCCAAAATCGAACGCCCACAGGGGACTCTACTGGTCTTCAACGCTACCATCCCTGTCTCTGCAAAACGCCTACATTGCCGTCATATTTCCCGATTGCGCGCCCACTGTTGCATACAGTGAGGTGATGTACTCAAATTCCTGAGCCAACCCTTCGCGTAAATGCACGCGCGGCTCATAGCCAAGAATACGTCGCGCCAGCGTGGTATCCGCGAAAGTATCACTCACATCACCGTGCTGCTTTTCGATAAATTCAACCGCTACGGGCAGGCCGGTAATTTCTCGCAGGGCCACGATGATGGTATGCATGGTGACACGAGAACCGCCAGCGATGTTAAATACCTGGCCTGTTGCCGTATCAACACTGGCCGCGCGTATATTGGCCTCGACAATATCGGAAATAAACGTAAAATCGCGCGTCTGGTAGCCATCACCGAAGATGCGAACAGGCTGATGTTCAAGGATAGCTTTGCAGAAGCGATGAAAGGCCATATCTGGCCTCTGTCTCGGCCCATAGACCGTGAAGTAACGCAAGGAGACAGTTGGTACACCAAAGTTGCGATAGTAAAGCGTGCAGAGATGTTCCGCCGACAACTTTGTTACTCCATAAGGTGAGAGCGGCTGTGGCATATTGGTCGCCTCGCTGACAGGCAGTGTAGTAGCATCGCCGTAGATCGACGATGAAGACGCATAGACAAAGCGGCGCAGCGATTTGACGTGCATAGCGACTTCGAGCAGTCGCTGGGTTGCCAGGACATTGCACTCGACATAGCGGGCAAACTCATGCCCCCAGCTCGCCCGCACACCCGCCTGGGCCGCCTGGTGAAAAATCCATTCCACTCCTTCGAGTAGAGGGGACAGGTACATGTCCAGCAGGTCGCCCTCGACAAAGGTGAAATTCTTCCAGGAACGCAGACCTTCCAGGTTACGTTCTTTGATCTGGCGAGGATAATACTCTATGAAAGCGTCGATGCCGCACACATCATGCCCTTCGGCAAGCAGCCGTTCGGCGAGATGCGAACCAATGAAGCCCGCGACGCCCGTTACAAGACAACGCATTTTCCTTACTCCACTTAACAACATTTCCACACCTGGACCATTATGATTTGATGGCCAGAAAGCACAATTCCGCACCAGGGCGTTTGATGAATGCCGAGGTGAGACGGATGAAAAAGATAAAAAACGGGGCGAGTAGCGCGAACAACCAGCGCTGCGCCTTTTTCCAGGGCAAGAACCGCGAAAAGACAAACCAGAAATAATTCAGGCCGAGCGGGTCCATTGTGCGCTGGTAGATGACGCGCAGACCCGCGCTTGCCAGGAGATGCGGCGCTTCTTCAAATTTATAACCGGGACGCATATGCCCATCAGCAGCTTCAACTTCCGGGATAGTTCGACGACGTGCGCTTGGGACTTCCAGCACGAAGATACCGCCCGAACGCAGCATCGATTGCATCACGCGCAGTAGTGCAACATCATCCTGGATATGTTCGAGCAGTGCAACACAAAAGATGGCATCGAATTGACCCAGGCTCATCTGGTCAAGCTTCGTGACATCAGCCGCCAGAAAAGTCAAGCCCGAAAAATGCCATTTATTGGCGATGCTGGTGGCGCGTCTGACCTTTTGCGGATCAAGCTCTACGCCTATCACTTCTGCGCCGCGCTCCGCCAGGATGAAAGATAAATCACCAATGCCGCACCCGACATCAAGGACGCGCTTCCCGCGCAAGTCCTGACCTACCAGCAGGTCTTTTACCATATCCAGACGCAAAGTTTTCCCCAGCGGCGGACTGAACAGCGCCAGGTAGGCTTTGAGCAAGATTTTCGGCGCACGCATTTGCTCTTGCGCCGAGGTTACAAATAAATCAACCAGGTACTTTTCCATCATTTCTTCCCAGTAAATTCGTTATAAGCGCGGCGATTCTTCTCTAAGAATGCTGCCCAGCTATAGTGTTCTTCCGCGACTAACTTTCCCCGCATCCCTAATTCTGCGGCCTGCTGTGGATTACGCAGCAACTCAAGCGCGCCTTGCGCTAATGCCTGTGGAGAAGGCGCAACCAGCTTTGCCATGCCGGGCATAAGTATCTGAGTATGTGAGTGTATGGCTGTTGCCAGCACCGGTTTGCCGGAACGCAGATACGTATAGAGCTTGAGAGGTGTATTGGTTCCCTCACTACGAGGGCTGAGCAAAATATTGGCCAGAGCCATATACTGCGGCATTTCTTCGATCGGTCGCTGTCCGACAAAACAGACCATATCGGCAATACCCAGTTCTTGCGCAAGCAAGCGTTGCCGCTCAATCTGTTCGTGCTTACCACCCACCAGCACATACCGTGCCGAAGGAAACTCAGCGCACACCTCTGACACGCTGCGCAGCAATAGATCGATGCCCTGGTACTTTTCAAATGTGCCGGTATACACTAGCGTTGGGCCAGTTCCCAGATTCCATTCTTTGCGCAAACGTAAGACAGCGTCCTCGTCCGCAGGCGGCAAATTTTCGTCTACCGCGACATTTTCAATCATATAGACCGCTTTGCGCGGGTCTATTTCTTTGACGGTTCGTTCAAGATCAGGACAAATCGCAATTACGGCATCGGATCGACGCACAATCAACCTCTGTATTACAGTGACAAGTCGAATAAGCGACTTGTTGCGCGTAAAGGAGAAGTTGGACATTTGCTGCGCGAGATCCGAATGCATATCGTAGAGATGTTTGCAGCCGAAGAGCATTGAGAGCACGATGCCCATCAAGCCAGCTTCTTCATGAGTATGTAAGTACCGATATCGTCGCAAAGATAAATGCCACAGGGCAGACAAGAAAAGAAGCGCATCGAGTGGTAGCTTTGCGAATGATGGGCCGATTTTAACTTCTCGGATAAATGGGATTGCCGGCACGCGATAAATGCACAGACCGGCCAATGTAACCTGCCTGCCGATAGGATACGTGAGCAGGTCTACCTCGTAGCCCAGTGAAACCAGCGCTTTCGCGCGATGATACACGCTGAATGGCGTACCGCGCGGCTCCAGAAATGGTTCAGGGGCAATCATTAAAATTCGCATTCGTTCCTCTATGGTTTACCGGTAGGGGACGCCCCTGGTGGGCGTCCTGTGCATCCACACGCGCAGCAAGGGCCACGCGGACACCCACCAGGGGCGTCCCTACCGGAGTTCAGGACTACATGGGCAACCACAAGGATTGCCCCTACAGAACTGATTAATGGCCGAGCCAGTAGCCCAGCTCTATCAGCGTGCCACCAGGTCCAGGAACCTGGAATTGCCCATTGGCACGATGATCAGCAGTAAACGAGCCGCGAAATTCCAGAGAGGGCGGCGAGCCGACAAAGAAGTACATGTAGAGATACCCCTGGTGATTGCCACCGGAGACATTCTGACATGTTCCATGCTGCGGACAATAGGTGCCAGTCACCTGGTTGTTAGCCGTATCCACAACTGTCAGGACTGCATGGAATGTCGCTCCCTTGTTGGGTCCTGTTGTGGTAAGACCATAGATTTTCCATACACCAGACAGCGACGGTGTGGAACTAAAACTACGCGCCTCCCAGCGACCGCTGGAAGTTGCTCCGCCGGGTACGGTTGAGCTAAATGTTCCCACAAACCCACCCAGTGAGCCAAGTGTAGGAACGAACGCGCCGGCAACCTGGATGGCCTGGTGTTGCGCGGTCACATGAATAGTGAACGTCACATGCACTCCATCAGGTGTATTGCCGAGATCCAGGGTCATACAGTGGCTGGGATCCAGGTTGTAACCGCAAAGGCTGCCGGTGATACTTGACCCTGTGTTCATCATATTCAACTGACCTGTGATATACAGGCCAGTCTCAGGGCCACTCGTGGTTACACCACGGAACGCGAAGCGACCACTTAACGGTGAAGATGCATGCGCACCAAACAACGCGAAGCCACCCGCGAACAAGGCCATCAGCAACAGCACCGGCATGAGAAACCAGGCAAACCTGTTCCCCCGGCGCGACCGTTTCGCTACAGAATCACTCATATTGAGATTCCCCCTATAGCGGCTAGTTATGCCGCAAAACAACACTACAACACAATATATCAAGCAATAGCTATCTCAAGGCCACCATTTGCTCCGTGATGGCTTCACTCTCCTCCCTGCGGGTCGCAGAAAGCGAAAGTATGTTGCTGACCACGTAGGTCGACTTTCCCTGAGACTCATGATAGGTGCGCATCAGCAATTCAGCCAGCAAGCCCATCATGATGCATTGCATACCAAACCCTGAAAAGAGTACAGACAGCGAGAGTAACGGATTGTGATTCGCTCGCACTCGTGGCGGGATGATTTTTTGGCCCAGCACGAGTGTTGCAAATACCCCGCCCAAAGTGAGCGAGGCCATACCTGGCATGCCAAAGGCATAGAGTGGCTTGGTGCCGAAGCTGCCAAGAAACTTCAATGTCAGCAGATCGAGTACCACGCGGAAGGTGCGCGATATCCCATATTTCGACACGCCAAACCGCCGGGGATGATGCTCAACCTCGATTTCCGCAATCGCGGCTCCCGCGAGAGCAGCATAAGCCGGAATGAAGCGGTGCATTTCGCCATAGAGCCGCACATGTTGAAACACATCACGGCGGTAGGCTTTCAAAGTACATCCATAATCATGCAAGTGTGTCCCACTTACCCAGGATATGAGTCGATTAGCCAGCCAGGAAGGCAGCTTGCGACTCAATTGCGCGTCCTTACGGTTTTTGCGCCAGCCACTGACTACGTCGAATCCCTCGTCAAGCTTCGCCAGCAAACGGGGAATATCCACGGGATCGTTCTGAAGATCACCATCCATGAAAACCAACACCTCTCCGCTGCTATAATGCACTCCGGCAGAGATTGCGGCGGTCTGTCCAAAATTGCGACGTAACTTTATGACGCGCACGTAGGGATCAAAGGTTGTCAGGAGACCAAGTTGCTGAAATGTATCATCCGTACTGCCATCATCAACATAGATGACTTCGTAGGTACATTGCTGCTCTTTCAAAACCCGGCTAACACTCGTGTGCAGCAGCGGAATATTCTCCTCTTCGTTAAGCACTGGAATAATGACCGACAAAAGTATTTCTCCCCCAGGCACACCTACAACTTTATCCATACAGTACTTCCTTCTACTTCCCTTCCAACATCTAAGTGTCATAGAGCGAACGGGAGAATCGCTCCTACCCTGTATCTTGGGGCTTAACGAAAACCTCCTGTAACCCCCTCCCAAAACTTAATTATAAAAATCGAGCCAAATACCTCTACATGTATTTTTAAGCTTCTTGTCCGATCATATTGCGTCAAATCATCTCAAATTGTTTGCTGAATCATTAGCAAATTGAGTCATATATTGGATAAATTCGATGGAACTTGCTCCTTAGTTACTGGATTAACAAAGTTTCGTTCCACAAATAGGCATGAATCAATAAGCATTCAGCACGACAGCTAACGGTTTCTAAAGTTAAATGGTGAAACGTGGAAGAGGGAGTACAGGGTAAATGTGTGGTATTTGTGGCATTTTGTGCCTGCATGACAGGGAAATGGTGGACATCGGGCTGCTGCGAGAGATGACTGCGGCGCAGAGACATCGCGGTCCCGACGATGATGGATATTACAATGAAGGTGGCGTAGGTCTGGGCTTTTGTCGCCTGGCCATCCTTGATCTAACCCCGGCCGGTCATCAACCGATGACCAACGAAGACAGTACTATCTGGCTAATCTTCAATGGCGAAATCTACAACTTTCAGGAATTGCTTCCCTTATTAGAACAGGCAGGACATCGTTTCCGCTCGCGCTCGGATAGCGAAGTAATTATCCACGCGTATGAAGAATGGGGCGCGGATTGCATTACTCGCTTCAACGGCATGTTTGCTTTCGCGCTGTGGGACAGCCGCACCAGGCGCGTGTTGCTGGCGCGAGACCGCCTGGGAGTCAAACCTCTCTACTATTGGAGTGATGGCAGCCATTTCGCTTTCGCTTCCGAACTCAAGGCGTTGCTGGCCTATCCCGGCATACCACGCCGGTTGAACCTCGCCGCGCTACAAACCTATCTCACATACGAGTATGTGCCTGCGCCTGAAAGCATCTTCCAGGGTATTCAGAAATTGCTGCCAGGACACTTTTTAGAGATACGACTTGATAATTCAGCATCGGGACGAGAGACCGGCGATTGGCAGTCCCGGAAGTATTGGGATGTGTCATTCGCGCAAAACATGCAAGGTAAAAGAAGCGAAGAAGATCATATTGAAGAATTGGGCGTACTATTCAAAAACGCCGTTGCGCGCCGCCTCGTGAGTGATGTCCCCCTGGGAGTTTTCCTCAGTGGAGGGACTGACTCAAGCAGCGTGGTGGCGATGATGGCTGAAAGCAGCCCGACGCGCCTGAAAACGTTCAGCATCGGCTTCGAGGAGAAGACCTTTAACGAGCTAGGCTATGCCCGTAGTGTAGCGCGGCATTTTGATACCGAACACTACGAGGAATTACTGCGCCCAGACATCAATGAACTGCTGCAAACGGTCGCGGATGCTCTGGATGAGCCGTTCGCCGACGCCTCCGTGCTGCCCACCTACCTGGTCTCTCAAATGGCGCGCAAGCATGTCACGGTGGCGCTGGCAGGCGACGGCGGCGACGAGCTTTTCGCCGGATACGACTGGTATCGCGCGCAGAAGCTGGCATCAGTCTCATTTGACCGTCTGCCCTCCAGCGCCAGACGACAATTGAGCGAGTTGGCGGGTCACATTCCACCGGCATCCAGGAAGAAAGGCCCACTCAACATAGCGCGCCGCTTCCTGGATGTCGCCAATCTGCCCGCCGAGATGCAGCACACACGCTGGCAGACCTTTTGGCGCGAGGCCGAACTGGCACAACTTCTGACCATCGAGCCACAAGAACACGTACCCGCCCTTGACTGGCGCATCCTCGACCTCTTCAAAGCCAGCGGCAGTTCAAAGCCGCTAGACCAGCAACAATACGCCGACATCAAACGCTATCTACCCGATGATATCCTCTTCAAAGTCGATCGCGTGAGCATGGCGAACTCGCTGGAAGCTCGCAGTCCATTTCTGGATTACACGCTGGTCGAGTTCGCCGCGCGCTTGCCCTCTCACCTGCGCCTGCACAACCTGACCAGCAAGTACATTTTGCGGCAGATGATCCAGAGCAAACTGCCCTATGAGACTCTTCACCGTCCTAAACTGGGCTTCAACATCCCTTACAAACTGTGGCTGCGCAAGGAGTTACGCAGCCTCCTGCAAGATGCACTCGCCCCCGATCGCCTGAAACAACAGGGGCTATTCTCCCCGGCATACGTACAGAAGCTGGTCACAGAACACCTGGATGGCTCTAGAGACCACGCGCACAAGCTCTGGCAACTCTTAATGTTCCAGTTGTGGGCGGAACGCTATTTGTATGCAAAGCAGGATAGCGCAGTGCTACTGGGAAACAAGAGCCGTCGCGCTTAGTCTTTGCTTTCAACCAGGTCGCGCATGGGCTTCACATTCTGAGTATCGCAGGTGAAGCCCAGGCAGCCCAGTTTCCAGCTATCCTCGATTGTGGCAAGCATCGAGTAATGGTTAAAGGCATCATTTGAAGTGACGTGCTTATCTTCATTGTGCGAGATGGCCAGCGTAACCACGTGGCCGCCGCCCGCACCTGCTGGCGCGTCGCAGCATCCGCTGGTATCACCGAACGGGAAGTCGCTTTCGTCCCAGGTGATGAAGATGACGGAATTGCCTTTCCAGGCGGGAGAATCCATAATGCGATCAACCGTGTGCTTCAGGAAGGCATCACCTGCCGCGATCAAGCCCTGCACATTGTTGAAGTTACAGGCGTCCGTCGCCGGGCCACCTCGCCCATGCATATCGTGGCACTGATCGGGGCTGATCCACGCGTAGTTTGGCACGGTATTATTCGCGAGGTCGCCGTAGAGCCGTTCGAGACCCACGATATTCGCCATGCGTTCTGGATTGGTCTGCACATCCAGGTACGAGGCAAAGGGATCGTGCTTGCGCTCATACAACTGGTTGCCAGCCGAGGCCGCCAGCTTATCGGTGTTGCCACCGGCAAAGATTGACTGCATGTAGGCTTTCCATGTCTTGCCGTTCGCTTCGAGCTGATCCACGATGTTAGGCACATCAATAGTCGTAGTGTTATCGCTGGTAACGCCATTCAGCGAACCGGAGGTAGCGGCGATGTAGTTGGGCTGGCTGGGGTGAGTGACACCCGTGTAGTTCGTTGCGAACCCATAGGTCTTTGCCGCGTAATTAATCCAGGGCGCGTTTGGATTGCCGATCAGGCTCGAATAACTCGTATTCTCCATCATGATAATGAAAACATGCTGGAATTTCGAGATAGACGAGTTATCCCCGCCATTGCTGGTGGCATGCTCCGCAAATACCGCTGGTGAAAATAGAGCCATCAACGCCAGGATTGCAATGCCAGAAATACCGATGCGGGCTACGAGGGGAGTACTACGCCTGTTGTAGTTCATAAAATGCGGCCTCCTGTTAGCGGATTAATCTACATGAAAAACTACGTGGCTGCACTACAAATGAGGAAAAACCTGCATTACTATCTTAACATATCCTATCCAAAAGGATAAGTGAATCCAGGTGTAATTTAGTGTCTCAGCAAAATATGCTACTATGTAGTCAGGTGGCGACCAGGGCCGGGCGCGGCATGGCTTCGCCTTGCTCAATTATAACAACAGGCAGGTGAACCAATCTTGACCAGCACATCCTTCTGGCAGGCAGATTTTCAGGCAAACAATCCTACCCACACTACGCGTGTTCAACTACAAGGCATACGGGAAACCGACATCGCCATCGTTGGAGCGGGTATTACAGGCATGTCAGCGGCGCTCTGGTTAGCGCGAGCAGGCGTCCGCGTGTGCGTGCTGGAAACGCGCGCTATCGCTGCTGCTGCAAGCGGGCGCAACGGCGGTTTTATCTCGGATGGCACGACAAGCCTGTACGCCCACGTCGTAAAGCGCTATGGTCGCGACACAGCGCGGCGCATGTGGGCCTTTTCTGTTGCCAATCACGCTTACGCTGAAGCATTCATACAAGAGTTGGAAGCGCAAAATTGGCGCTGCGATTACCGGCGTACCGGCAGCTATAAGCTGGCGTCCACTCAAGATGAGCTTACGTCGATTCTTGAAAGCGCGCGCTTGCTCCACGACGATGGCTGGGAAACACAAATTGTGCGACGCGAAGAACTGCCTGAGCGACTGCGCAAGGCATATTTTGGCGGCGCGTTCTTCCCGGCGAGCGGTGAAATACACCCGGTGCGCTTCGTCACCGGCCTGGCAAGGCTGGCTGAGCAGGCCGGCGCTATGATATATGAAGGAAGTCCGGTAACAGCCATCGCCATTGAAAAACATGGTGTGAAACTCACAACGCCAGCAGGAACACTACATGCCCAAAAGCTGATCCTCGCCACCAACGCCTGGCTCCCAGAAGTGGGGAAGCTTGCCGGCGCTGACTGGTTGGCACACTGCATTATACCAACACGCGGGCAGATTATCGCGACAGAACCCATCGATGAACACGTTCTTCCTTGTGCATGCTCAGCGGACGAGGGCTATCAATACTGGCGACAACTGTCCGACGGTCGGCTGGTTGTAGGCGGATGGCGTAACCGCTCCTTCGAAACTGAATCCCACACTTATGAAGAGACGCCCTATTCTGAAATTCAACAACACCTGGACAACTTTGTACATGAGACGCTTGACCTGCCGGATGTGCGCATTGATACGCGCTGGGCCGGTATCATGGCCTTCACCCCGGACAGCTTACCGCTCGCCGGTCCCTTACCCGGCATCCCGAACTGCTACATCTGTGGAGCCTATACGGGGCATGGCAACGCCTTTGCCATCAACTGCGCGAAGCTCGTCAGCGAACTGGTGATGGGGAAGAGAAATCGGGATGTGGAGATGTTTGAGGTGGGGAGATTTTTATCAGGGGAAAGCACGTGGCAGAGAAGGCTAACTGATGTGTGATTTCAGCTTATCAAAATGTTGTAAGCACATTGGCTGGAGTACATTTTTGTTGTCAGCAACGAAAGCTCTATGTAACGTAAGCATAGGAGAATACGTTGTTCGCATACCATCGATTTTAACCAGGATTGACCCTCCACAGCACTTGCCCTTTGCGCGTCCCTTAGATGGGAGAGTAGTCAAATGGTCAAAACGTATACCTGGAAGTTCTGTCGAACACCTTCGAGAGAGTTGGGTACAAACTATATGAGCATCAGGAGTAGCAGATAGTACCCCCCGCATTATTTCTTCGCGCGGAAAATCGAAAAGATCTCTGTCATGTGAGAATATGACTAAACGGGGTTTAACCAAACCAGACAATTTTTGAGCAAATTGCTGGGCGTCATCACTTCCAGGCAATCCTCCGTGGTGTGGAAATACCAATATCTGTGCTTCTATATCCTCACATTTGTTCAAGAGATTATCTAATCCAACATCGTCCAAGTCCCCTGGTAAAAGAGCTATCCTATACGAATCGTGTATCAGACCGATTACTGCCGACATTGAATTTGAAGTGAGTGGACGCCCCTGCGCATCTTCTCCACCTGCTCCACTTAATGCAAGCAGTGTTGATGGAGCTAAGATTTCAATTTCTACGTAGCCTGACTCTAACCTTCTAGATAGTGAAGATGTCAGTCCAACATGAACCTCAGTTCCCTTATTTGCCGCTTGATCTAACGCTATTCTTGTTTCTTTCCAGGTTTTACTTCTCTTATCAGCATCAGGATTAATATAAACGTTCCGTATTTGAATACTGTCCAGCAGAGTAACTAATCCACCTGCATGGTCTTGGTCGGCATGAGAAATTAGCACTTGATCGACCGAACTAATTCCCAGGCTTTCAAGCGTCTTTAAGAGAACTATACCGGGTGGACAATCTATAATGGTTACTGCTTTAGTATCCTGGAGAATCGCGCAATTTCCCTGACCAACATCTAAAATAGCAAGTTCAGGCAAGCTCATCATATGCCTTCGGCTCTGGAGCCAGTGTTATATCTTCAAAAATAAGCTCTTCAGCACTGTTAGCTCCAACATTCACTTTAGCAAGTAAGTGCGTGTCCTGACCGAGTTCTTGCTGAAGATTCGCAGGAACAAGCGAAATAGGAATAGAAACAATTTGATGAGGGTTCCAGTTAGTTATCACCGCATCTACATAGTCGTTACCACCTTCATGTCTAATATTTCCAACTCTGATGATAGAGGTATAGAGCCTTTTCGCCAGTGATGGTCGTAGCGGGGTTGACGGAATCGGCCCTGGTCGTTTATAACCCTCAAAATACTTGATGAGTTCTTGCTCAAGATGTATTGGAAGGTTGTAGGCTTCGAGCAATTCAGTATCGATCTGACTTAATAAGCCACGACAACGCCTCTCAAAGTACTCAGCTTGTTCTGGTTGCTCCAACCATTGTTTGCGGTTAGATATATATTCGTGAACGAGGGAGACTATAAGGCTTATTTGTGAAAGACCAAGTTTCGGAATAGGAATCTGATTAATGGTCTCTATTCTGTTGTGTCGTTTAGCATTATGGGTGCTAAGAAAAGCATTAGCCACGGGTCCGTTCAGCAACGCCGCAATGATTTCCAATGGAATATCACTAATAGGCCAGGCACCATCAAAATTCTGATAACACATTAGCCCGTGGTTATCTACTGTAGCAGCGATAGTCCATGGTCCCCTACTTAAACGAGCCGCGTTGACTATAATCTTTGGTTTCTCCCACGAGTATTTATATGCCTTCCCTCGCATCATTTTAGAATCAGCGTTCAGATAAACAAAAGGTTCTGTAAAGTACGACTCAAAGCCTTCAGTAACCCGAGCCAATCCTTTGACAAATCCTGGACGTGGTTTGTTTGAAACAAGTTCCTCCTTGTTTTCCTCAAAAGGGATATTGTACTCGATTCCTCGATGGATCTCAGCTATTTCACTTAATCGTCGTAAAGATTTTAACTCAACCCATATGGATTGTAACGGGCTATATCGAAAGCTACTACTAAATTTATCATGGGTAAAGCTAGCTGGAACTTCTATGCTCGATGTCACTTTTCCTGTGCGAATAAATTTCTGGTAATCTTTTCCAGAAACTGAGATTGATCTCCAGGTAGGATGATTTGTACGTTGACCGTGCGCGAGCAAAAGAACTGTCTCAGCATCAGAATAATTGAACGCATTATCAGGTAAATCAACTATCGTAATATTGTCGTACAACGATCTAATTTGTTTTCTGGCTTCACGATAACTCTGTCCATCCTCAAATACTCTTGGTAACACCAGCCCGAGCATTTTAGGTGGTCTTTGCAAGATACGGCGCAAGGCTTCGACTGTCTTGTTTGCAGCGTGAATTGATGAATATCTAACACGATCCTCGTGCGTAAAATCCTCATACGGCGGATTGCAGAGAATTATCTGCGCCTGTGTTAAAGACTCATTCAAGTTGGGTGATTTATAGAAATCATTGTTAATAATATGCCATCCGTTGGGGTTAGGATAGTCTGCCAGAATCAGTCTGTTGCGTGCTACCTCACAAGCAAAAGAGCCTAGTTCCATACCAGATAGCATTTGCACAAAATAATCATG
>DATLSI010000203.1:0-7734 GCA_035534255.1 Ktedonobacteraceae bacterium | reverse complement strand
CGCCCACGCGGACGCGATCAATCGCGTCCGCGCACGCTGACACTCGCCCACGCGGACGCGATCAATCGCGTCCCTACAATTCACCCGGAAAGTCGCTATACCTATATACAAAGTCTGGCATATGCTACTCAAGACTGATACAATATGCTCAAGTAGCCCGAATCCCAACAACACAGGGATTGGTACGTATATACACGTATGAAACACTATCGAGGAAACAATCACTCCTTCGAAGGAGAGGCCAGTGTGAGAAGCTTACGGCCAAAAAGAAAACTGCTACCCGCGTGGAATATGCCATCGGACCCGGTAAAAGCCGTCCTCTGGTTTTTACACTGGTTCTTACGGGTGCTTGTGCGTTTTTTCTACATCCTTATACTGGCAGGAGTTATCTACGAAGCGATTCTGAACGGGATTGTTGGGTTAGTCGGCACCTTGCTGGTTGGCCTGTTCGTCTGGGGTGGCCTGGGCGCGCTGCTCCTGTTCGTCAACTTTACAACGGGCGTTTCTCGTGTTGTTGCTGATGTGGGTCGCATGCAGAAAGGCTTTCCTCCTCGCGGCCAGTTTTTCAATTTCACAGAACCCGACGAGCCGGAAGGCCCCATTGTTGAAGGTACCGTCACCGACCTGGAGGAAGAACGCCGCAAAAGAAGACAGGAATAAACGCTACTCCTGTCCCGCTTTCCACGCTGCCCACGCCTCATCGTTCTCTTCAGGCACATAAGAAGAGAGAAATGCGCCCTCACCTTCGATGCAATACTCGCCGAGCGCCGCCGGTAGCACTATTGTCTGTCCGCGTGTAATCGCTTCGCCCCGCTCAAAATTCTCCCCGTAGCGTACCTGCAAGTTTGCCCCCAGCGCAGTGAGAATGACGCAGCTGCTCTCAGTCCAACCCTTCATATAGCCATAAGGTGATCCCTGCGGCTGTAAGGTGATCTGGCGACTCACAAAATATTGGCAGGCTACCAGGCAGCAATCAGTATACCCTTGCCCGCCTGCTAGCGAGACGGGACGCATCTTCACGCGGCGCGAGCGGTCGAAGTGGGAGACATTCAGTGATTGCTCCACATGGAGTTCGCGGAGCGTTCCATCTGAAGCGAGCCGACCATAGTCGTACATACGGTAGGTGATATCAGAATATTCTTGCAGTTCATAGAGCAGGATGCCGCTGCCAATGGCATGCACGGTTCCGGCTGGCACAAAGATCACATCGCCAGCCGCTACCGGCTCTTCAGCAAGCAGGTTCTCCAGTGTGACCGTCTCGATGGCGTGTTGCACCTCTGCTCGCGAAAAGGGGGCCTTAAAACCGTGAATGATGGTTGCGCCTGGAGCAGCATCCAGAATATACCAGTATTCTGTTTTGCCCAGTTTACCGGCTTCATATTGAGCCGCGTAGCGGTCATCGGGGTGAACCTGTACCGAAAGCCTGCCATTGGCATCGATAAACTTGGCCAGCAGGGGAAAGCGCGCACCATAGACAGTCATTGCCCTCGGACCGAGTAGATCTTCACCGTATTCATTTACGAGCGTTCCTAAAGTCTTGCCGCCATACGGTGCATTTTGAGCTACGCAGCTGACCTCAGTTTCCCATGCTTCGCCAATTCCGGCATCACCCGGCGGAAGCTGTTTCCACCCATCGCGCTCCAACCTGCGCCCACCCCAGATCGTCTCATGCAAAGAAGCCTGTAATCTGATAGGTTGCAATAACCGCACAACCCCCTCCTCCTGGACGTACAATGCTAGAAGTGCGCCAGCAACGTACCCTCAATCTGCTTGCGTAGTTTCTCACGCATGACAATGCCCTTAATGCGGTTGATCTCCTGCCCATTTTTGTAGAAGATCACCGTAGGGATGCCTTCGACATTCCATTCGCTCGTCAGGCTGGTTTCGGTGTCGATGTAGAGCCGCGCGAATGTCACACGTCCTTTATATTCATTACCGACCGCGGCAAACTCCGCATCAAAAATCTGGCAGGCGTTACTCTTATCAGACGAAAAATCTACCAGTACCATTTGTTCAGCCTGTAGTACCTGCTCAGGAAAATCCTGGCTCGCGATATCGACGAAGCCTGCTTTCTGCTCTGCCATACTATCCTCTTTATCAAGACATTGGATTATTCTTGTTCTCGTTCTTGTGATTAGAAGGGTATCACCCAAAATGGGCGATGTCAAGCAGTGTTTTGTTCGTAGGGACGCGATTTATCGCGTTCTACCGCTATAACGCTGTAGATGCCAGTAGTGCCTCTGCATCTTCAATGACATAACGATAGCCCTGCTCCGTCAGGAAAAGTTGCCGGTTGGCGGAAAATTCCTGGTCGCGGGTATCGCGGGTCACGATGGAATAGAAGTACGCCAACCCGCCATCGG
Organism: Ktedonobacteraceae bacterium; assembly: GCA_035534255.1. Classification (GTDB taxonomy): domain Bacteria; phylum Chloroflexota; class Ktedonobacteria; order Ktedonobacterales; family Ktedonobacteraceae; genus CF-113. The sequence goes on along the minus strand of DATLSI010000203.1, from coordinate 5,371 downwards.
CTTTGGGCCGCAGGATACGCCCCAGGCGCTGCGCTTCCTCCTGTCGCGAACCGAAGGTGCCCGACACCTGGATAGCCACATTCGCGTCAGGCAGGTCGATGGCGAAATTGGCAACTTTACTGACCACCATATGCTTAATTTCGCCCTGACGAAATTGCTCATAGAGCTTTTCGCGCTGTTTATTCGAGGTCCCTCCTGTAATCAACGGAGCCTGCAACTCCTCCGCCAGGATATTCAACTGATCCAGGTATTGACCGATAACCAGTATCTGGTCATCGCGATGGCGGTTTACCAGAAAGCGCACAACATCCAGCTTGGCCGGGCTTTCGGCGGCCAGCCGGTATTTTTCACGTTCTTCCGCGATAGCATAGTTTAACTGCTCGTCCTCGCTCATGCTGACGCGGATCTCGTGGCACTCAGCCGTGGCGATCCATCCCTGACGTTCCAGTTCGCGCCAGGGAACGTCGTATTTCTTGGGGCCGATCAGGCTGAATACATCGGCTTCGCGTCCATCTTCGCGCACCAGCGTGGCTGTCAAGCCCAGGCGGCGGCGCGCCTGAATCTCGGCGGTGATGCGGAACACCGGCGCGGGTAAGAGATGCACCTCGTCGTAGATAATCAGCCCCCAGTCATAGCTGCCGAACAGCGCGAAATGCGGATAATCCTCCTCGGTCGGCTCAGCCGGTGCCGCTCCATTCGAGTTCTTCTGTTTCTTCTTGCGATAGGTGAGTATCTGGTAGGTGCTGACCGTAATAGGACAGATTTCCTTGCGATCTCCCGTATATTCCCCGATCATCTCCGGCGGAATATCGGTCTTATCGATGATTTCCTGAATCCACTGGCGCACCGCGATAGTGTTAGGCGTCAGGATCAGGGTGGCGCGTTGAATATCGGCCATCGTAGCCAGCCCTACGATGGTTTTCCCTGCGCCGCAGGGCAACACCACCACGCCACTACCACCACTGGGCGCGCCGCCCGCGTAAAATGCCGCCGCCGCCGCGTACTGGTAAGCGCGCGGCTCGAACGCATTTCCAGTCAGGGTCTGATCGCGCAGTTGCAGGGGCAAGGGCGAACCATCGGTATAGCCCGCCAGGTCTTCGGCAGGAAATCCAATATGAATCAGGGCCTGCTTAATATGCCCGCGCCGCGAAGCGTCAATCTGGATCGTATGCGCGTCCAGTTGACCCAGCAGGTAGGGCTGGGTGCGCTTATGATGCATCACTTCCGCGATCAGCGCCACGTCATTCGAGGTCAGAAGCAGCAGATTACCATCGCGCACCAGCTTGATTCGTCCGTAGCGACTGATGTATTCCCGTATTTCGACCACAATATTCGACGGGATGTCATATTTGCTGTAGCGGGTCAGCAATTCAAGAATCAGAGGCGCATCCATCCCACCGGCAGCGGCATTCCAGAGGGAAAGCGGCGAAAGACGATATGTATGGATGTGTTCAGGTGACTTTTCTAATTCCGCGAACTGGGCCAGCGCGTCGCGCGCCTCAGCATGCAGCGGGTGATCGACTTCCAATAATATAGTGCGATCACTTTGAACAATAAGGGGGTTAATTGGATTCATGCTTCCCTACACTCCAGGCATTTCCGCCCAAGTCTTGATATATTTCACGATGGCGGTCAGAGCAGCTTCTTCATACTCACGCATCAGGTGACGCGCCCCGACAATCACTTTAATACCCTTTGGGCCTTTTAGTTGCTCAACAAATGGTTCCAGCTTAAACAGGGGACAAATTTCATCAAATTCGCCCGTCACAAAGAGTTTGGGCCGTTCAAACGCTTTGGGCAGTCCTCCGGCTACGCGATACATCGGCAAGCTGACAGCCACTATCGTTCGAATGCGCGCATCAAAGGGCGCGTACACCAGCGCGATATACGCGCCGAATCCATGCCCAACCACACAAACTTTTGTTGCATCCGCGCCGGGTTGCGCCAGGGCATAGTCTATGGCTCCCGCCAGGTCGAGTGGCTCCATGCGTCCATCGCTCTGTTGTCCCTGGCTTCTCCCTACACCTCGAAAATTGAAACGCAGCGCGATCATACCCGCTTCGGCAAGCTGCCGGGCAAGTAAAACGGTTAGCGTCTCATTCATGTCGCTGCTGGCTGGCTGTGGATGACACAGAATCACCACCGGCGCGTGTTTCGCCTCGCCGGGTATATGCGCAAATCCTTCCATGAGGTAGGACGGTTGCCCGCGACTGGGAAACATGACAGGTTGCCCGGTCGCTATCGATGGTGGTGTCATGTCCATGCCTTTTCTAGTGTCCGCTTAACTGATACTCTGTTCATCTTATCGCAGTCCTGCCCACGCGTCAACTATGTGGGACGCCCTGAAATGAAACTCACTGATTTGCTGGTGAATGACCTGAGCCGGGGCAAATTCCGGCCACCTGGCAGTCATTTTAGGTAATTCCGGCAAAACTTTAGTGAATTATGAGGATTTCTCACACATAAACCCTTTGCATATGCGCGTAAGGATGTTATACTAAATAGTGGAAATGTATAATATGCGCAGTTATGCTTAGGCATAATGTGTTATATTTATGTATATCTGTATGAGAGTGATGCTCCCGCTATTTTATTTGGCTACCATCCACTCCTATTACAGATTACTGCCTGAGGAATCCTTCTGGGGGAAGGGCTTCGACAGGCTTCTTGCTGATCGTGCGTTTGGACGTGGGTGGCGTGTGGTGCGGGGCAATGCGGCAATCACAATTCCCGCGCAACGAAAGCGAGCAATCGCCGGGATTTGATTGGAAAGAACATATCCAGTTGCTCTTTCAGCCGTATATTTGTTGTAGTCGCAAACAATTGTAAGGTACCTGGCTCATCATTGTTCGCTTTGAGGAGCGGGCAATACTCAAGGTTTTCCCTCGGGAAGAGCAGAAAACCCTTACATGTCAAGAGGCAGGAGTATATATGGCCAATATTTTAGTCGTCGAGGACGAACGAGTAATTGCAAAATTACTACAGGAAACGCTACAGATCGAGGGGTACCAGGTTGTTACCGTCCTTAACGGCGAAGATGCTGTACAGTATGCTTTACGAGAAACGCCACATCTGATTGTTCTTGATTTAATGCTCCCCGGCATTGATGGATACGAAGTAGCGCGCCGGTTGCGCAGTCAACCCAAAACCATGCACATTCCCATCATTGCGCTGAGCGCTTATGGTGATCTTTGCGATAAAGTGCGCGCCTTCGAGATAGGTGTTGACGATTATATCACTAAACCTTTTATGATCGACGAACTTCTGGTACGTATCCGCACGCAGATTCGCCGCGTTCAACAAAACTATCTCTCTCCTTTGATTGGTCTCCCCGGCGGTTTGCAAGTAGAGCTAGCCATCAAACATAAGCTTAACAGCGTTGAACCCTGGAGTATCCTGTATCTCGACCTGGACAATTTCAAAGCCTTCAACGATGTCTATGGCTTCTTGACAGGCAATGAGATCATCCGCCTGGTCGGCAGTATCTGCCAGCGTGTTGTGCGCACTTTTGGCAATCCCGACGATTTTGTCGGACATATCGGTGGCGACGACTTTGTGGTAGTCACCACTCCTGACCTCTCTAATGTGCTTTGCGAAGAGATCAGTACGGCGTATAAAGAGGAAAGTGCGACCTTTTATCGCCTTGAAGACCTCAAGCGAGGCTCAATCAGTGGCGTGGATCGCAAAGGTCGCCCCTATCAATTCCCCCTGGTCTCGTTGTCCATCGGCGTCGTCAATAATCAAGTGCGTCGTCCACAAAGCATTCAAGAAGTAAGCTACCTGGCAGCAGAGGCAAAGTATCATGCCAAACAATCAACCAGCAATGTGTTTCATATTTCCCCTCGCCGCACCATATTGAACCAGGAAAGCGTGTACTCCCCTCGTTACAGCAGTTCTACTTCTGCTATCTTACCGCCAACCCTGGCACAATTCACGGAAGACCACGCCCGCTCCTATCCTGATCTGCTGGCCGCCGTCGAATCAAAAGCAGAATATGAACAAAAAGTACATTGAACTTGCCTGTACCCCGACAAAACGGTACCATATCTCGTATATAGTAAGGGCGACCCTTGCGGTCGCCCTGCTAAAAGGGGTGAACCACTACGACTCAGGACGAAAAACACCAGGAATATATACTGAGCGCCGAAGCAGATGAGGCGCGGCGGTTAGCCGAAAAAGACAATGCCAGGCGCGTCATGCGCGAAAGCGGATTAGCCGAAATGCTCAAAACGCTTAACACCAATGCCTTGAAAGGACGCGCCACCTTTCACGAATATGATACCATGGTGCTTATGCGCTGGGGAACAAGTTATACACGTCGTCACCTCTGGATCGAAGTCAAAGGGAATACTATCCGCTTCCGCCTGACGCCGCACCGCCAGTGCAGTCCGCCCGTCCCACTTTGTGATGGCGAATATCACACCTTCACCAGCGATATGTGGGCCAATCACGCCCTCTTGCTCAACGAATTGAATAAGTATTACGCCAGGCCGGTCGCTGAAACATCCTCGGATTAACCCTGTCAGGCTTGGGGTTCCAGCAGAAGAATGCGCTCTATACTCACTTGATTGAGAAAGCCTCTAAACGCCTTATAATTCTGGTCCGTATAAAACTCTTTTTGTTGCGTTTCGCCTGGCCAGCTTAACAGGTTCAGAAAAGTGGATCCCGGCCCCTGTCTCGCGAGCAGGCCATTGCCAGAATAAGTCGCCGCATCCATATTCTTGCCGCGTGTCAAAAACGCGAAAGCCAGCGTTGGTTGGATGGCCTGGTGCTGCAAGCTCTCGATCCAGGCGCGTTGAATACGCTCGCTTTGATCCTGTCGCACCGTAGCGATGTGCGCCGTGGCGATAGTTGGCTGCGCCGACGGGCGACTATAGCCCCACAGGTAATGCATTTGCCACTGCTCAGGCGCGGCTGCGAACAGGTCGCTGCTTGAATTGAGCAAGAGGTCTCTGGGATTCTGGCGTTCCTGCGCCTTTTGCCAGAACTCTTCATCTTCCCACGATATGAGCATTAAGTAGCTGGTTTCGCTGCCTCTGCCTGCATATAGGCGCGCATTAATGATGCCCGGCGCGTTTTTCACGCTCTCTACCACCTGGCGCACCCGTGTCGTAGCCTCTTCATGCATTCCTCTGCTGACGTGCGCCAGCGTCGCTACCAGTAGTTCCATGCTTTGTTCTCACCTGCTGTCATTTTTCATTTCGTCCTGTAGCATGGCATAGCCTACACTTGTTGTCAATGTCTTTTTCCGATCTCTTGAGACTGCGCCAGTATCTGGGTATACTTGAGATGAAAAGTGTCCGATCAAAAAAAGGAGGCGTCCCATGGCGCAACCTACATCGAGGCCGAACGCATGCTTACTCGCTAGCAA
>DATLSI010000202.1:0-34714 GCA_035534255.1 Ktedonobacteraceae bacterium | reverse complement strand
GACAACCAGCGCTGGGATTGCTGCATACATCGGAATTGATATACTGCCGATGGTAAGCGGAAACACGGACGACTCAAAACCGCGCGCTATAATCATCAACGTGCCGGCGAGCAGACCGCCGAGCAGACCAATAACCAGCGCCCGGCGGTGAAACCAGTTCGTGTAAAGGCCAAGAAATACTGCCGGTAAGGTCTGAAGGATCCAGATATTGCTGAGTAGTTGCAGGTTGATGGCTAATGTGAGCGGGAAAAACAGGATGAAAGCCAGGGCGCCCACTTTCACCACCAGCGAAACGGTGCGAGCGGTGTTTGCTTCTTCGCGCTCGGTACAGGTCGGGCGGAAGTATTCGCGATAAATGTTGCGGGTAAACAGGCTAGCGGCGGCAATCGACATGATGGCAGCGGGGGTCAGCGCGCCGATGGCGATAGCCGCGAACGAGAAGCCCGCGAACCAGGCAGGGAACTCTTTCGCGAAAAGAGCGGGTAAGGCAACATTTGACTTATAGATAGGTGAGGGGTCAATGCCAGCCGCGACCGCCACGTAACCGAGCAGGCAAATCAGGCCGATCAGAAAGGTATAGGCTGGCAGCAGCGCGGCATTGCGGCGCACAACCTTGCGGCTGTTGGTGCTGAGGATGCCGGTAAGGGTATGCGGATAAAGGAAGAGGGCCAGCGCGGAACCGAGGGCCAGCGTTGCGTAGGCGGGATACTCAGCTGCCGGCAAGACATCATGAAACGTGCCACCAGAAGCTACAGCTTTGGCGTGTACCGCCTTGAAGATATTGCCGAAGCCGCCGAGTTTGATCGGAATGTAGATCACCGCGACCAGCACCACCAGCCAGATGCACATATCTTTCACCACCGCGATCATAGCGGGAGCGCGCAGTCCGCTGGTATACGTGTAGGCTGCCAGGATTGCAAAGGCGATGATGAGCGAGATTTCGATGGGTACACCCATCTGCGCGATAGAGACTTCGATGCCATAGATCTGCAAGGCAATGTAGGGCATGGTTGCCAGAATACCGGTTATGGCCAGCGCGCTGCTATCGAAACGGTCGCGCACGAAATCAGCGGGTGTGACATAGCCGCGATGGCGAGCCACCGTCCAGAATTTGGGCAAAATGAGAAAGACAACGGGATAGACGATAATCAGGTAGGGGATAGCATAAAAGCCCAGAACGCCAGAATGGTGACGGCGGTGAAGACGACAATAAAGACGCCGAGCATCTCCCAGTTAACCATTGATTGCCCCTCTTTCTAAATGCAATCGACTTACCATCCAATGGTGAGATCAGGACCTTGCCATAAATATACCAAGTTGTTGAGCAGTGTACGAGTCAATTAAAATATTATGCAGCGCATTGATATCGACTTCCGCGAATTCTCTGGAGGTGGCCAGTATTTTTTGCAGATCGGCGTCGATAAATATGCAGTTCGTGAGCATAGCGACTGTCAGGCGTGCTGACTGCAAATTGGCACCCCTGCAATCGGCAGCTCGCAAATAGGCTTCACTCAAATTTGCGCCCTGCAGGGTAGCTCCGCGCAGATTGGCCTTACTTAAATCGGCTCCGCTCAAGTCAGCTCCGCTCAAATTGGCTTTGCTCAAATCGACTTTACTCAAGTCGGCCTTGTTCAAATAGGCGTGGAAGAGATATGCCCGGCTCAAAAAGGCTCTGCTCAGGTTGGCTCCGCTCAGATTGGCTTCAACCAGGTTTGTGCCACGCATCAAAGCCCGGCAGGCATACACGTTGCTCAGGTTGGCATTGCTCAGATTGGCAAGGTTGAGATTAGTACCGATCAAGTTAGCTTTGCTCAAGTTGGCCCGGCTCAAGTTCGCGCCAACCAGGTTAGCGCCGCTCAGGTTCGCGTGGCTCAAATCTGTGCCGTTGAGGATGGCTTTACTCAGATTAGCCCGGCTCAAATCCGCACCGACAAGATTAGCGCCGCTGAGATTAGCCTGGCTTAGATCTCCCTCGCTCAGATCAGTTTTGCTAAGATCCGCGCCGATTAAATCCGCCTCCGAGATGTCGGCCCGGCTCAGGTCCGCGCCGCTCAGGTTGACGCCCGCCAGGTCGGTGGCTCGCAGGTCGGTACCGCGCATATAGGCACCACGCAGGTTCGCTCCAATCAGGTTGACACCCACCATCACCGCTTTGCTTAGATTCGTGCCGCTCAGATTGGCCCGGCTGAGGTCAGCCTTGCGCAGATACGCGCCGCACATATAGGCTCCAGGCTCCGCTCAAGTTGGCTCCTGACAGGTTAGCTTCGCGTATATTGCCGCCACTTAAATCTGTTTTACGCAAGTCGGCCTTACTCAAATCCGCGCCATCGAGCATGGGGACGCGCTCATCGCGCTGCGCAAGCACTATTTCCGCGAGAGCCTGGTCTCTGGTAAGAACAAGGGTAACAGTATCTGCCATCAAGAGCCTCCTAGCTGGATAACGCCGATACGTTCCAGATCATATAGCAGTTCAAGTAAATCTTCCTGGTTTTTCGCCGCCAGGCGCGCCAATTCTAGCGCCGTTCGTTGCCCGTCGATGAGGAGAAATAATTGCCTGTGAGAACGCGAGAGTCGATTTTGCTCAATGCGGCGCAAAGCTTCACCGAGTGGCTGAGTAGAATAGGATATGATCGATGTTTGAGATGGCGGCGCTGGTGTTCTCCTCTCCCAACCCGTACCGGAAACACGCGCACCCCCTGGTCTTTCAAGAGGGGTTGTTGGTATCCTGACTTGAGGTTCCGTGCTCGACGAAGGCGTACTGGCCTGATTACTCGCTGGAATTTCGTTCTGTGGCTGTAATTGTGAAGTCGCAGAGGCACCCGCTGAAGCAAAAAAATAGCGGCACTGGCCCCAGGTACTGAGCCAGTTCAAGGCATCAGGCCCGCTGCGCCTCCCGGCGGTTGCCTGCTTCACCTGGCCGTTCACAAAGACAACGATACCCTCTTCAAACGTGCCACCAACCCCACGTCTGACGGTGAGTGTACCATTCCCTTGCGCCATCTGGATGGTTTGTATTATGCTAACCAGGCGGTCTGTCGCCGTTTCTTGCTGCGACATTTGTCCACTCCATCAAACTGCCAACCAGGTCCATACGAAAATAAACACACGATTCCATGAGAACGAAGAGAACGAAATGGCTAATGAAAATATGCGAAGTTGCTTGAGACCGGATTGAAGTATATCATTATGTCTTGCTGCTTATGTCAATACAAGCACACAATAGTACTTTTGGAGCAGAAAAGCTGGAAGTGTATACTTCTTGAGCAAAATATGATGCAATAGATATCTATTGCAGTAGTTCAAAATTGAAGCTCTTTGTTGACGATGAGGAAAGGGAAGATTCTCATGGTTACTCGCCCGGTTCGTTCGAGGAGAAAGCATCGTCCCTGGCTCCTGCTGCTTCTCCTACTCCCGTTTGCTGTGACGCTGTGGCCCGGCATTTATAACGTATCGCAGCCGCAGTTAATCGGCATTCCATTTTTCTACTGGTTTCAAATACTCTGCATCTTCCTCACCGCCATTCTAATGGCTACCCTCTACTATTTCACCGATTAAGCGCGGGTGACGGCTTCGCAGCCATCAGGGAATCATGGAAAACGAAGAATTAGACTACAACGGAACAACGGACGCTGAAACGGGCAGCGATGAACTGCTCTCTGATGATAACCTGCGACTGCCTGAGAGCGCAAATGTACTGGTGCGCCTGCACGCTGTGAACGCCTGGCTCGCGCGCAGGCATGATGACATGGCTATCGAAGTAGGGACAGCAGCGTTGGAGATGCAGCAGGCTATGAGTGGCGCGCAGGATGAACTGCGCCCGCGCCGCCGCGCTCATCAACAGGCTGAGACTACTTCACGCGTGGCACGCGCGCAGCAGCAACTAGCCGACGCCCAACAACGGCTGGGAGCAATAGAAGAGGCGCGCGCGCTGCTGGAAGATTGCACAGCGCATACCAACGGCGAACGCGTACTGGTCGAATATTACCTGGCGGTAGAGCAGCTTCTACTCGACAATGGGTACTCGCTCTCCGACGACACCCCAACCCGGCATACCCCCTGGTTTGACACGATGGTTGAAGTACTGCAACGCGTCGAACATGTAGGCACGCCCCAGGAAGACTAGCTCACCTGCCCGCTTAGTTATCACGCGAACGGAATCGACAAACTATTCCCCACTCGTAGTGTGAGACTGGTCAAGGGAACAGGCGCGGCAACGGGGAAATCAATGTAGCCACTTACCGCCTGATTGGGAAGAATCACGGGAGACATGTTGACCAGTTTTGGGGCGATAGTCTGCCCGTTCGCCAGTTGCAAACGCATAAGCGATGCAAAATCAATGCCAATAGCGGCCTTTTGCCCTTTTTTGCCCAGCACCAACAACTGGACGCGAATGGTATAGCTTCCGCCGGGTCTGCGATCATCGGAAAATTTGCTGGCCTGAGTCACATTTTCCGCGGTGATGTGGACATCGTTGTAATCGACTCCCCTGCTGACAGCCAGGGTACCAAGAGGATTGGTGACGGTAATGGTGACTGGCAGGGTATCGCCGGTGACATTGGTCGAATCACCTTCGGGCGGCGCGAAAAAAGCCAGCACAACGGCGATGCTAATAATGACGAGTGCTATAATAATTTTTGTCCGGCGCGAAAAGCGGGGCCTTTTTTTTACTGGCGCGGGCGTTGGTACTTCTGTATGTGATGACATATGCCTGTATGCTCCTGGCTAGAATTGTAACCAGGACATATTATAGCAGAAAAGAATCACGAGGGCGACCAGGCATGGCGGTCGCCATGGGTGTCTATCAGGCTTGCGGCAAGAAATTCTGCGAGCCGTAATCCGCGCCAAGCACGTCTTTCGAGGACGCGCCCATCCAGCGATCCAGCACAGTTCCGTAAACGGAGCGGAAATCGACGGTATACTTCAGATTGCCGTTCTGATCGAGGCTGCTCAGACTGGGCGGTTCGCCAAAGATGCCCTTGTTGACAGGGTTGCCCAGGATGAACATGGGTGCTGAAGTGCCGTGATCGGTGCCCTGACTGCCGTTTTCTTCGACGCGGCGACCGAACTCTGACCATGTCATGACAACGACGTTATCGGCTTTGCCGTGACCGGCGAGGTCGTTGTAGAAGGCGGAGAGACCGTTGGCAAGCGTAGTCATCAAGGCGTCGTGGGTGGCCTGTTCGTTGGCATGCGTATCAAAGCCGCCGAGCGTGACGTATCCCACGCGCAGCCCCAGGCCTTGCACGATGGATTCCGCCAGGATTTTAAGGCCCGCGGCGAAAGGCCCGGTGGGGTAGGTGACGGCAGGGTGATACGTCGCATCGGCCTGGAGCAACTGGCGCGAGCCGTCCTGCGCGCTCAAGGCGGTGGTATCCAGCAAGGCGGCATAGGGGGCCGTTTTGGGATAGGAATTGTAGAGGTTCATCAGGGCCTGCAAGCGAGCATTACCACCATCGCCATCGGCAGGGTCGGGCGCGATGGCATACGTTTTGACGCTGGCAACGGTTGGCACCTGCGTAGTAATGGATTGCAGCGCCTGCGCTGTCTGCACGCCGATATCAAGAGACTTAAACGGGTGTCCCTGCTGGTCAACCAGGCCGGACACCAGCTTGCCCAGCCAGCCATCGCTGCCATTGCCGGACAAATCGAGCGTCTGCCAGATGTCCATCGCCTGAAAGTGCGAGAGGCTCTGATTCGGATAGCCTACACCCTCGACAATCGCTACATGGCCTTCGTCCCACAGCTTCTTTAGCGGGGCCAGGTTGGGATGCAAACCCAGGCGCGAATCGAGCGTCAGGACTTTAGATTGCGGTATGCCCAGCGTGGGGCGCATTTTTATATAAAGTGGATCGGTATAGGGAACAACCGTATTCAGACCATCGTTGCCACCGGCCATCTGAACGACAATCAACGTGCGATCGGTGGCTGTCTGCGCGACGTGCGAACCATCCAGCGATTGCGCCATAGCGGAGGCCACGCCGCGACTGAAGATAGCAGGCATTACCATACCGGCTGAAACTACTAGCATGCCATTTTTTATCATTGCTCTTCGTGAAAGTTTCATAACAGGCTCCTTTATAACCTCGCCCGGCATTTCAGCAGAACGCCGTGTACGTTCGTATTAATTGATATGATATTCAGGGGTTGTCATCATAAGGTACAGTGTGCCGCGCACGCGGTTCAGAGGATAACGCTGTCCGTTGGTCAGGGTTACGCGCTCCGCGCTCGCGCTGGTATCGCTCGAAGTGAAGTAGTTGACGAATTGCGAGTACCTGTCGCTGGTCAGATTGCCATCGTGTAAGAACGAGGAAAAGTAATCGACGAAGTTCTCCGGGGAAGCGATCTTGTTAGTATTGACGATGGCTTGCAGGTCTACCGGCGGAGTAGTGCTCCCGCGAGCGAGCGTGCCGCGCACCAGGAGGGCATCGATATAATTCAAACGTGTCATCCAGGTGCCGCTGTTGAGCCACAACGCGCTGACTTTATCGCCAGGCCAGCCAGCTACATTGGGTGGATTAAACAGAGTCTGGCCCATGAGGGTTGTGACCGCCGGCAAGCCATTTCCATCGCCCTGCGTACCAAACAGCGAGCGATACGCGCCAACGGTGAACTCCACGGGCGACTTGACACGACTGCGATAGGCCTGTGTAGACGAAAACTGGGGCGAAAGGAGCAGCGTGCGCATGACAGCGCCCATATTGTGACCGCTCTGCACGTAGGTATCGACGAGCGGCTTCAAGTCATCCGTCGAGGGATTTTCATACACGAAGAAGGTGAACAGCTTGCGCGCGATGAACCAGGGTGTGGCAGGATGATTGACGAGAATGTTAATTACATCCTTGTAATCCAGATTGCCGGTATGCCCCAGGTAGGTTTTGGTCAGGTTATTGTGGTCGGCTGGATTATACTGGGAAGTCAGACCCCTTACATGCCAGCCGGTTAGCGCGGCAGCCCCTTCAAAAACATCTTGCTGCGTGTAATGGCCCAGCCCTAACGTGAACAATTCCATCATCTCACGCGCGTAGTTTTCATTGGGCGCGTTTTTGTGGCTCTTGGTCAGGTCGAGGTAGAAAAGCATGGCCGGATCGCTGGTAATGCCCAACATGATGTTATCGAAGGTGTCAAAGGCATGGGCGCGCAAAAAGTTGTTCTGGATAATCATACGCATATAGGCAGTTTTGCCGCCAACTTTGGTGAAACTGCTGGTCAAAACGCCATGCCAGAAGAGTGTCATTTTCTCCAGTAGGGGGCGCTGCGTCCAGCTCATGCGCAATAACCACCAGCGCTGCTGATCGACGGGTGAGTTGAGGTCGAGGTTCAAGGCGTTAAGGCGGTTCTCCATGGCGTTGTCAGAGACCTGCTGGTAGTTGAGTAGGCGATCTACCGCGCCAGTATAACCCAGATTGCTGTAGGTAGCCAGTTCGTCAGGCGTAGCTCCAAATCCGGCGCGGCGCAGCAGGTGTCCTATCTGCACTTCGCTCGCCATGGGGCCATGAATGACGCTGCTCAGTATGTTGCTCAACCCACCGCGTTGCATCACCTGTTCAAGCGCGGCTCCGCCTAAAGCAGCAGCCACGCCAACGCCGCCAAGAGTGGCGAGGCCAGCCGCGCTCATGCCCATAAACTTGCGACGTGATGGCATGCCTGCTGCGTTCGGACTGGCGGCAGCGGATTGCGCGGCTGCGGTCTGCGCGGCGGAAGCCTGCAAAGGCGTTGTAGGCGCGCCCGCGCCAGGCACATGAGGTGATGTCTGATATACTGAATCTTGAGGCTCGGTTGGTTGATTTGATAGTGATGAATCCATATTAGTTGCTCCAGCGCTATACTCTTTCAATCTATTCGTGACCTATTGAGATTCCATTTCGTCTTAGTGCGTGATACATATCGATTGAGATCGTCTCTTGGTTCATTGTAACAGGCAAACGTCAAGAAACTCTCAAGATGTATTCTGTATTTTCTCAACGGGGTTGGACGCGATAAATCGGGTACCTACAATCGCCGTTGAATTTCATAAAAGGCAAGCGACATTCGTTGTTCGCGACGAGACTGTTGCATTTAAGTGCGCATGAAAACAACCATCGAACGTATAGACGCCAGGGACATAGCAGTATCTCAAGACGTGACGCGTTTGCGCAAAAAGCAACGTTCCCGTGGCAAATTTTCTACCCGTTTGTTTTCTCCTGCTGTTTTACTTTTAGCTATGGTGGTCGCCATTCTGCTGCTGGACGCGGTGTTACCCCTGCGCGATCTCTGGTTTCACGATGCGCTGCTGACGCAGATGGGAGCCTGGCCAGCGTGGCCATCATTGCTACTCTTGCCTGGTTGGGCCATCATTCCACATCTTCCAAACGATCACGGCACATCCACATTAGTTGTGATGCACGGCTGGGCAACAGTTCCAATGCTGGCGGGCGCATTCGTACTGGTGTTTCTCGTCTACCTGCTGGCTTTGCGCCGACTGCCCGGCTCAATCAACTGGCGTTTCATCAAAAATTCGACCATACTGATCGGCTGCCTGTATGTGCTGATCCCTGTCGTCACGTCGCCAGACCTCTTCTCTTATATCGCCTACGCGCGTATGGGCGTCCTGCACGACCTGAACCCTCTGACGACGATTCCAACCGCCATCCGCGGCGATCCTATCTACACCTTTGTGTTCTGGGTAGACCAACCGTCAGCATATGGCCCCACCTGGGCAATTATCACCAGCCTGTTGCAAGGGTCGCTCGCCATCTTTGGCAACACCTACATCATGCCCATGGTGCTTGCGCTGCGCCTGTTGGGACTTGCCATGCACCTGGTATCCGCGCGACTGATATGGTCGATTTCCGGCCAGCTGCAGCAGCTTAACGGTCAACCAGCTCGCGCGACACGCAAACGTCTCGGCGCAACCCTGGCCTTTGCCTGGAACCCTTTATTGCTCTTTGAGGCTTGCGTCAACGCCCATAACGATACGGTGCTCCTGGTCTTTGTTCTGCTCGCCATATGGATATTGGGACAGGATAAGATCAGGAAAATGCACCTCGACCTCGACGATAGGTCGGTCACAATCGTTACATCGCCAGCGTTTCAGGGCGACCGCGAGAGTCGCCTCTATCCTCTTTCGGACACGCTCACTCATTCGCGTAGGGTAGGGGCAATCCTCGCGGTCGCCCTGAAACGCTGGCACACGGTAACAGGCATTCTGTACGCGGCAGCAGTACGCCCACTGGCACCCGCTTACGAGCTGCTCAGTATGCCTATCAAAAAAGGTGTAGCGCGCATACCACACGATCTACGCGCGCCTGTAGCCACTGCATGCTTGCTGGCGTTGGGAACATGTCTGAAGGTCAACGCGGTATTACTTTTTCCAGGGCTGCTTGGCTATATCTGGGTGCAGGCACCTTCTAACCGGAAAATAAAACACGTGGGCGTAACGCTGGCAAGCTACGTCGCAGTAATTGTGCTGTTTTACGCTCCATTCTGGCAAGGCGGAGCCATTTTCGACGTGTTTCAAGTAAACCCGGCCACCTATCGCTCGATCAACACACTGGCGGAATTTCTGGCCCATAGCTATAACAGCATCGCGGCTATGTTTGGCTACTCAACCGGCTCTCCAATCGCATCACCTGCCGAGCGTTTTATGCATACGTTCAGTATGGGCATTTTTGTGCTCCTGTATCTGGTCATGCTGTGGCGCACCCTGCGTGCACCCTGGCGTTTGCAGTCGCTGCGTGGCATGATCTACTGGCTGGCCGTGGTATGGCTGTTCTACTGCGCGATCGGTTCGCCCTGGTACTGGCCATGGTACATCGTCACGTTTATCGGGCTGTTCGCGCTACTTGAAGCCTCGGATGAAGATACCTCGACCGAAAAGCGGGATGCCGTTTTTCCCTGGAATCTTCCTTTCATGCGCACCTCCTGGACAGCGCGCTTGCTCAGCTTCAGCATGCTTACCATGTATTGCTTCATGACGGGACCCATGCATAGCTTTATCCAGGGTCTACCGGGCTTCGAATGGTCCGATTTCACAGGAGCCTGGGGATGGCTCCTGCCACTCGTTGGAATAATACTGCTGCTGAGGTTTGAGTCCAGAAGTCGTACCAGGTTAAGTCACAAAGGCCGCAATGTCCGTAGGGGCGGGCGTGGATGATGCGGGGTGGTGGGGGCCTTTAGGGCCGCCCGCGTGCCTGTGCATCAGACGACCAGCGCGCATTTTATAGCGCAAAGGTACCATTATCCTCATATCGAAGCTCTCCGATAACTATAGTGATACTATAGTCAGCAGAAGATATCGCTTCATATCATAAATGAACATGTGTCGATGTTTATCATCGAGCGCAGTGTCGATAAAGGAGTTTCCAGGGTATGGCAAAGACACCAGGAAAGCTGGGGAAGCCGGGTTGGATCAAAATCACTCTCTCACTCGGAGTGATTGCTGCCCTGCTGGGTGTAGTTATCTGGGGGATAGCGAGCGGTGCCTTTGGTGGTACGCGCGCGGGAAACACAGCGCAAAGTAACAAAAGTAATAACGGATCAGTGCGACTTACGCCTCATGTTTCCCCTACTATTGTGCCTCCTGTTTCGCCGCTATTATTTGGCACGAACATGGGGCTTTTTGATAGCCACGACCAGGTTCTGACATCCGCCAGCACGCGAAGCCAGTTACAACATTTGCATATTCGTATAATGCGCATGCCGGTGCGCTCAAGCCTGTCAGAAGCAACAGAAATACAGGCTGCTGAAACCATCAAGTCGCTTGGAGCGGTGCCGCTCGTTGTACTGCGAGGAGCAGTAGACCCGACAGTGCTGGCCGACGATTCGCGTATCGTCAACGATATGAATCGTATTTTTGGCAACAGCGTGGTGTACTATGAATATGGCAATGAGGAAGACTTGCTGGGCGTCGATGTGAATGGCTATACGGCGTCCTGGAATGCGGTAGTACCTCAACTCAAACGCATTGCGCTCCAGGCCCAATTTGTTGGGCCGGTCAATTACCAGTATGATCGCGACTACCTGACCACCTTCTTGCAGCATGCTAATCCGCGCCCCGATGAAGTAAGCTGGCACGAATATACCTGCGATGACTCCTGGGCAGACAGTATCTGTATCTCGCATATCGCCAACTGGACCAATCATATCAGCAACGCGCGCTCAGCAATGCAGGCAACCATCGGGAAAGCGCTCCCCATCATGATTACCGAGTGGAACTACGCGCCCAATGCCGTGCCCAATGACGGGAAAAACAACAACAGCGCCTTCATGGCAACCTGGACGGCAACCGCGCTGCAAACGCTGGCGGCCAACGGCATCTTCGCATCGATGCAATACTCCTGCACAAACACCGCCATTTCTATGGTATCGTCAGATGGAAGCGTTACGGTGCAGGGATCGGTCTTCCAGAGCCAGTATCAATCGATGATTGTCAAGAAACAACAACCTCCACCAATGTCGACAATTGTTTCCGGCACGCCGCCGCCACAGCCCACGTCCTCGCCGGTCGTCACATCCAATCAGTATTCCTCTTTCACCTTCGAGGACGGCGGTACCGATGGATGGTCGGGCCACAGTCAGGTTACACAGTTACAAAATAGCTCTACCGTGGCTAACGGCGGCAAGCACTCCTTGCAAGTAACCCTCACGAGAATAAGCAATGGAGACTATCCATCCGTGTCGGTTGGCAGTTCCAATCTTGCCACCTATCCCAGAGCAGGGCAGACCATTACCCTGTACCTCTACCTACCCGCGAACTCTCCTGAATTTGAAGCGAAGATCTTCCTGATGGACAATCTCTATCACTGGTATGACGCCGGAGCAATGACCGTACTGAAGGCAGGAGCCTGGAATCGGCTCACCTTCCAACTGCCAGCAGGGGTGAGCGGTCAACTGCGCCAGCTAGGGGTGCAGTTCAATACCTCCAATATATCTCCTGTGAACGCAGAGGTGTTTCTCGATACTATTAGTTGGAGCTAAATCATTGGACACGAGAGGCGACCGCCTTGGTCGCATCCAGTCGCCCTTGTGGTCGCCCTCTTCCTTATAAGCTCATACAGGTCATCCCGTATATCCTACGACATCAGTGCCGCCCCAGGACGTGTTGTGGTAGTCGAAGTACATGGGGCGTTCAGCTACAATGGTGCCGCTGGTAGACCAGACAGCCAGCGAGACTTCGCCGTTAACCGCCGGGTTGGACTGCGCTATAGGCACAACGTAGCTGTTGATATTGAGCGTCACGCGCGACTGCGGCCCCACCGTGACGACCTGCTGCGACATGATGCTGTGCGACATGTAGAGGGTCACTGCCACCTGTTCGCTTGTTGTGGTAGGATTTTGCAAGGTCAGGAACTCTTGAAAGCCCGTCCCTGTGTAGCCCTCGGCAAAGCTGTAGATGGTTTTGGGCGGGCCAGGCTGTCCGGTTACATCGGTGCCACCGGGGATATTGCCATTGTAGCGGAAATACTCCTGGCGCTGCGCCACGATGGGTGAGTCGGAGGTGATTTCGGCTGACAGCTCGGTGGTGCTTTGCGCGAAAGCAGTTGAGGCCGCGTTGACATCAAAGATGTATTGCGAGAGGGGCGCGACGACCACAGTGACCGGGTTAACAGCCCCATTGCTATACTCAAGCTTGATGGTGACATTGGCAGGAGTAGTCGCGTTGAAATTCGCCAGCACCAGGTATTCATGGAAGTTCGCGCCGGTATACCCCTCGGCAAAGAGCCAGTCTGTGCCAGGAGCTTGCGCGCCGACAACTGTAGCAGCGCCCGTCACAGGGCCGCTGATGTTCGAGCGCGCGGTTGTGAAGTACATGGGGCGTTCTACCACTACCGGCTGATCTGAATGGACATAGAGCGCGGCCTGCTGGTTGATGTTGATGGCCTGTGGATAGGTTGTACCGCGCTGCCCGGCAGCTACAACGATGGTCTGCGTACCTAGTTGCTGGCCGTTGGCAACATAGGTCAACGTGACGTTTGCCGCTTTGCCACCCGGCGGGTTAAGGATGGTGATGAAGGTGGAGTAGTTGCGCTCTGACTCTACATCGGCGAAATAGAAGTCCTGGCCCAGTTTAGTCGCGCCAAGCTCGTCGGTGCCACTATTGATGCCATGCCATGAGAAGTACATGGGGCGTTCGGCTACGATGCCAACGCCATTGGTGGAGGTAACGACCAAAGAGAGCGAATGCCCTATACCGTTATACGCGAAGCGCAGGTCCTGATTGACGTTGACCGTGTAGCGGCTCTGCGGCGGCACATCGTGGGTAATGGCAGGTCCGGTCGCGCCCTCAAAGAGATATTGCACGCGCACCTGCGCCGTTTGAATGGGATCGGGATTCTCAAGCGTGAGAAATTCCTGGAAATAGCCACCGGCACGCCCCTCGGCAAAGTACCAGGTAGTGCTGGTAGGCACGCTGGTATTTGCCAGCGTCTGGCCGAGCAGGTTTAGATTTTGCGAGAGATTGTAGGCATCGAACGAGCCAAGGCCGGTTGCCAGGTCATAGGCGCTGGCATCGGGATAGGTATTACCAGTCCCCACGTAGTCATTGCTATTGAGAGCGCCCGCCACAGGCACAATATCGTGGAAAGCCAGGGCGTAGGAAGTGCCAGATGCGCCATGCCCGATAGCGTAAAGACTGGGATTGAGAAAGCCGAGCGTGAAGCCGTTGATCTTGAGGGAACTTTCATTGGCCAGAGCTACCAGCGCGGCCCACACCGGCGCGGCTGCCGACGTGCCGCCGATAACCATCCACCCACGTTTAGCACAGCCGCCTACCGCGCAGTAGACATCGTAGCCCGTCTGGGGATCGGCGTTGACGGACACGTCAGGCACTTCGCGATTGCCGGTAGTGAAGGCATTGGCAACGCCGGGAGCCTGCTGCCACGCGGGCATCTGCCAGACCTGGCTGATGCCGCCGCCGCTTGCTCCATTGCCGATGGCGCGGTCGTTCCATACCTGCTCAGAGCTATAGGTATTATTAAAGTTAAGATGCAGGGTTGTTCCACCCACGCCGGTGACATAGGGCTGCGAGGCGGGATCATCGACAGCGGGCTGCTGGTTCGCGCCGGTTTGCGCGTTGTAACAACCATTCGCGCCAAGGTCGCCGCTGGCCGCCAGAATGGTCTGACCCTGCGCGGCGGCAGCCTGGAAAAAAATGTTTTCCTGTTGAATTTCGGCGGCCATGCCTGCGCCCTCTTCACAGAAGACCCAGCTTGTGCTGACCACCGGCACGTGATCGCTGATGATGCGCGCCCAGGCATCATTATAAGATGAGAGCGCGTTGGCAGCTTCATAGACCCGCAGGTTAGAAAGGTGCGGGGCAAGGCCAAGCACCATCTCCATGTCAAGTTCTACCTCCGCGGCGCTGCTGCCCGCGGCTTGATTATACCCATCGATGGGAATCGTCTGGATAACGGTATGCTGGCCGCCGAAGCAGGCGGTATACGCGGCAATGTCGGCGGACGAGAAGCCATCCAGTTCAAGCAGGGCAACGCTCTGCCCATCACCGCTAATTCCAGCATTATAGAGCCGGTTGAAATCATAGGCTGACGCGATTTGCGCGGGAGTGTAAGAAGTGGGCATTACAGCAGAACCAGGCTGCGGGCAGTTGGCGGCTGTAGCAGTTTGTTGCTGCAAAGCAAGACTGGCATTGGAGACAAGCGGAGGGCGTTGATACTGGACGGTATCATCCAGCCCACTTATAGAGGAGATGAGCGACGCAATATCGACGGGGAGAGAGGGTGCGCTGGCATTGGCAAAAAAGGCATGTCCGGCGGTTGAGCGATAATCATTGATCTGAACCTGAAAAGCGTGTTCGGCCTGAGCTACCGTACCTACGGCATCCACTACAAGGTGATTGGCATAGGTTCCGCTAATGGTTAATCCCTGCGAACGTAAAAAATTGACCACAACTCCTTCGCTTTGAGGAAGCGGGCCATAGAGAGCGGCAAATGACGCGGGGTCAAGATAGTGTCGATACAAGGGCGAGGATGGAGAGGTGATCTGTTGCAGGTAGCTGGTCAGATTAGCCTGATTGCGAAGCTTTAGGCCGATGGAAAGCGCTATTTTTTGATTTGCCACCACATTTGCCACCAGTTGACTACTACTGGTTAAAGGGGAAACCGAATCCGCCAGGGCAACGCGCCTGGACGCCGGTACCGCTTGTGTGAAAGGAGAAATATAGAACACAAGCAAAGCCGCGATAAGCGTGACACTGATGACTGGTACGACGATAAGTGGGTGAATTGTACGCGCGTTCTTCATACGAAGCCTCTCTAAAAGGTATCCAACAGATATGCCGTCCCAACTTGTCCTGAATCAATTGAACGCGAGCATGCTGGTTTTCGGAGGATACACGCGGAAAGACAGAAGAGAGGGTACTTTTGTCTTATATGGCCAAATCATGCACTACATTGAGTAAATCACGCACGTGAAATGGCTTGATAATGACCTGGTTCACGTATGTGCGAGGGAGTTTGGAGGCATTTTGTGATGCTGTGATGAGCACGATGGCGGGCATAGGGCGCGCTTTCTCCCACTGAGCCTGCAATCGCCGCAGAAAGGCATCACCATCCATACCGGGCATAGACAGGTCAAGCAGAATAACCGCGGGATAGCGACCCTCGCGAGCGGCGTTATCCATCCAGGCCAGCGCTTCTTGCCCCTCGGATGCTTCCGCCGGTTCAAATCCATCAAGCTCCAATGCCCAGGAAACCATGTCGCGAATTGCGGCGTTATCATCTACCACCAGCACAATGGGCTGCTGCCGCCGCGATTGAGCGTACCCTTGACTCACCACATTACCCTCCTGAACAGATAAGAGTGCGACCGCCTGGGTCTCCACTTCCGTGCTTACAATGATCGCAAAAAGCTGCTGATAATTGCTAGAAACATGTCCGGTTGTTCCAGGTTAGAGAGATGGCCCGCCTGTGGAATAGTGGCAAACTGCGCGCCGGGGATACGGTCAGCATAGGATTGTGCCTCCGCGAGCGGAATGATAGCATCCTGCGCGCCCGCGATAACCAGAGTTGGACATGCTATATCCGCCAGCAAATCGCTGGAATCTGCGCGTTGTGCCATGCCACGCGCCGCCGCGGCGATGCCGCCTGGAGTGGCGGCCTCGATCATCTGGCGGATGCGTGCCTCCACCTCTAGTTGATGTTGGCGCGTGTAATCCGAAATTAAGCGTGGCAGTTGGAGATCGGCGATGGCAGATGTACCCTGAGCTTCGGCCAGGCGCGCGACATTTTCGCGGTTGGCCTGCACCTCGGGCGAATCGGCTCCTGGCCGGGTATCCGCCAGGATAAGCCCGGCGACACGCTGCCCGAATTGCCGCAAGCAGGCAAAAGCTACATAGCCACCCATAGAGAGGCCGCACAAGACGGCTTTTTCTATGCCGAGATAATCCATCAACCCTGCAACATCGCCTGCCAATAATTCCATCGTCGATACCTCGTTGGGTAGCTCGCTTTCGCCAAAGCCGCGCCAGTCGAGCGAGACGAGGCGATAGCGTTCTTCAGCGAGCAGGGCGGTCAACTCTCCAGCCCACATGCTGCGATTCAAAGGGAAGGCGTGCAGGAAGAGCACAGGCAGCCCGATGCCGTGATCGCTGTAAGCTATTTGAGTGTTGTTGATGAACGCTTTCATTCACTTCCCATCGCGCCATCGGCCTGTTCGTGAGCGTGGTAGGAACTGCGCACAAAGGGGCCGGATTCGACATGGCGGAAACCCATTTTCTTGCCCTCGGCTTTGAGAGCGGCAAACTCTTCAAGCGGGACATAGCGCTGGATGGGCAGATGCTGGAATGATGGGCGCAGGTACTGCCCGATAGTGAGAATATCCACGTCGTGCTCGCGCATATCGTGCATCTCCTCGATAATCTCATCCCAGGTCTCACCGAGGCCAAGCATGAAGCCGGACTTGGTGGGAGCCGCGGGATTCATTTCTTTGGCCCATTTCAACACTTGCAGCGAGCGCTTATAGATTGCCTGCGGGCGCACGCGTTTGTACAGGCGCGGCACGGTCTCTACATTGTGATTGAACACATCGGGTTTGGCGTCAATCACCACCTGCAAGGCTTCGTACACTCCTTTGAAATCGGGCGTCAGGACTTCGATGCGACACTCCGGGTTGAGACGACGAATCCAGCGGATGGTCGAGGCGAAAATAGCCGCGCCGCCATCTTTAAGTTCATCGCGATTAACCGAAGTGACCACTGTATGGCGCAGGCCCATCTTCTGCACCACTTCCGCGACCCGTTTTGGTTCTTCCCAGTCAAGTCCGACAGGGCGGCCAGTCTCTACCGCGCAAAAGCCACAACTGCGCGTGCAAACACGCCCCAGGATCATGAAGGTGGCGGTTTTGTGACTCCAGCATTCGCCGATATTGGGGCAGCGCGCCTCTTCGCATACCGTGTGCAGTTCTTTGCTGCGCATCAGTTGCTTGAGGTTTTCGTAGTTTTCTCCCTTAGGGGCGCGCACCCTGAGCCATTCGGGGCGGCGCTCCGGTATCATGGTCGCCATGTTGTTTTCCTTCTGGTTATCACATATGTTATCGGGTATGCTGGACGCGATCAATCGCGTCCCTACAGGTCATCGGGTATGCTGGACGCGATCAATCGCGTCCCTACAGGTGTTAATACACGTCGATTTCGCGCCCGTAGCTCTGCAATTTCTGCCGCACGGCCTGCAAGAAGCCGCCCGCGCCCGCGCCGTCGAGGATGCGGTGGTCGAACGAAAGACACAGGTACATCATTGAACGCACGGCGATAGCATCGTCTTCGATGACCACCGGGCGTTTCACGACGGAGTCCATGCTCAAGATACCAGCGTGCGGTTGGTTGATGATCGGTACAGAGATAATTGTACCAAATGTGCCGGGATTATTCACGACAAAGGTACTGTTTTGCATATCCTGTACGGTCAATTTGTTGGCGCGCGCGCGCTGGGCAACGGCTGAGATCTGCCTCGCCAGTCCGGCGAGAGTGAACTGATCGGCATCGTAAAGCGTGGGAACCACCAGACCGGCGTCGGTCGCCACCGCCATACCCAGGTTGATACGCTTCTTAATGATGATCTTGTTATCTTCCGTCCAGGTGGAGTTGATTAACGGGAACTTGCGAATGCCATCGCACACGGCCTTCATGACGAAAGGCACATAGCTGATGCCGTAGCCCTCACGCTTCTTAAAGTCCTCTTTGTTCTTCTCCAGCCACTTCGCGATGTTGGTCATGTCCACTTCGACAACGGTTGTAGCATGCGGCGATGTGCGCTTGCTACGCACCATGTGTTCGGCAATCGCCAGCCGCATGCGGCTCGGCGTCACCAGTTCTTCATCCGGGCCAACGACGCTAGTCACGGCTTCGGACGGGGGCTTAACGGGCGCGGGAGATGCAACCGGCGCGCTATAGACTGGGTGCTCCACGGGCTGCGTAACCGGCGCGCTATACTGTGGCGCAGGAGCAGCAAGCACGGTAGCGCGCTGCGCGACGTAGGCAAGAATATCTTCTTTGCGCACGCGCCCGCCCGCGCCTGTTCCGGCGATGGCGTTCAGGTCGATGGCATGCTCACGCGCGAGGCGGCGCGCCAGGGGCGAGATGCGCTGCCGCTCTTCTTCCTCGAAACGGTAAGGCGGCGCGGTTTCTCTTACTCCATTCCCCTCACCGGCGCTCTGCCTGTCCATAATAGCAATATTGGCGCGCGCGGGACTCTCTACAGGCGCGGCATCCGGGCCAGGGACAGGTTCGGCAGGCGGCGCGCTTGTCACATCCGCATTTTCTTCGATGAGCGCGATATCAACACCCACCGCCACGGTCTCGTCAGCCTGCACCAGGATTTTAGCCAGGCGGCCGGCCACCGGCGAAGGCAGTTCAGCATTGATTTTATCCGTAATGATCTCGGCGAGCGATTCGTCTTTCTCGATCCAGTCACCCTCTTTTTTGAGCCATCCTCCGACCGTCCCCTCCGCCACGGATTCGCCCAGGCGTGGCATTTTCACAGGTGTTGCCATATGTGACTCCTTCGTCAATCTATATATAGATTTGGGTCAGTATGCGGCGAGCTTGCGCGCCGCGACGAGAATCTTGTCGGCGTTGGGCAGGTATGCGGCCTCCAGCGGGGGCGCATACGGGAATGGCACGTCGGGCGCGGCTACACGTGTAATCGGCCCGTCGAGATATTCAAACAGGTCTTCGGCCAGCATTGCTGATAGTTCAGCGCCGATGCCGCCCGTGAGCGTGTCCTCATGCACAATCAAGACTTTGTTGGTGCGTTTGACCGATTCCATGATGGCTGCGCGGTCAAGCGGGACGAGGCTGCGCAGGTCAAGCACCTCAACGCTCAAATCGTCTTCCTCCTCAAGCGTTTGCGCGG
Organism: Ktedonobacteraceae bacterium; assembly: GCA_035534255.1. Lineage (GTDB taxonomy): Bacteria > Chloroflexota > Ktedonobacteria > Ktedonobacterales > Ktedonobacteraceae > CF-113. The sequence goes on along the minus strand of DATLSI010000202.1, from coordinate 15,371 downwards.
CCTTGAGAGATTGATGAACCATCGCGCCATAGGTGAGTATAGTCATGTCCTCACCAGAACGGCGCGTAATGGCCTTGCCCAGTGGTACGATGTAATCCTCCTCGGGCAGTTCTTCACGCAGTTCGGGTTGACGATAGAGCAACTTATGTTCCAGGTACAACACCGGATTATTATCACGAATAGCGGCCTTGAGCAGCCCTTTCGCGTCGTAGGTGGTCGATGGTACAACCACCTTGATGCCGGGTACGTGGAAGAACCACGCTTCCGGGCTGAGAGAATGGAACGGGCCGCCCTTGACGCCGCCGCCGGAGGGGCCGCGAATGACCATCGGCGCGGGTATGCCGCTGCGCCAGTAAAACTTGCTCGCCATGTTGACGATCTGATCGAAGCCGCAGGTAATGAAGTCGATGAACTGCATCTCGGCGATAGGACGCATGCCCATAATGGCCGCGCCAACGGCGGAGCCAATGATGGCAGCTTCCGCCATGGGGGTATCGATGACACGCTCCGGCCCGAACTCTTGCAGCAGGCCCGCGCTGACCTTGAACGCGCCTCCATACGTGCCAACATCCTCACCGAGCAGGAATACAGCCTCGTCGCGACGCATCTCCTCGCGCATAGCCTGGCCAATGGCCTCTAAATAGGTGACTGCCGTCATCGCTTCCCGACCTCCTGTGGCTGCGCTGCCTTCTGAATCATCATGTTGTATGGCTTGCCGGTACGCGTATCCAGCGCGTTGACGTAACGCGGGTCATGCGCGCCGCGTTCACCGATAATAGCAATAGGGCCATCGGGCGCGAAGACGTAATCGGCAACGGTAGTTTCATCGGGCGCGGGACTCTGCTCCGCGAAGCTGACGGCATCTTCCACAATCCCTCTCACTTTTGCCTCGATTTCGGCTTTGTCGGCGTCTGTGAGCACATTTTTATCAGTCAGGTAGGCTTCAAAACGTTTGATAGGGTCTTTTCGCAACCATTCCTCGCGTAGTTCGGGCGGCACATAATCGGCTTTGTCGGCCTCGGAATGGCCGCGCACGCGGAAGGTTTTGCATTCTACCAGCGCGGGACCATGGCCGCCGCGCGCGTGATTGACAGCTTCTCCGATGGCCTGCATGACCTTCATCACGTCATTGCCATCAACATGCTGGCCCGGCATGCCATAGGCCTTAGCACGCTCTGAGAGATTCTCGACGGCGAACTGTTTATAGGTAGGGGTCGAATAGGCATAGCCGTTGTTTTCGACCACGAAAACGATGGGCAACTTTTGTACCGAGGCGAAATTGAGGGCTTCGTGAAATGGTCCGGTGTTGGTCGCGCCATCGCCGCAGGAAGCCAGAACGATGCTATCGCGCTTGCGCATCTTCATCGTCAACGCCACACCGCAGGCGACCGGCAGCGATTCGCCCAACATGCTGATGGAGGGTACGATGCCATGATGCATGTCGCCGATATGCAGGGTCCCGTCACGCCCAAGTGTGGGTGAATTGCCGCGCGCCAGCCATTGGCACATCACGGCTCGTGGAGAGCCTCCCCACGCGAGATGCATGCCCAGATCACGGTGCTGTGGCACGATGCAGTCGCCATTGCGCAGCGTCATCGCTGCCCCGACGGTTGTGGCCTCGTGTCCCTGCGCGGTATAAACGCCACCAACAATGCGCCCCTGCAAAAAAAGGGTGCGCGTGCGGTCTTCCACGGCGCGGGTGAGGCGCATTAAATAGTAGATCTGTAGCAGGTCAGCCCGCTCCAGTTGCATAGTTTGCCTTCCTTTACTGTTCAGATATCGCGAGATATCAAGCTTCGTTGCTTATGGTTCTGCCTGTTCATGCTAGCATCTGAAGCGGAGGGGTGTCAAGGACGAATGATCTTTTCAGGGATCTTGTAAAGCAATATCCCTGACTTTGTCCGCTTTTGGCGTTCACAGGAGTTTCTCTGTTAGAGATTACTCGTAGTGATAGACTGTATTCAGTCGAAGCAGGGAAATCGATTCGGTTGGATAAGAAGGAAAAGCTATGATGCCTACTGTATCATCTTACGGTTTGTAGCAGGTGAACGCTATGCTGAAATTGCAGAACGTGTAGGCACGACGAAAGAAGCAGTTCGCAAACGTGTGGCGCGAGGACTCGTTGTGCTACGTTCTATCTATCAAGCATTAGATTGGGAGAAATAGTGATGGATACCAGCAATCAGAGAGAGCCGTCAGCTCATTCAATGGCCTTTCATGAAGAACAACTCGCTTTGTTTGATGCCTATCTGACGGACGAGCTTGATGAAGACGAACGAGCACAGGTTGAACAGCACCGGCAACGCTGCCAGGAGTGCCAGCAACTTTTCGCCGGAGTGGCGCATCTTCGCCATGCTCTCGGCACGCTCTCAGAAACAAAGAATCTTGCTGTTCCTGAGCACGCGCATCCCCATTCATCGCCAGTGCTGCAGGCCGTTATGGCACGTCTTGAAGAAGGAAACAACAGTTGGCCGAATCTCATCCTGAAGGGGGGGTATACTATGGGCTTCCTATCGATCAGCATCTCTTCCCAGCCATTATCTGGTCTGGGCCGCGCTCTGGAGCGGCAGGGCCATTACAACACTCAATGGTCTCACTCTTCAAGAATGCTGCTGGCACTCGCTACATTTTTCTTCATGTAGACGACGCAGGGATGATCGCGGTCATCACGAAAGAACAATGTATGCAGCTCATTGGCGCACAAGAATGCACGTAAAGTTCCATAGCCTTTTTACCTCATTTCAAAAGCGTGGTGTTTACTTCATCAGCTACTTTGCGGCTGGTGACAGCTTACTTTTAACCATTTGCACGAGGGACGCATTCGCGTCCGTTCGCAAGACTCTCATCTAAAGGAATACCTGATATTACTACCAGGCACTCCCGCAATGTACAATTCTCTAAGCTTTCTGAATACTCAGGCTGCAAGAGTCAGAATGCTAGCCATCGATGTAGTTGACCAACGCTCTGGCAAGGGATGCAGTTTTTGGTGATCCCCACTTGCAGGGTCCCAAAAACGAGCAAAATAGACCTGAAAGTTTTTAGCCGCGTCAAAAGTGACACAGTAGAGTGACAGCCGTCAATATTTCAATGTGTGTCAAAAAGCTTCAGAGGGCTATTTGAACTGGATGTGTGGTAATATATTCACACAATTACAACAGGAAAAGCGGTTAACCAATAGAGAGCTATTACCTTAAAGGAGGGTTTTCATGGGCACGACCAACGATGGCCTGTCCTACTGGCAGGCCGATAGCGAGGGGATCGAACTCCTCGATATCACACTTGGCGACCTCTTAGACAGCCGCGCCGACGAAATTCCCAACACTGAAGCAGTGGTCTATTCATGCTATCCTGAGTTTGGAGGGGCGTTAGATATCCGCTGGACGTACGCGGAATACAAGGCGCGCGTTGACGCGACTGCGCGCGGACTGATGGCGCTGGGTCTGCAAAAGGGAGACCACGTCGCGGTATGGGCAGCTAACCTGCCGGAATGGCTTTTGCTCGAGTTTGCCACCGCGAAGGCTGGTCTGGTGCTGGTGACGGTCAACCCGGTATATCGCGCGGCAGAATTGCAATATGTGCTCAAGCAGGGTGACGTGAAGGCGCTCTTCTTCATGGCGCAGGTGCGCGATCACAACTGCCTGGAAACGGTGCGCTCGATGGTGACGCCGGGTGAGAAAAACGGCGAAGTGAGCAGCGAAATCTTGCCGGTCCTGCGCTACGTGTGCCTGATGGGCATGCCCCCCAAAGGGTTGTTAGACCAGCAAGACTGGCGACCAACGCTGTTTAGCGAAATGGTAAAAGGCGCTGCGGCTGTCAGCGAAGAGGCATTGCGCGAACGGCAGGCATCGGTTAAGCCCGGAGACCCCACGTTGATCCTGTATACTTCTGGCACTACCGGTTTTCCCAAAGGAGCCATGCTTACCCATCATAGCGTTATTAACAACCTCATGATGGGGCTATATCGTACCGACGCTTTGAATGCTATTGGTATGCGCTATTGTATCCCCTTGCCATTCTTTCATATTGCCGGAGCAGGCATCGCGCTTGGCGCTGTGATTGGGAAAATGACCTTGCATCCGCTGGTTGCGTTTGAACCACTGAAGACATTACAGATCATCAAGCAGGAGAATTGCGCCTATATCTTTGCAGTGCCAACCATGCTGATTGCCATGTTGCAACATCCCGAATTTGAGAAATACAGGCCAACCTCGTTGAAAATCGTTACGAGCGGGGGCGCGCCCGTGCCGGTGGCGGTCATGGAACAGGTCAAAGAGCGCATGGGAGCAGATGTGGCTATCGTCTTCGGTCAAACAGAGTCAAATGGTGGTCTGACCTACACCGTACCCAGCGACAGCTTTGAGCGCAAATCGGCAACGGTGGGTATTCCTTATCCGCACGAGGATGTGAAGATCATCAATCCAGTGACCGGTGAGGTCGCGCCATGCGGGGAAAAAGGGGAACTGTGTTGCCGGGGCTTTCTCGTCATGGCGGGCTACTACAATATGCCGGAGAAGACCGCCGAGACCATCGACGCGCAAGGCTGGCTGCACACGGGCGACCTGGCAACCATGGACGCGCAGGGGTATGTCAACATCGTGGGACGCTTGAAAGAGATGGTCATTCGCGGCGGCGAGAATATCTTCCCACGCGAGATAGAGGAATTGATGATCCGCCATCCAAAGGTTGCCGACGCGCAGGTGCTGGGCGTACCCGATACCTTCTTCGGCGAAGAACTGCTGGCGGTCGTGCTGCCAAAAGAGGGCGCAGAGATCAGCGAACAGGAATTGCGCGACTTCTGCAAAGAACGCATCAGCCACCAGAAGATACCGCGCTACATCCAGTTCGTGAAATCCTATCCCATGACGGCCAGCGGCAAGGTGCAAAAATTCGTGCTGCGCGAGCAGGCCATCAAGACGCTGGGTCTGCAACAGGCGGCGCAGACCAGGACGGCATAAAAAATGTTGGTAACGCGCGGTCGCCCTGGCTTCGTGTATGGTAGGGGCGACCCTCGCGGTCGCCCTGGTCCTGGTCCTGGCCGCGCACCGTCGTCGTCATGCCCGGCCTTCTCTCAGCGCGCTACTTTAATTTCGTGCTGGCGAATCTCGTGGCGCAAACGCTTGATACGCTGGCGGTAGGCATCTTCGGGCTGGACATAGCCCAGCTTGGGTTTATCTCCCATGTTGACGTGCCATTTGCGAAAAGCCAGGCCAATTTCGGTCTGATAGAGCGCCTTGACACGCAGCCACTGCTTGATACCGGATTTGCGCAGCACGCGCCGCTCGGCTTTTGTGCGGTGGAACGAATTTTGCAGCAGCGCGTACTCACTCACAGAGACCACCCCGTTACTGACCTCATTCGCCAGAAACTCGCGGATAACGGCGGATTCGTGCGCGAGCGACTTGATGAGGATATACAACAGGCCGACCTGCGCCAGAAAGGGCGGGAAATAGTTGCCGATGATGGCGATCAGCGCGTAATTGACGACCTGGCTATTAGCGCCCGATGTGCGTATAGCGGCGCTAGCCTGCAAGGTAACGAAATCGAAGAAACTATGCAATCCGACGGCTATAAGAAAGCCTAAAAGTGGTATGACGATCTGTTTCCAGCGCACCCTGGTATGCCTGATGTAGCCAAGCGCCGCGCCGAAGCAGGCGATAAAGGTGGAGTGACCGAGCCAGCCCAGGATGACCCTGCCAACAATGAGAAAGACCAGAAAATTTTTGGAGTTCAGGGCAAAATAGTTGAAGTTTTCGACCATGGCGAAGCCCGCGCCGATCAAAGCTCCATAGACGATGCCATCTGTAACATTATCGAACTCGTCACGCAGGATAAAGAAAAGCAGCAGCAGGCCAAGCCCTTTGATAGTCTCCTCGGTGATACCCGCGTTCAGTCCCTGCAAAAGGGAACGCATCACCTCGCTGGTATTGTTCAGGTCAAACATGTTTTGCAGAATGTTGTCGATGTTCTGCTCAATGAATAACGCCGGTGGAATCGCGATGATCGCGCCCCACAGGAAGGCGGCCAGGCGTAAAAACCAGGGTTCCCGCTCGAAGCGATCCATGAAATTCACCAGCAAGAAGATACCGGTGGCAGGCACAAGCGGAATGGTAAGAGCGGAAATAACGCTGGAGACGCCATTTTGCGATAAGGCGGAGATGCCAATGACGCTGTTCAGGATGATGGTAATCATCGCGCTGATAACCAGGATGGCTATGCCGATACCCGCGATCAGCCAGCGCGAGCGTATGCCCAGACGTTGCGGCAAAGCGAATTGCATCGTCACACCCGCGCCTAAGATGCTGACTTCATCTTCATCTTCCCAGGGCTGCGCCTCCTGCTCTGGCTCAGGTTGATCCGGCAGCGCAACAGGCCGATAGGGAGCACGAGCTGGCTCGCGTCCATTGGCGGGAGATCTTTCGTGGGTGTACGCGGCAGCGGTACCCCCACTAACCGGGCCGGAGCCTCTGCGCGTATCCAGCGTCGAAACAGGTTGAACGGCATCGGGAGTGTTAGGTGCGATCAACTGCAACATGGTACTGCCCAGCACAAGCATGTCCTGAGGCTGCATAGGCAAACTGCCACCACTAGAGACAGGCTGGCCATTGACGCGCACGACATTGCGGGTGGTCAGGTTGATAATATGCCAGCCAGAATGATCCAGCACCAGGCGCGCATGTTCGCGCGAGACGGTCGGGTCCATCAGGATAACATCGTTATTCAAGGCACGACCAATGCTCGTCTCATGCTGTGAAAGCACATGCACCAGGCCGTCTTCTGGCAACCAGCCGGTCGCGTATTTGCCCTGAGCCTGCACGCTGCCGGTCGAGCGTCCCGGTTTTACCCGCACGACGCGCAAGGCCCCATAATTTTGATTCATTGGATTATTCCGGGTTGTTCCTGGCGCTCCAGTCCCATTAGCGGGAGAGAGTCACCGCTATATTCTTCAACCAGGCGGGCTAGCTCTTCCCAATGCATGAACACTGAGGCATAACGTTCCCAGTAATCAGGCCCTTCCTCCTCTATACGCCGCCAGCCGGTATAAGCTTCATGGTTTGTAAATGTCGTTATCATGAGATAACGCATAGCGGACGCCTGGCTCCTGCGGGCCAGGCGCACGAGTGAGAGCTGCTCAATGCCAGGAATCCAGCGATGCATTTCCGCGACGCCCGTAGCAGCCAGCATCTCAAGTTCAGCAGCCGAAGCCCCTGCTTTCAATTGCCAGACGCGCACTGAACAGTACTCGCTCATCATTTCTCCTGATTGCTTAGAGTATGGATTCCCAGGGGATCTTTCGGCGTTCATGTGTTGAGATATCTTCGCAAAACCTTTTGACTTTTACAATATACATGGGAATGAAACGATTGACAAGAGGAAAAAAAGTAATACCTTCATGCGAGTTGACAACCGTAGTCCGTATCTGCCTCTATATGATTGTTGTTCTGGATTGTTTATGCTGAAAACGAGAGGAAAGTAAGCGATGACCCATCTCTACCTGGTGCGACACGGCGACTATATTAAAGTAAAAGAGGATGGTAAACTTGTTGACGGGCAACTATCCCCGCGAGGTGTGCAACAGGCAGAGCAATTACGAGATCGACTGGTGAAAAGCAACGCTATAAAACCGGATATTCTTATCTCCAGCACCCTGCAACGGGCGCGCCACACGGCAGAGATTATCGCGCCCGCGCTCAATCTTCCCATCGTGTTGGACGAGGAACTAGAAGAATGGCGCAACGAAGATGGCTCTTTGAGCGAGGAACAATTTTTTGCTCTCTGGCGCGAAGTGACATTTGAGCAGCGTCCCTATTTCCGCTGGGTGCCGGGCTGCGAGAACTGGATGGAGTTTATGCTGCGAGCCTGTTCCGCCCTGCATCGCATTATCCACGAACACGAGGACAAACAAATCATGGTCATCTGTCATGGCGGGATCATCGAAGCCTCGTTCGTCTACTTCTTCCAAATGAGTATCGCAAACCTCAGACAGGCATCTGTCGATGCCCAACATACATCGATCACTCACTGGCATACATCCGAAATAGAGGGTTTTCCGGCTACCTGGACGCTGCAGAGCTATAACGATACGCGGCACCTGGACCAGTAGGGACGCCCCTGGTGGCATATTACGGGTTAGGCGAGTTTCCCGGAAATGTCACGCTTCCTTGCACAATGCCATAGCCTGGCAGGCCAAAGGCGAATGACCATTGCACGTTTTTACCTGGACAACCCGGTTCACCCACCACGTTCTTTTGCAGAGCTTGCCATCCATAATTACCGCTTCCAGTTCCCCCCTGATCATTGTAATCCGAGCATGATACGCCATACAGGTATAACAATGGATGCTGCGCATCAGATGGAGCATCGATAAAGACACGCGAGCCGTTCCTCTGGTAAGATATTTTGCGATCTGCTGGCACCTTTGAACTGACTGTAATTTGAAGAGATGGCCAGTGTCCTGCGAGTGGATTGGGGGCAGCTTTAGGAAACAGATTGTTCGATCTGCGACTTCCCTCATAGAAACTGGTTTCTGCCGTGAGTGTTAATTTGCCAGCGTTCTGGATGGTCAGATACTTCTGAACTGTGAGCGTCTGGCCCGCTTTAATTGGCGTGCTATCATTAAAAGCAGGGCAACTGTGATCCATAGATATGGGGACCATAAATTCGGGTGCGTCTTGACCTGTTACCTGAACACCTGTCGTATACCCACAGGCGCTACCTGCGAATGGAATACCCACGTACACTGTGCTTTGTGTATGATTGGTCAGGGAGATGTCGGCGGCCAGCATTTCGCTGAGAAAGTAGGGGCCGGGTGTTATGCTTAACGTCATTTCAAGGCCACCGGCTGTCGAGCGCGCCGTCACCGTATTTTCAGGCAACTTTCCCGGAGAGCTTATTGTTGTCTGGCGGTTTTGAAAGAGCAGCAGCGCTGCGCCAATAATTGCCGCGACTACCAGCACAGCGGCCAACAGGCTGGCAAAGCGCGCTATGCCTGCTTTTCGGCGCACAGGAACAGGCAGAGATGCGGGTTCAGGCGGCATTGAATTGACTGGGCCAACCGTCTGCGTCGCCTGTTCGTCGCTTGCTGCATCTGCCTGGCCGCTGAGTAACAGGCGTGCGCGGGCGCGCTCAAGCATCTCCTCTTGTGCCTCGGGTGTGATTTGTACAGAGCCGGGGGAAGCTTTCCGCAGCATTGATAGCAGCTCAATATGATGTGTTTCTATTTCTTCAGGGATGCTGTCATCGAACGGCTTCATTTTTTGTATCCCTCTCAGCTTTCTCATAGTGTGTACGCAGTTGACGCAGAGTGCGCGCCAGCATTTTGCGCACGCTTCCCTCTGGTTTCTCGAATATTTCCGCGATGGCGACCAGGCGCAGGCCATTACCATAGCGCAGGTGAATCAATTGTTGCTGCAAAGGCGAGAGTTGCGCGAGTGCCAGGTACAGTCGCTTGTAGTTCTCCTGCTGCACGACGCGTTCTTCCGGCGTGAGCGCGCTATCTTCTGTCTCTACTAGATGCTCCAACGGCAACATAGTGAGCAACGCGCTATGGCGATAACGGTCAATCACCTTATTGCGCGCCACGCGCCGCAGCCATGCCAGTTGCCGCTCCTCGCTAAGATCAGAGTGCGCGTGATGATGCGCCGCCATGAAGACCTCCACCAGCAGGTCTTCAGCATCCTGCTGGTTGGCTACTTGCTGGCATAGATACGCTAAAATTGTGGCGGCATAACGATCAAAGAGGGTAGTATCTATGCCATTTTGCCCTGCATCCGTGTTAAGTTTTTGCATGCATGCCTCTTTTAAGTGAAATGAGATCTCATACATAATGTCGTTTGAAAACGCAAAACGTGGCATAGTACACAAAATGATGATGGAACTATTGTCAGGGCGTCCCTACTAGAATTTGTGCATACCCCTTGGTGTCACCCTGGAAGTTATTGTTGTAACATGACCTGCAACATGTCCTGATTGAACCGCGTAATACGCCAATTGTGAGCTTGATAACAGTTGGGACGACATCACAAAGCTATCTCTATTCTATCGAAATGGGTCGATTTGGGCTTTCACCATGCCAGAGGGCTAGACAATGGGGAGCGCATATGGTATAATCTAGCCATTCAGACACAGGAATCCGGGACGATTATTAAAGTCACGAGGGCAGTTGTCTATGGATACAGTTTCACCGACACCGCGGGTTGCCTCACTGGTAAAATCAGTGGCAGTTCATAATGATACGTAGATACACACTGGGGATAGTTTACCCTGGTGTTTTTTTTTCACATTATTCATCTATACGCGCATGGTTGCCGGGCTCATCGATCTTTCTTCATTCTGTGGGCCAATTGATTGAATGTTCGTCGCATACGGGCATATCTTATTTTGCGAAAGGAGGAACGAAGAAGTCTCTCACGAGCTTACGGGCGCGTACATACGCAGGCCAGACGAATAAATTGAGGCTGCGTAGTTGACTTGAGTATAGAGTTGGACGAGAAGTAGGTGCGGAGTGGTTTGCTAGATTTGAAGGAGATAACCGACAGTGAATTCAAGTATGATCAGTAAAATCGCTAAAGCAAAGCGTTACGCGGAAGAACCCGAAAGAATCCAGTTCACTCGCTTCGAAGCAACGTTCCGGGGCGAGAATGATGTTCATACCACGAACTATGATAACGGGGAGTGGCATTGCACCTGTCGTTTCTTCCATGACTGGGGAGATTGCAGCCACACTATGGCTATGCAACGAGTATTGGGCGTGACTATTCCAGCAGCGCACCGGCATGGTATCCCTGCGGGCATAGGCACCGGCCCCCTCATGCACTGAACTAACCAGCATCTCGCATAACTGGGGCCAGGGCAATCCCGCGCCTGGGCCAGTCACCGATAACAATTAAGAAGCGCTGATAACGACTGTTTCGATCAGCGCTTCTTCGTTTTATCTTCCCACCCCGCCCTGGGGGAGAGGAGAGGGGGATTCCGACCATCCCTAACTTGACGCCTTGGACACCCACGAGGAACACCCCTACTATGCTATGTTAGCCGCCAATGGCGGGGACAAAGTGCAGGACGATGAGCGTTGCGAAAAAGATGGAGGCCAGGATCGCGATATAAATCAGGTCTCGTTTCACGTAGGCGTAGTGTTCAGAAGTAATCAGGCCGACATTACGCTGTGCCTGTTGCTTCTGCGCTACCTGGCGACGGGCAGCTAGCCGAGAAGCCGCGCTGCCCTTGTTCGCGGCAGCTATTTCGGCGGAGGCCTGCTCCTTCGCTGAGATCAGGGTATCCACACTAGATTTTGTGGCAGTCGCTACCTCCGGTTTTGCTACAGTGGCAGTACTGGTCACAGCAGCAGTTGGCACGGCAGCAGAGGCCGTCGATTCATCCTCGCCGCTTTCTTCCTGGACATCATTATTCTCTGAGACCGGGCGCACCAGTTGAATATTCTTCTGTGTTTTTGGCTTATTGCGTGACGCCCCACCCCGCGCACTTGCTGTCTTCTTTGGCATCGTTTCACTCTCCCTGGCCCACCTACCTCGACAAATACGCCGGGTGTCGCGGGCAAATTATTGCTAGCTGGCTCTCTATTGTACTGTACTGCCCCTCTACGGTTTCTAACGTCTAAAAAATGATGAAAGTATCGTTTCATGACCGATCAACGACACATTGAGATGCAGCATTGTGTTCTTTCGATGCCATTATACACGAAAGATGGAAGCGCGTCGAGAGGCATTTGCTATTTGACAAGGTAGCCCGCCTGTGCTACTCTAAGCATGGCACGAAGGGCAATACCAGTATACTAACTAGCCAGCACATCAAAACAATGTAGGCGCGCAAGGAGAAGACTAGCCCATATGGCTAGTCATTTTCATATATTACAGGGGCATCATCATGGCAAGAATAGTTGTCGCAATGAGCGGCGGCGTGGACAGTTCGGTAGCCGCCGCGCTGCTCAAAGAGCAGGGACACGAGGTGATCGGCATTATGCTGCGCCTGTGGTCTGAGCCGGGCGTCATCGAGGACGATGGCGTAGAGCGCGTTGTCCAGAATAAATGCTGCTCCCTCGAATCCGTGGATGATGCCAGGCGTGTAGCGCGCATGCTCGATATGCCGTTCTATCTTGTCAATGTCGAGCAAGAATTCAAAGAGAACGTGGTGGACTTCTTCTACCAGGAGTACGTGGCGGGACGCACCCCCAACCCTTGTTTGACCTGTAATCGCCATATTCGCTTCACCTTGCTGCTCAATCGCGCGCTCGCGCTCGACGCCGATTACCTGGCGACGGGCCATTACGTGCAAGTAGATAAGAACCCGCTCACAGGCAAGTTTCGACTGCGCCGGGGCATCGACCCCGGCAAAGATCAATCGTATGTGCTGCACGTACTCAACCAGCAGCAACTGGCGCATGCCTGCTTCCCGCTCGGTGAATACACCAAGCCACAGGTGCGCGCGATGGCGGCGGAACGCGGTATGAGCGTAGCCAGCAAGGCCGAAAGCCAGGAGATTTGCTTCGTGGCGCAGAACGATTATCGCGGCTTCATTGATCGCTATGCCGAGAACCAGGGAGCAGACCCGGTACTTATAGGAGCCGGCGTCGGCAGCGCGGCGCAGGCAGCGCGCCCGAACGGCATGATCTCCATAGCGAAGCCCGGCCCAATCATCGACACGAACGGAGCAACGCTGGGACGGCATCGCGGGCTGGCCTACTACACCATCGGGCAGCGCAAAGGGCTGGGACTGACCTCACCTGAGCCGCTGCACGTGCTGAAAATCGACGCGGAACAGAACATGCTCATCGTCGGACCGGCGGCAGCGCTGGAAAAGACGAGTTGCATTGTCGGCAAGATGCACTATGTAAGCGGCGAGACACCGACCGAACCATTCACGGCGCGCGCGCGCATACGCTACAAGGCCCCCGAACAGGAAGCCCTGGTTACACCCCTGGACGACAAACGCGCGAGCGTTACCTTTATACACCCACAACGGGCCGTCACACCCGGACAGGCCGCCGTCTTCTATGGCGGCAACGATGGTGATGAGGTGTTGTGCGGAGGAATCATTGAATGACAGATCAAGCACATATTCGTAACTTTTGCATTATCGCTCACATCGATCATGGCAAATCGACGCTTGCTGATCGCCTGCTTGAATACACCGGAACCGTCTCCAAACGCGAAATGATGGAGCAGACGCTCGACCAGATGGATTTAGAGCGCGAAAAGGGCATTACCATCAAGGCGCAGGCGGTGCGCATGCTCTATAGCGCGCTCAACGGTGAGCAGTTCGAACTCAACCTGATCGATACCCCCGGCCACGTCGATTTTACATATGAGGTGTCGCGCAGCCTGGCAGCGTGCGAGGGCGCGCTGCTGGTGATCGACGCCACGCAGGGCATCGAGGCGCAAACGCTGGCGAACCTGTACCTGGCACTTGAGGCCGACCTGAGCATCATCCCGGTGATCAACAAGATCGATTTGCCCAGCGCCGATCCTGAACGGGTGATGCAAGAAGTCGAGGATGTGATCGGCCTGCCCAGAGAAGAATGTATCCTGGCATCCGCCAAAGAAGGCATCGGCACGCAGGAAATCCTGGAAGCTATCATCAAGCAGATTCCCGCGCCAAAGGGCGAAGCAGAGCACCCCCTGCGCGCCCTGGTATTTGACTCGCACTACGACGCCTACAAAGGCGTGATAGCCTATGTGCGCGTAGTGGATGGCGAACTGCACGAAGGCGAGAAAATTGTCTTGATGGCAACGGGCAGCACCACCGAGATTCTTGAAGCTGGCTATTTTCATCCGCGCCTGACCTCATCGGAAATACTCTCCGCCGGAGAGGTTGGCTATGTAGCTACCGGCTTCAAAAATGTGAAGGATTGCCGCGTGGGCGATACTATCACCGTTCCCGCAGCGCTGGTGCATGTCGAGCCTCTAGCGGGCTATAACCCGGCCAAACCGATGGTATACGCCGGTATTTACCCGGTCGAAGGCAATGAGTACCCTCTGCTGCATGACGCCTTGGACCGGCTGAAACTCAATGATGCCTCGCTTTTTTACGAGCCGGAAACCTCGACCGCGCTGGGTTTTGGCTTTCGCTGCGGCTTCCTGGGCCTCTTGCATATGGAGATCGTGCAGGAGCGCATCGAACGCGAATATAACCTGGACATCCTGGCGACCGCGCCCAGCGTGCAATATCACGTGACCCGCACCAACGGGGAAGAGCTGGAAGTGGACAATCCATCGGAGATGCCCGATGCCGGTGAGATCGAGAAAATCGAAGAACCCTGGATGGATATCTCCATCTTCACCCCCACGCGTTATATCGGCACCATTATGGACCTCGTGACCACGCGGCGCGGCGCGTTCAAAGAGATGAAATACATAGAGGCCGAGCGCGTGTTGCTCACCTATAACATTCCGCTGGCCGAACTGATTACCGACTTCTACGACCAGCTCAAGTCGCGCACGCAGGGTTACGCCTCGCTGGATTATACCTTCGGTGGCTATCACGAAGCCGACCTTGTGAAGCTCGATATCCTCGTCAATGCCATATCCGTTGATGCCCTATCGTTGATTATGCACCGCGACAAAGCCTATACGCAGGGGCGCTTGCTGGTCGAGAAGCTGCGCAGCCTCATCCCACGCCAGCTTTTCGAAGTACCCATCCAGGCCGCTATCGGAGCGCGTGTCATCGCTCGCGAGACCGTGAAAGCGGTGCGCAAAGACGTGCTCGCCAAATGTTACGGCGGCGACATATCGCGCAAGCGCAAACTGCTGGAGAAGCAAAAAGAGGGCAAGAAACGCCTGAAGATGGTAGGCAATGTGGAGATTCCGCAGGAAGCGTTTATGGCTATCCTGTCACTGGGAGATTAAATTGGGCTTCACCAAAAAGCAGCAGGGCCTGGAACTTCTTTAGTCCAGGCCCTGTGTGTTTTTTTCTGCACAACTCCAGCAATACATTAAACCGAGATTTATTTCTTATAGTAGGGCATGAGTTGTAAAGATATGCCCGTTTTAATGTTCCCCTGGTTACTGTTCCCAACCTGCGACGTAAGTCGTCGTAAAGACCGGCTGTTCTGCTCAAAAGAGACAGCAGCGGTAAGCAAGGTAGTGGTCAATCAGCCCAGAGGCTCGGCTTGCCCGCCTGCACGGGCGCTCCTAGTCAATCTGAAATACGACTCCTAAGAGGCGGATTGGTTTCTTCATTGGTTTCATTAAGAACTCCTTTCGGATGCCCAATGCGAGTCCTCTCGCCAGGTGCCAGGGTCTCTTTCGTTCCCTGGAGCGTCCCTTCATGGGACACGCTTAGTATATCATCTTGTTTCACAAAAGTCAAGGCAAACGCGCGTTCCAGAACGTCTTTTATGCATAACGCAGAGTTTGCGT